>CAJAOR010000043.1 GCA_903942355.1 uncultured Chlorobiaceae bacterium | reverse complement strand
GTACTCTTTATCAAACGGCAACTGTAGTTGCTGCAGGTACTCGGGGAATGCCTTTGCCCAGCTCACATAATAGTAGGCAAGCACATGGTAACCGGTGAAAGTTTTGGCGGCTATGAGCGGGATGGTGTAGCCGTCTGCATCCGGGGATATTCCTTCCCCGCACATCAGGCCTATTTGGATGGCAATGGCATTGATCTCTGAGTCGGTCAGGTTTTTGAAGTAATGCAGTGCTTCGACCATGAACCGGGTTACGGCCATATTGATATCTTTGCCCTGATGCGCCTCGGTGAAGAGCTGCATCTTCTTGTCTGCCGGATGAACGGCATCACTTTTGCCGGGCAAATCGACCTGCGCTTCAGCGCAGAGGCGCTCGATGAGGTCGCTTTGCTCCCGGTAATCGGGTTCTTCAATGAGTGCGAAATAGTTCTGCAAATATAACTGCTTTGCCCACCGCTGAAGCAGTTCGTATTCATCGCCGGGTGTGTGCCGGGTTCGGCACTCCTCATATTCGCGGTAGAACGTTTCTGCCTGCTCTCTTTCGGACGCGGTTGGCTTGTGTTCTTCTATAAGGTTCACCCCGTAACGCTTCAGGAGAAAAAGCGCATTGACCAGATTGAAGGTCTTTGATTTCGAGAGGATGACGGGCGGTGCAATGGTCAGAATTTGTTCATCGGTCGTTGCGTGAATTCCCTCCTGTATGAGACCTGTAAGCGAGAGAAACTGATAGGGCATGAGAACCGGATAGTTCTGGAACAGATAATCCTCGATATAGAGATCAATCGGCGTGTTGAAGATCTGGCCGTTCAACCCCTGAAACAACAAGGTGTAATACTCCTTGATAACTGCATCGTCGTACCCTTTTTTGCCCAACTTTCTGGCATCCTTATCAAGGGAGGCAAGGAATCGCTTTTTGTTATCATCGTAACTGACAAACAGCTTGTTTTTCCCTGCCTGTCGCGCTTGAGCCGCAAAATGCAGGTGTGTCAGCTCATGCATGATCAGGTGATGAACCGCCGGGTAGTCTGGATTGTATTTGACGAGGTGAAAGGTCCGGTCGTGGTTTTCGGCAAACTCGATTTTGGCCGCGGTCTTTAAGCAGGCAACCGCTTCGATAACAATTTTCTTGCCGCACTCCTCCTCCAGCGTCGAGGCATAGGCATTGACAATATCACCACCGACCTCTTCGTCAATAATCTCACTGGCCGCCTTCATGGCCATCTTCAGCGATTGCTGATAGAGCAGATCCTTTTTTGGATTCTTGAACAGCGCAACAATCGACATCTCAAACGCTTCCTTGGCATGATGTTCAGCCTCGGCCAGCAGGGCAAAGCCATAATACATATTCGGATAGGCGGGATTGACCTCAAAAGCCCTGTCGAGGTATTGACGCGCCGCATCCGGGTTCCCGTTCTGGATCAGGTTGATGGCAATAAGCGTCATGGAAACATAATCGTCGGGCTTGTGCTGCAACGCGCACTCATAGTACTTCATGGCCGACTCAAGGTCGTGCTGATAGCGAGCCAGAATGTTGCCCGTCATGATGAGTGCCCATTCGTTCTTGGGATCCCAGCGCAGTGCATCAATAAGGCTGTTTATGGCATCGTCCTGATCGCCCTGTTCTGACATGATTTGCCCAAGGACCCGGTGATATTCTGAAATATGAGGAGCTTCCTTGATGAGCTGACTGATTTGCTCTTTGGCCTCTTGATACTGGCGGGCATCACAGAGAGCAAGGACTTTGTTGTAACGGCTGTTGTGCTTTTCGATCAGGTCACCCTCAATCGTGATATCGATGATGCCGTGGACGATGGTAATCGCCGGTTTGAAAGGCCCTACCGTATAAAAGACCTCAATCTCCTGCTTCAGGACGTCAATATTGTTTCCCGCCTCTTTTGCCTTCGGGAAAAGTTCAAACAAAAAATCGTTTATCGGATGGATAATGTGCATGGAGTCCGTGTTTTATAAATCTGAGCTGCCGCCAACAAAGCCGCTATGGCCGTGTAAGATACTCAACCAGCTACACCTGCACAATCTTTCACCCTACTGATTTTGAAGACCATACACACGGTTATACTCTGCCGCTGCATTGCCTTGCCGCTCCCCCGCCGCTTCCGCCGCCTTGCTTTGCGCTGCGCATTATTACTTATTTTTTTTGTAGTTTTTTATCATTTTTTATATATTTTTTCATTTAAACGAACCAAAATGATATAAAATGATAATAGCTTTACCTGTTTGGTTGCGGCATCTGTTACTGCCGGTGCGGCTGGGGGTTGCTGGTGATGCTGGCGGCGGCGGTAGCGCTGCCGGCGATGGAGAGAAGAGCTTTTCGCAGGCTGAGCTTGATGCTGCTGTTGCGGCGCAGGTTGCTGCTGCTGTGGCTGCGGCGAAGGCGCCGTTCAGCGGGGTGAATGTGGATGAATACAAGAGGCTGAAGGAAGATGAAGTGAAGCGGGCCGAGGATGACCTGAAGGCGAAGGGGCAGTACGAGCAGTTGATAGCCAATACGGTGAAGGAGAAGGATGCGGCGCTGGAGAAGGCGCAGCGGGCGGCTGAGGAGAAGATCCGCGAGCTGGCGACAAAGCTTGAGCGCTCTGAGGTGGACGGCAAGCTGCTGACGGCAGCGACGGCGGCCAAGGCGCTGAAGCCTGAGCAGATTGTGGCGCTGCTGCGCACTTCAGTGAAGTTTGATGCCTCGACGGGGCCGAGTGTGGTTGACGCTCAGGGAAACCCCGTGACGAAAAACGGCAAGGCGATCGGCATTGAAGAGATGGTGGCCAACTTTCTTGAGGCGAATCCGCATTTCATGCCGGCAGGTCCGGGCGGTGCCGGCAGCCAAGGGTCAGGCGGGCAGGGGGGCAAAACGGGGTTCCAGTTGAGTGAGGAGCAGGCCAGGGATACCGCGACGTACAGGGCAATGAAGGCGAAGGCTGATGAGGCTGGCGGACATATAGAAATTGTGAGGTAGGCTCTTTAATATTAACAGGATTGCATTATGGCTACAAATACGCTTGGTTATTATGACCCTCTCTTTTATGCGCAGGAGGGACTGATTCTTCTTGAAAAGGCTCTCGGGCGTTCGGCCCGCGTGCACCGTGGTTATGACCGGGATGTGAAGCAAAAAGGGAGCGCTACGGGTATTTCCCGCCCCTCTACCTTTACGGCGCAGAATGCCCCGTCGAGTGACCAGAATCTGGAAGCGGGTACCGTTCAGATTCAGTTGAATTACTGGAAGGAGGTGAAGTTCAGTCTGACGGACAAGGAGTTTTCCCTGTCGCGTGAGAATATTATTACCGATCATGTCTCGCCGGCCATTTATGCCATCAGCGACGATATCGACATGAATCTGGCTTCGCTGGCCAACGAGGTGCCTTGGTATTACGACCTTGCCTCGACGACGGAGTACAAGGACTTGACCAGGGCAAAGAAGGTGCTGCGTGACAACAAGGTGCCTTTCAATGACGGCAAGCTGGTCTACTGCTGCGGCAGTGACCTGGAAGCGGGCTTCCTAGAGCTCTTTGCCAATGCAAACTTTGCCGGCCACTCCAGTCAGGCGGCCCAGTTGTCTGGCTCAATGGGGGTGCGCTCCGGCGTTGAGCTCTTTGCCAACAACAATGTGAACACGCATACGAAGGGCACCTGCTCCGTGACCACGCTGGCGATGAACGGCGCCCATGCCAAAGGTGTTTCGACGATCAATCTTGATGCCGCGACTGTTACGGGTACGCTGGTTGCCGGGGACTCCTTTGCGATTGCCGGTGACACGCAGCGCTATGCCGTGACAGGCACCTTTACGGCTTCCGGCAATGCCTTTTCGACCGTGACCATCTCTCCCCCGCTTGCTGCTGCTGCGGCTGACAATGCCGTGGTGACGGTGCGCCTTGACACCCATGTGCAGAACATGATCTACCACAAGAACGCCTTTGCGCTGGCCATGGCTCCCCTTTCCGAGGCGGGCAATGACCTTGGGGCAAAGATTGCGACGGTTGTGGATGAGAAATCCGGGCTGGTGCTGCGGAGCCGCATTTTTTACACGGGCGAGACCTCGAAGATTTCGGTGGCTTTTGATGTGCTCTACGGCATCAAAACACTGGATCCCAATCTGGCCTGTATCTGTGCCGGGTAAATCAACGACTTGTTTACCATGATTTTTACCGATGACAGTGACCTTTTGCGGGTGCAGCCCTCTGTGTTTGAGCATGGGGCTGCCTCGTTCGAGGACTACCACGAGGTGGCAGGTGACGAGTTGGTGCGTGACCTGAAGCGTTACTGGTGCGCAATTATTGGGGCGTATCGCTATACGCCCCTACGGATGCCTGACGGGTGTGACGGTTCTTTTGATCCTGACCGGCTGAACCCGCTGCAGTGGGTGACGGCGGCGGTCTACCGGGTGCTGGGCTGGCATGTGCTGCCGAGGCTTCACTCGACGGTGACCCTTGACGGAACGACGCTTTCGGTTGAGGGCATGAAGCTGAATGAGTTGCGGCTGTTTTACCGGATTGCCTACGAGCGGGAGTTTGCGGAGGTGCTGCAAGGCGGGCTGGAGTACGATCTGGGCAGCGGCTACGAGGTGGTTGGCCGCCGACCTATTGCTGAACTGCAACGGCTGAGGAGGTAAAAAGGATGACGATAACGGATACAAGCTATCTGCCCCAAGTGTGCAACACCGGCATTGTGCAAGGAAGTGACCGGGTGCTTGGGTTTTCGTTTGCGGTAAACGGCGTGCCGTATGACCTGACGGGCACGGATCCCGTGATTACGATAACGACACGGACGGGATCGGTAGTTGCTCAATATACGCTGGCGAATGGCGGGCTTGCCATCCTCGCCAATGTGCTGATCTGGTCGGTGGCTTCAACGCAGTCAGCCGGCTTTGCGGTAGGGAGTTACCAGTACCGGGTTGTGCTGCAGATAGACGATGAACAGCGGCCCTATGTTTTCGGGTCGTATAAAGTGGTGTTGCGATGACTATTGACATTACCGTCATACCCTCGGCCACGATCTCGATTGAGATGGCGCAATACGGGCTGCGCGGGCTGCAGGGAGAACAGGGCACTGATGCATCGGGCTTCAGCGTTACGGCGGCCGAGGCAATCGGCGGGCATCGTGCGGTAACGGCCGCAGGACGGTATGCGGCAATAACCGGATCGGTAGAAGAGGCGACGGTGATAGGCATTTCCACAGGAGCGGCGGCATCAGGGCACGCGCTTGCGGTGCAGTCTGCCGGGATGCTGGAATTCAGCGGCTGGACGTGGGTAACAGGGGCACGGATCTACCTCAGCGCAAGCGGCACGCTGACCGCTGTACCGCCGGTGACGGGATGGCTGGTGGCGACGGGCATTGCGCTTTCAGCGACAACAATGCTGGTGAAGATTGAACAACCAATAAACCTTTGAGCGTATGGCACAGACCTTTTTGACCATTATCAGCGGCGTGAAAAAGCTCGCTGCAGCAATCACCACAACAGCGGGCGCGGCTGATGCGGGCAAAATCCCCGCACTTGACGGAACGGGCAAGCTGGACAACAGTTTTATGCCGACGGGAATCGGCGCCGAAACGAAATCGGTGATCGCCTCTGAATCGCTTTCGGCCGGTGACTTTGTCAATATCTATAACAATGCCGGTACCGCCACGGCAAGAAAGGCCGATGCGACAACCGCAGGGAAAGAGGCAACCGGCTTTGTGCTGAGCGCGGTAGCATCCGGGTCGACAGCGACCGTCTATATGGCGGGCATCAATACCATCCTGACCGGACTGACCGCCGGGGGAAGGTATGTGCTTTCGACAACCGCCGGCAGCGTCGTCGTGCGCGCCTCCGCTCCGGCCAGCACGGGCAATGTCTTCCAGGAGATCGGAGTGGCGCTCTCGGCCACGGAAATTGCCTTTGAGCCGGGCGAACCTGTTGTCTATCTCTGATGCCCATTTACGAAACCCTGGCAGACGGAGTGAAGAAATGGCTGAACGCGACCTACGCCACGTTGACGGGTACCGAAACCCTGACGAACAAGAGCGTGACCGCTCCGACGATCAACGGCTATACCGAAGGCACGGTAACGGCCAACAGCGGCAGCGCCTACACGATCAGTATTGCAACGGCGACCATTTTTCTGCTGACCGTGAATGCCTCATCGGTAGCGCTGACCTTCCCCGCAGCAGCAGCAGGCAAAAGCTTGCTGCTCTCGCTGCGATGGTCCACTACCGGAACGGTGAGCTGGCCGACGTCGGTGAAGTGGGCCGGCGGAACAGCTCCGACGCTCACCAATGCAACAGGAAAAGCGGACAATTTCGGCTTCTGGTCGGACGGAACAAACTGGTACGGCAGCATAACGGGACAAAACTATACCATCTGATGTTTGCAGCGCATCTCTCTGGCGCCCCCGTCAGCATGGGCGGAACCCATGCACCGGGCGATCTGGCCTTTGGCGGCACTGTCGCCTACATCCTGCAGCCCGGTGATCCAGGCTATAACGCAGCCCATCAGCACGGGCTGGTTATTTCGGGCGCGCCCTATGCGAACGGCACCTATCCCTGGAGCAACGTGACCACGAGTATCGGCACAACCGGCTCCGCCATCGGTACCGGAGCGGCCAACTCTGCGGCGATTGCCGCTCAGGCGGGGCATACAAACAGTGCCGCCAAGTTCTGCCTTGACCTGGTTACGGGCGGCTACAGCGACTGGTATTTGCCCTCGCTCAATGAGTTTAAGGCGATGATGACCAATGATACGTTGCTCGGCGTCCAAAAGGTGCCCGGCATCTACTGGACCTCAACGGAATACTCGGCCACGCTGGGTCTCTTTGTTGCCTGGTATGAAGATGAGGTCGATCACCTGTGGTATGAGGACAGCGACGTCAAGACAGAGAGCTCATACGCCTTTTATGCCATAAGAAGCTTTTGAAAACGCGATGAACAACAATGATCTCCTCGGGCTGGTGCTCAGCGGCTTCATCGGAGCACTGACCAACCTTTTTCATGCGCTCTACCGCAACACAGTACGCGACGGCCGCCATCTTTTGATCCGGTTTGTGATTTCGATGCTGGCCATTTGCCCGGCATACCTCTTTTGCGAGTACATGAATTTCAAGCGCGACGTGGCCTTTATCATCGGCTACGTGTTCGGCACGCTGGGCGACCGGGTGATCAATGAGCTCTACCGCAAGGAGCGCAGGTTTTATGATTTTTTTATCGGCAGTATTGAAAAAACAGGCAAGAACCAGGACTAAACAGGAGGGATTATGAGGCATGTAATTATCGGGTTTCTGTTGACGACGGTCATTCTGCTGCTGTCGTCATGCGAATCGCTGCTGCAGCTTGATACGTTCAACAAGCAGTACGCCGCCTCGATGACTGCCGTGCAGGCGGTCTATACGCTGACGGCCGCAGGGGTTGAGAGCGGCAGAATTTCAAAGGAGGATGGGCGCGTGCTGCTCGGGCGCGCCGACGCGGTGCGCGACCTGTTCGACACGGCCAGAACCCTCCGGCGCACCAACCCCGAGGAGGGTGCAGCGGGCATGCAGCTCGCGCTCGCTGCGCTGGAGACTTTGCAAACTGAACTTAAACGGGTAGCACAACCATGAACATTTTACAGATTATGGCGCTGCTGCGCATGATGCTTACAACGATTTCTGAGGTGAGTGAGCAAATTGGACTCCTCTACAGCGTGATCCGGAAAGCCGAGCAGGAGGGGCGCGACGTGACGGACGCAGAGCTTGACCGGATCAATGTCAGCGTTGCGATAACGCGCTCACGGCTGGCGAAAATGCTGCAGTGAGTTATGCTTTTTGCCATCAACAAAGAGCGGATGCTTCCGCACCAGCGTGCGTTCTGGGAGCTGCCGAACTTCATCAAGCTGATGATCGGAGGGTTCGGGTCGGGCAAAACCCGTATCGGAGCCCTCCGCTCGATCCGGAACAGCTATCTCAACTCCCCTATTCCGCACCTCTATGTCTCCCCGACCTACAAACAGGCCCGCCGCACCATTGTTGTCTCCATCGGCGGCCTGCTTGATGCATCCGGCATCCATTACTACTACAACAAGACCAACCATGAGTTTTACATCCCCGGCTGGAAAGGCACCATCTGGATCGGCAGCGGCGAAGACCCGAACAGCCTCAAGGGACCCAATCTGGCAAGCGCCGGGATTGATGAACCGTTTTTGATTGATGAGGATATCCTGCCGGTTATTCTGTCGCGCCTGCGCTGCAAAGAGGCAAAGGTCACGGAACTCTTTTTGACCGGAACACCGGAAGAGCTGAACTGGGGTTATGAGCTGGCACAGAATATTGACGACAAGTACGATATCGGCATTGTCACCGCCAAAACCTCCGCCAATTACCACCTTGCCCCGCATTTTCTTGCGATGCTTGAAAAAGCATTTGACGAGAACCAGCGGGCGGCCTATATGGACGGGCAATTTGTGAACCTGACGGCCGGGAGGGTCTACAAATACTTTGACCGCCATCTGGTGCTTGAGTTGTGCGTGGGCCAGAATACCGTGAAGGCGGGGATTGATTTCAACGTTGACCATTTGACCGCTGAACTGTTCATGGAGTATGGTGACGGGGGCGTGCATTTTTTTGATGAAATCCACCTGGTCAATGCAACCACCTACGAACTGGCCGACCTGCTGCATGAGCGATACCCCGCCATAACCGTCTTCCCCGACCCGGCAGGCCGCGCCCGCAAAAGCTCTGCCGATGCAACAGACTTCACCATCCTGCGCGACAAGGGCTTCACGGTCGAAGCAAGGCAGGCGCACCCGCCGGTGCGCTCGCGCGTCAATGCGGTCAACAAGCTGCTGCGGGAAGGCAAGCTCACCTGCAGCGCCGCCTGCAAGCACCTGATCAAGGATTTTGAGCAGGTAACCTGGAAAAACGGCGATATCAGCAAGAGCAATGAGGCGCTCACGCACGCCAGCGATGCTGCCGGATACGCAATCGAGAAACTCTATCCGGTGCGCCTCCCTGAACGCACCTACAAGCAACCTGAACACTGGAGGGTATGATGCCAAGCAAAATCTATCAGCAGAACCTGGATGACTGGAAGCTTTTTCAAGCAGCCTACAAGGGCGGGCGCGAATGGCGCGAGATGAATTTGCTCTACCAGTATTTGAGCGAGACGGTTTCGCAGCTGGACAAGCGGAAGCTGCAGACACCGCTTGAGAATCATGCCGAGGGGGTGATTTCAACCTATTCGGGCTTTATCTGGCGCGACCCGCCGAAACGCAACCTGGGGAGACTGGACAACAATGCGGCCTTGAATGCCATCCTGACGGATGCTGACCGCGAAGGGACACCCTTCAATGATTTCATGAAACAGGTCTTTATCTGGGGATCGGTGTTTGGCGTGGTCTGGGTGATGGTTGACAAGCCAAGCTATGAAGCCCGCACCAAGGCGGATGAGATAAGCCTGAATGTTCGGCCCTACCTGCGCTTTTATACCCCGCTTGATGTCCTGGATTTTGAGTTTACCCCGTCGCTTACCGGCGAGTATGAGCTGACCTGGCTGGAAGTGCAGGAACAATACAGTTCACGGGAGGGCGAGGTGAAGCTGGTGCGGCAGTGGACGAAAGAGCGTATTGTGGCGACGAAAACAATTGCCGGCAAGACTGCCGAAACAAAAACCATCACCAACCCGCTGGGGCGCATACCGGCAACACCGCACTACAACAAGAAATCGCTGGTTAGGGGCCTCTCGACCTCCGACCTGCAAGACATTGCCGGAATGCAGATCAGCATCTACAACGACCTCTCCGAGCTGACGCAGATGATCAGGGGATCGAACCATAAAACCCTGGTAAAAAACAAGCATGATGAAGCTTCGACCGGTGCAGGCGGGGTGATCATCATGGATCCGGACACGCTGCCGGGCAAGACGCCCTACCTGCTCACTGCCGATGCCACGGCGCTCACCGGCCTGCTGAACTCCATCGACAAGAAAACCGAAATGATCAACCGCATGGCGCACCTGACGCCGGTGCGCACCTATCGCAAGCAGATTATCTCAGCCGTTGCCATGGAAACCGAGTTCCAGATCCTCAATACGCTCCTGGCGGAAAAAGCCGCTCAATTGCAGCTCACGGAATATCGGCTGTTCAACATTTTCTGCGCCTGGGAAGGCATTGATGCCTCAAAAACTGATTATGAGGTGATCTACCCCAGCCGCTTTGAGCTGCGCGACAAGCAGGCAGACCTCACCTTTATCAAAGCGGCCCGCGAGGTAGCAACCTTTATTAACTCCGTCACCCTGCAACGGGAGCTGAACAAGCAGTTCGCGCGCGTTGCCCTGATTGATGACGATTTGATCGAAAAGGTTGACCGGGAGTTGAATAAAATCAAGGTGGCGGTGCCGCCCACCCTGCCGCACACTGGTTAATTGATCAATGTTTAAAAATACCGCACCGATCAGTTTAAGCCATATTTTTCAGCAAAATGGCACCGGTTGCCCGATGCCATTTTGACCTTTGTTAACGATGTCAAGCGAATGCACCTAAAAACTGTAGCGTGCTCCTAGCAGGAAATTACTCGTCGAAACATGGACTTTCCTGTCTGCTGCAAATCCCTCTGCGTCTAGTGCTGCAAAATACCGATATGCAAGGTCTATCGTTACGGCATCAGATGCTTTAACACCGACACCAGCGCCGACCTGCCATGCAAACACGCCATTGGATGTCCCCGTTACGGTTGCCCCTCCATCTGAAATTCCAAGATATTTCTCTTTATTTTGAATATTTGCAATTCCAATACCTGCCATCAGGAATGGAGAGATTTTGCATTCATCATTGAAATCCACGTAACCATTTACCATATATGATTGTATGGAATAGGCCCATTTTTGATTGTCAATATCTTCTGGTGAACCAGTTAGGCCATCAAATGGTCCGTAATCCGTGCCATTGAACGTGAACTTGCCAACTTGATTTGACTGATACCCAACCGCGGCTTCAACACGGAATCTTCCTGTTTTTATGCCGAATGCCCCTTCAATCGCTAAACCAGAATCCATTTCATCGGTTTCAACCTTGTCCAATGTCTGAAATTTATACTCAACATTATTCATCAGACCGATTCCACAAGAAGTTCTGACGTAAGGGGTTACTGCCGATGCTCTTAACGGAACCGATAAAATACCTGCACCCAATAGAGCCAGCATGAGAGACATCTTTTTCATGGTCTTATCATTTTGGTTAGAGGAAGATTGCG
>CAJAOR010000042.1 GCA_903942355.1 uncultured Chlorobiaceae bacterium | reverse complement strand
TACCACGCAAGTGCCTGGGCAAGATCAAGAAAAAAAAATCCCCAGGTTGCAGGCTTTGCAAAGGCAGAGACATGCTGCACTGGCACCCCTGACCCGCCAACAATCAGCATATTCTGACCCTCCGGTCCAAGATTTTTGTTGACAACTGGGAAACGGGGAAAGTGATTGTATTGACCAACCGCCAGCGGAGTAGAAACAATTGCTTCATCACTTCTTATCGCTCTACTTTTACCGAATATCGGTACAACAGTATTGTTGATAAAAGAAGTATTTTCAATGGCAATTTTTATCGACGAGCCGCTAAAACCAAAAGCAACAAGCGCAGTAAAAGCACAAAGAAGCACAAAAAATGCAACCGAAGAAGAGGCTACATGTAGATTTTTCCTGATAGCTAAAAACCTTGAAATTCGGTCAGCAAGAAAGACCCCGGAAACCGCAAATAAAACGATACAAACAAAAACGATTAGTAATAAATAACCAACTATCATCCCCCGCACCCATTTAACTTATTATACCAGAATTACTATAATCCCGCATATAGCTTTCATTATTAGGTAACTCGCTATGTATCACTCGTTTCGGAACATTTGAAATATCATAGCCAAGAAAGGCCAAAACAAATTGAAGCCCGATAAGTACAGGTAGTGCTGCCAGCATGATGGTTCCAGATGGAGTTGGTATCTTATTTTGCATACCTCCGATCCAGTGTATGCCCCCAAAAACAAATCCGAATAACAACAACCCGCACCCTGTCACCAATTCCACTGAAGCAAGGGTCATATCTCGAAGGAAGTAGTTATAAACTATTCTCTTTATCAGATTCTGCGCATGCTTTAATAAAAACTCAGGAATAACTCGTGAGATTTTAAGACTACTTTGCTCTTCCCCATAAACAGCATCCATAGGAATATCGACAACAACTGCCCTGATACTGTTCAGCCTAAACAACATATCGGACTCAAAAAAATAACGGGAACTGATTTTATCCATCGGCAGATAGCCTGCAACCTTTGCATGAATAGCAGTAAACCCGTTTGTAGGGTCGAAGATATTCCAGTACCCGGTCGAAAGCTTTGTCATGAAGGAGAGAAGTGCATTGCCAATCAGCCTGATAGCTGGCATCCGGGAAAGATGGTTTAAATCATAAAAACGGTTTCCCTTCGTGTAATCAGCCTGCCCACGAAGAATAGGTGCAACCAACCTTGGAATAAGTTTCGGATTGATTTGCCCATCACCATCAATCTTGACAATAATATCGGCACCATCGGCAATGGCAGCGCAATATCCCGCCATGACAGCCCCACCTACCCCCTGATTTTCTTTGGAACTGATAATGAAAATTCTGGAGTCATTATAGTTTTGTCGTACAAAATCACCACTCAACTCTGGACAGCAATCATCAATAACATAGATTCGGTTGACTTCAGGACCGATATTCGACAACACGGAAAGAATATGATTTCTGACTTTATAACAGGGTATCACAACACTGATATTCTTATACATAAAGTGTTTATGTGCTTTTTTTTTATTTCAAGGATGATACAGGAAATAGAGCTTCAACCGGTTAAACTGCTTTTGCTTTATGAAATGACGCCATCTCTTGTAGTTTTGCACGCTTGTCTGCAGATAATTCCAAGTAACTTAACTTCATGATTTACAGACGCATGTGAATCTGTTTGCTGTCTGAGCCTTATGTTACGGAATTATTTCCTGTGGATAGCTTATAATATGCCGAATAATTATGACAAATAACTGACCATTGTTCAACTCTATAATCATTGCACAACTTTTTTTGCAAGTTCCCTTCCATATCCAATTCCTTCCGATATTCCCCGATCTTCGGGATAATAATAGGACGTATCGGCAACCCATAATCCGTTTACCGGCAAATGGGCTGGAGGCAGTGTGTCGAGGTAACCTGGTCCACAAACAGGCTGAGCGAAGCGATATCGACTGACATGCATCCGGATAAAATCTTCGTCAGTGATGACCGGATTAATAGCCTTTAGGTAGCTTGCAACCTTTTTTAAAAAAATCTCGTCATTATCCTGATATTTCGGGTGTTCACCGGGCATGTAGAACGGCACATAAACAATATGCTGATCACCCAAAGGCCGAAGATTGGTATACTCGACCAGACCGGGAATATCCATTGCAGGATCATTCACGTTCAGCCAGAAATTACTGGTGACCTGTTTTTTCAGCTTGACTATAACGCAGACAACAGCAATGTTTTTAACAGAAGAAAATGCCTGCCGCAAATCTGCCGGCAAATCCGGAATAATCTCCAAAATGTAGGGAAGAGGGATTGTACTGACAATCTTGTTAAAGGGATAAAACTTTCCGCCAGCATAAACGCCATCCACCGAACTACCCGTTATATTCACCCGCTCAACGGAGCTGCAAAGAAGAAACTCCCCTCCTCCCCTCTCTATGAACGATTTCATCGACTGAAGCAGGGTAGACGAACCCCCTTCGAGATAGCCAAGCTTTTCATGAAAAAGATTAGAGCGCGAACGCCCAATGCGCCTGATTCTGCTCCATATCCAGGCGGCTGAAAGCTCCTGGTCATACTCATAAAACTTGTACTCAAAGAGTTTGCTCCACAGCACATCGTAGGCTTCGTTTCCTGCCCAGCGCTTTATCCAGCCTGTCGCTTCGATATGATCAAGTGGTTTCCAATCAGTTCGTTTTGTGCATAAAAAAGCGTGCAGCCCGTAACGGAATTTTGCAACCATGCCAAGACCTGAAAACCGGAGCAATGCGAGCGGATTACCCCACTCCTGGAGTTTCCCCTGATAATAGTATCCCATACAGGTTTCAACCCAATGCATCTTCTCCTCAAGATGAAGCTCTTTGAGCATATCCAGGAATGCGCTGTCAGAAATACAGTGAAAATGATAGTAGCGCTCAATATCAAGAGCGCCAAAATCAAAGGTGGCCGTCATGCCTCCCACCCGGTCATCAGACTCGAAAATAACCGGAACATAACCCTGCTGAACAAGCTGATAAGCCACCCCGAGACCCATCGGGCCGGCACCGATAACCGCTATCCGCTCACCGCTCATAAACTAAAACTCCAGTTTGACCCTGCTGTACTCCGGGTCATTAAAGGTTTCATCGATTGCCTTGGCAAACGGTGTCGGCTGGACGCTGTAAATGGAGGGCCAGTCAATCACTTCAAATTCATCCCCGGCGGTAAGTGATTTCAGTTGCGATGCCGTGAAGGGAGGATTGCTGTCGAAAAGAGCCCAAATTCTCAGGAGCAGAGAAAATAAGGCATAGGGAATGTGTACAATCTGACATTTGGCGCTAGTTGCTTTTTTAATCTGACGGATGATGTCAATATAGGAGACCTCTTCGAGGCCGGTGATGTTGAACACTTTCCCGGCAATACCTGATTCAAGACAACTGATGATGATGGCACAGAAATCGCCTACGTAAAGAGGCTGCCGCATATAGCGGCCATGGCCGGGTACGGGAAAAACAGGAACATTTTTCATAAATCGCGAAAGCCAGCCTAGGTGTTTTCGGTCAAACCAGCCGAACATCAAGGTCGGCCGAAGTACAACAGCGTTTATACCGCTTTCCAGAACCATTTTTTCCTGCTCTTTCTTGGTATTGGTGTAATGGTCATCGGCAACTGACTCCACAACAGAAGAGCTGATGTGGACGGTATAGGGAATCCGGTACTTCCTGATCAGACCGATGATCAACACAGTCGTGGTGATGTTATTGCGGACAAACGGTTCTTCGTGGAGATCTCCGATCTGTGCCTGAAGCATGACAACAGCATCCGCTCCTTCAAAATGCTTCTCCCATGCACCCGGCAGAGCAAGATCGGCATATTCGACCTTTATATCGGGATGCATGCTCTGAAGTACCCTGAGATTTGCCTTGTGTTTATCGAGCACGACAAGGTTGCTGTATCCTTTGCGTTTAAGAAACGCCACGAGGTTTTGCCCAACCAACCCGGCGCCACCGGGTATAACAATTTTTTTATCTTTCATCAGGGGCATTCTTCTCCCTTGTTGAGCAGGTACGACTTTATTAACTCCGCCATGAATAATCCAATCCCTGTAAACAGCAAAAAGCTCCCAATAACAGAAAACACCGTTCTTGACGTCTTCCCATAGAACCCAAGCCCATTACGGGTATTATTGCTGTTAACCGCAGGGGTGAGAATTGAACTGATTGTTTTATTGTCGAGAAGGGATTTCAGACGGACGGCATCGTCATAGGGGATTTCTTCATAGGGTGCTTTTTGTAAAAAAGTATAGTCCCTCGTTGTAAGGTAACCACGAACATTATCCTCATTGCGCAAACAAGCCGCATTTTTCGACTCAATAGCTTTAATCATTGACGGGAAAATGAGCCCAAGACAAGCAGCTACAAAAACAAACCAGATAAACGCTTTGTTTATTAATAACTCGACACTCTCCTCTCCCTGAAGCATAAACAGAAGGCAGTAACCGTTGAGCAGGATGCCTATGGCAAAAAGGTCCAGATACCTTGATGTTAAAATCCACGATGACCGTCCATAGGCTATCGCGAAGATTTGCCCTGTCACCCAGAGACAAAGAGCCACAACAAACCAGGAATGACCTGTTGCTGAACGGATGTTTTGAAAATGCCTTATCAAAAAAAGCACAACCGGGAAATAGAGTAACCCGCCACCGGTGGCGCGTAAAATGTCTATAACAAAATCAAGCAGCGATTTTGCTTTAAGTGCTGCATGGCGCGGTATAATTGGTGTAAAATAGATCGCTGCAGCACAGGCTAGAGAAAGTAAAATAATGAGCAGCAATGTGGCCCGCGTTCTTTGAATACCGCAAAGCCAGCGAATCACCAATGTCCCGACGCCGGCAGCAATGGTCAAAGCACCGGATGCAAGCGAAAAAAAACTGAGCAATGCTGAAAAAACAAGAACCGGAAACCACCGTTTGGGGGCCGTATGAAACTGGATAATCGCCCACAAAAAAATAAAGCTGAATAAAAGCAGAAAATAAAATTGGGACTGGAATCCGGCCAAAGTGTTTTCATACCCGAAAGGCACAGCAAAAAGCAACGATGCAAAGAAAAAAAAGGCAAATTTTGTGCCTCTCTCTAACCCTTTTTGCATCAAAAAAAGCAGGAAAAGTAACGCCACAGTATGGAGCATGGCATTGACATACATCTCAAACATGGGATCCCAGACGCCTTTGTTGAGATAGAGAAGCAACAAACTGAGTGCCCTTGTAGTAAAAATCCGATGCTCGTTATGGCTGGCAAAAAGATCCATCCAGTGCCGAGATCCTAAAAGCCATGGACGGTAGAGCGAATCAGCCTGGGCGTCCCATTGATCCCAAAATGGAATAGAGCTACCAAAGTTTGAAATAATAATAGCCTTGGCACCGAAAACAATAAAGACAAATGCAAGATAGAGCAGCAAGCTGCTGCTTTTTTCCTGACTTTTGAGCTTTTCAGACCTCACTTTCATAAGATTACCTCAAAGATTGGCTTTTTTGAACAAAGCTGTCGGGATATGGATAATAATTGCCATGATATATTTCCAGAACCACGGAGTGTAAAGTGTATCGGTTCTCTTTTCGATTGCACGGACAATATCACGGGCAACCAGATCGGGCTCGGCAACCAGCATTGCCGGCAGGGAAAGCCCTTCGGTCATTGGTGTAGCAACAAGACCCGGTTTAATAATGAGTACGTGAACACCTGACTTGAACAGCCTGGCCTGAAGCCCTTCGCAAAAAGTTGTAATGGCGGCTTTTGCTGTTCCGTACACATAATTTGACGGGCGCCCCCGGTCGCCAGCCACAGAGCTTATCACGGCAATGGTGCCGGCGTGCTGCTTTTCAAAAATAGTAGCGAGCCGTGTAAGCAGTGCCAAGGTGCTAACGGCATTGGTTTCAAACTCAAGCAGGGCTTTTTCGGCATCCTGTTCGCAGCCCTTCTGATCGCCAAGAGTTCCATGAGCTATCAGTGCAACATCAATCAATCCCAAAGTTTTTGTTGCCTGCTCGAGCACAGGCCCTTGGCTCCCCCTCTCATTGACATCAAGCAGAGCCGTATCAACGGATGAAGCCCCGCGAATTTTAAGGTCAGTTGCCAGGGTTGCAAGCCGCTCCCCATTTCGGGCTATGAGGTACAACTTTGAGCCCTTCTTGGCATAGCGCCTTGCTGTTGCTTCGGCAATGGCAGAGGTTGCGCCTATAATGAGAATTTTTTTCATGTGTCAAGTCCTAATCGCCGAGATTGATACGAGGAGAAAATACCTATAGTCCCATACTGCTCCCGGATTGCCTGAAATTCTTGCCAGCGGGGGTAACTTTGCCTGAAAGTCTTTTCACTCATTCGCACATCTTTGGTCAGATAAATCCTTCCTCCATAATCAAGCACCATGGCATCAAGATGCTCAAGAAGAGGAAAAAGTCCCTCTTCAATCTTGAAATCGAGAGCAAGGGTATAGCCTTCCAGAGGGAAAGAAAGATAATTGCTGTTTTGTTTGCCGAAAGCTTTCAATACCGCAAGAAAAGATCCTTTGCCTGAAGCGGCAATTTCCTTTAAAATTCTGTTCATTCCTTCCTGACCAGCCTCCTTGGAAATCACAAACTGGTATTGGGTAAATCCATTTTTTCCGTACAGCCTGTTCCAATGCTGAATACCATCCAGCGGATAAAAAAAAGGTTCATAGTGAACCCTCTTTTTGACCTCTTTTTTTGTTATTCGATTATAGTACAGGCTATTAAACAGTTTGATCGAAAAACGGTTCAGCAAGCTTGATGGCATATCTGCCGGTATGGTTATCGGATGTTTATCCGGGCCGGCAAGCATATTGCCTGAGGAGTGTTCACCCGTCATCAGCAATGAACGACCGAGGGCCGAACCGGTTGCAAGAGAGTCAATCCATGCAACAGAATAGGTTGCTGCATGATTTGCCTCAAACAGCGCCAACACCTCGCTGAGGTTTGACACCTTGATGGTTTGCTGATCGATATAGGCCGAACTAACAGGCTTGAGACGGAGAGTGACGGAGAGAATAATCCCGGTTAATCCCATTCCACCGCACGAAGCATGAAAAAGTTCCGGATGAGAGGTGCGCGAGCAGTGCAGAACATTGTCCGGGCCAGTAAGCAGCTCTATGCATTCAACATACTTGCAAAAGCAACCGCTGACATGATGGTTTTTACCGTGAACATCACTTGCAACAGCCCCTCCAAGCGTTATGTGTTTGGTTCCAGGAGTTACCGGCAAAAACCAGCCCTTGGGAACAAACACTTCAAGAAGAGTTGCCAGAGAAATTCCGGCATTGCAGGTTACCATACCAGTGTCACTGTCAAAATCCAGTATATGGTTAAGGTACCGGGTTTCGACAACAAACTTTGCCAGTGAGCTGTCTCCATAACTTCGACCGAGACCCCGGGCAATCATGCCCCCAACCCCATGGTCCTGCACAGCAACTTTCACGCCACTCATATCGAGAGGAGCGACACCCTTTGCCTCTATAACTGGGAAACGACCCCATCCATGTATGCTTTGCAAGGGGTTCATTGTGTACTTTTTATTTTTCCGGATATGCTTAAAAATGAAACGGCCTACATGGCCAGCCAGAAAATAATGCCAAAAACAAGGCCTGAGAGAAGGCTGACTTTATCGGTAACCGCATAAATAACCGGATCATCATGCATCTCGCCCCGGTTGGTCAGCAGCCATAACCTGGTGATCCAGAATAATAATACAGGACAAGCCGCCCATATCATCTGCGGATGGCGGTACATTGCGATTGTTGACTGATCCTGGATATAGAGGGCAAGCACCATCACTGAAAGATAGCCGGATGCTGCACCTAAAGAGGAGATCATCTCAAGGTCAGCGGGATAGTACCCTCTCCCTTTGGTTTTTTCATGGTTATGCATCAAACGCGCTTCGCGTAACTCGGAATATCGCTTAACAAGAGCAAGGCTCAGAAAGATAAACATTGAGAATGCCAGCATCCAGAACGTAGGAGTCAGGTTACAGGCAAATACGCCGGCAAGAATCCGAATCGTATAGAGCAAGGAGAGAGTAATGATATCGGCGGCAGTCACTCTTTTTAAGACGCTGGAATAAGCAAATGTTACACAATAATAGATCCCCAGAATCAGAGTAAAGTGCCAGGGCATAAAAAGCAGTGAACTGCCAAAAGCAGCAAGTAGCAGAAGCGGAACAGCAATTACGGCGGTTTTGATTGAAAGTGTACCTGAGGCAAACGGGCGACTTCGTTTTTTCTGGTGATGACGATCCTCCTCAAGATCCATAAGATCGTTGAGTACGTAAACACTTGAAGCGCAAAGCGAAAAAATAACAAAGGCCAACAACGCATTCAGGAGTGCTGTACTGTTCATCAACTCATGCGCAGCAAGCAGAGGCACAAAAATCAGCAGATTTTTCATCCACTGGTGAGCCCGCAATGCTTTAAGCCATAGACCGAAAGGCCTGTGCTTGCTTTTGATAATACGCTCGACATTACCATTCTTGGCTGCTCGCTGCTCGACCCCTTTTTCAGGATTGACGAGGTAGGCTTTTGCGGCCGAGGCCCAAACAGGAATATCCGCATGAGAGTTTCCTGCATAATCAAATCCTCCCTCGCCAAATTCTGCTACAAGGCAATCCCTTTTGGCATGGGAAGAAAGGTTATTGGGATCTTCAGTAGCCAAAACACGATCAAAAAGGTTTAAATAATCAGCAATCTGACTGGCATATATCTTGTGGCTGGCTGTAGCAAGAATGATTTGACGATTTTTGGCTCTTTCGCTTTCAATCAGAGCAATAACTTCGGGGTTATATGGCAAAACAGAAACATCAATACTGATTCGCTTTGCAAGCTCGGTTTTCAGATGAGACTTGCCTCTGGAAAGCCAGATAAAAAGCGAGAACAATTCAAACGGCCGTTGTTTTACAAAAAAAAACAACGACTGATACAACAAATCAGTACGAATGAGAGTACCATCAAGATCAACAACCAGAGGAACAGGAATCTTAATGCTCATTCGCTCAAATAATCCAGTAAAATTTTTACCAGCAATGTCAACGCAAAAAAAGCGTTTGAGGCTATGCAAGAGCGTCAAAACGCTGAACGGGACAAAACATGTTTTTTGACCTTAATGTAAATATACGCCTTATGTTACAAAATATTACATTAAATTAAATTATAAGGTCTGTTGATCTTAAAGCAATATGGACTTGATTACGACTTGGCATTGTTAGACTTCCCCATTGTCTGGCTGGCATTGGCGGGGCTAGGTAACGGTTGGTTGCTTGGTGAACGCGAAGTGCTCGTAGTCGCCTAGTTGATGCCGTTGCTAATCACACCGATAGCGACTGCTTTCGGTGTGCACCGAAAAGACCCATCTTTGAAGCCGTGGACTTGAGCATTGGTTGTAGTGAACTTGCTATATGTTCGTGGACAGTGCGAGAAGTCATACTCCGCACAGCCTTGTCAATGCACTGCTCTTAACTTTGCGTTTATTTATTATACTAGTACAGCAATAGCAAAAAATTATTTTGTTGAGTTTTGATTGGTCTCGCATCAATAAGCGGGTATGAATAAGCTCACAATGGGGAGGTTTTAAAGGGCGTAACGATTAATATCATGAGGAAGTAAAGGTATGCGTAAAAAGTTCTTATCTATCAGATCACAAAAAGGCGTAACCATGATAGAGTACGCCCTGATTGGAGCTTTAGTTGCTGTGGTTGCGATTGCAGCTATTAGAAATGTCGGGACTAAAGCGAACGCCAAGTTTAACCTAATCGGAAACAAATTAAAAAGCTCTTCCCACCCTAACGGCGGGAACCCTGATTGAAAAAGCTATTCCCGAAAACTATAGTGGACCCCGATTTTTGACAGCGGTTTAAGATGTTAACTTGCCCCAAAAAGGAGCAGGTAATGACAAAAAGGACACGAAAAAATTTCAGCGGTGACTTCAAGACCAAAGTAGCGCTTGAGGCTATCGGTGTGCAGATTGGACCGATAGTCCTTTGCTGTTTATTGTGGATTACGGTACGTCGGACCACAGCTGCATCGATGATGGGCGTCACGGCAACCGACGGTAATGCAGAACCCCGAGATTGAATTGAGCATTTTTCAGCTCCCGCTCATCCCTGCCATTTCCTGGGCAAATGCATACTCCTTGTCAAAGGGCAACTGGAGTTGCAGCAGCTCCTCAGGAAACGCCTTTCCCCAGCTCACGTAATAGTAGGCCAGAACTTGGTAACCGTTGAAGGTTTTTCCTGCTATAAGAGGGACAGTATAGCCATCTGCATCAGGGGTTATCCCTTTCCCGCACATCAGGCCTATTTGAATGGCAATGTTATTGATCTCCGAGTCGTTCAGATTCTTGAAGTAATAAAGCGCTTCGACCATGAACCGGGTTACAGCCGTATTAATATCTTTGCCTTGGTGTGCTCCGGTGTAGAGCGAGGAGCCGGACTCTTCGGCGAGAGAAAAAAAGTTTTGCAGATGTAACTGCTTTGCCCAACTCTGCAGCAGCTCGTATTCATCGCCGGGCGTGTGCCGGGTTCGGCACTCCTCATATTCGCGGTAGAAGGTTTCTGCCAGCTTTCTTTCGGACGCGTTTGGCTGGTGTTCTTCTATAAGGTTCACCCCGTAACGCTTCAGGAGAAAAAGGGCATTGACCAGATTGAAGGTCTTTGATTTCGAGAGGATTACGGGCGGAGCAATGGTCAGAATTTGTTCATCGGTCGTTGCGTGAATTCCCTCTTGTACAAGGCCTGTAAGCGAAAGGAACTGATAGGGCATGAGAGCCGGATAGTTCTGAAAAAGAAAATCCTCGATATAGAGATCAATCGGCGTGTTGAAGATCTGTCCGTTCAGCCTGATGACCGCATCGTCGTCCCCCTTTTTGCTCAACTTCATGGCATTATGCTCAAGGGAGCCAAAAAATCGCTTGTTTTTTCCTGCCTGTCGCGCTTGAACCGCTAAATGCAGGTGCGTGAGCTCATGCATGATCAGATGATGAACCGCCGGGTACTCCGGGCTGTATGTGACGAGGTGGTACGTCCGGTCGTGGTTTTCGCCAAACTCAATTTTTGCCCCGCTCCTTAAGCCGGCATCCGCTTCGATAACAATTTTCTTGCAACACTCCTCCTCCAGCGTCGAGGCATAGGCATTGACAAGATCACCGCCAACCTCTTCATCAATAATCTCCCTGGCCGCCTTCATAGCAGTGTTGAGCGATTGCTGATAAAGCAGATCTTTCACTGGATTCTTGAACAGCGTAACAACCGACATCTCAAACGCTTCCCTGTAATTATGTTCCGCCTCCGCAAGCAGGGCAAAGCCGTAATAGATATTCGGATAGGCGGGGTTGACCTCAAAAGCCCTGTCGAGGTACTGCCGTGCCGCATCGGGGTTACCGTTCTGGATCAGGTTGACGGCAATAAGCGTCATGGAAACGTAATCGTCAGGTTTGTGCTGAAGCGCACACTCATAGTATTTCATGCTGATGATGCCAAGTTGGGATTCGGTTTCACTCAAGTGCAACACACCAGCATCGCTTGTGAAGTTGCCACCATCAAAATCCAGGGCAACTTTTTTGCCCATGACCGAGGCTATGGCTGATGCTGAATAGAATGAAAATAAAGTTTATTGTGAACGCTGTGGTGTGACTATTTTCGGGTGAAAGGGTTGCATACATATCACGGCTTATTTATTGACTTTAACTGCCGACAATATAAGCAATTACGATTTTTTTGAACCTTTTTTTATTGTTTTGATGAATAATTCAGGTTAATACAAGGAATTTTCTTTCAGAATGTTTACGAAAGACATCATGAATCCGAATTTTGTGGCAAGGAACTGGAGAAACGCCGCATCGCCGCGATAACCCCCAGCGTCAACAAAGCGCCGCCCCACAAATCCGCTAAATGATGGCCTCCGACAAGAGGCGTCGCCGCAATAACAAGGGCATTCAGCGCCAGAAAAAAAGGAAACAAGACGGGAATGCCGCGTGCCGCATAGGCCAAAATAACCGCCAGAGCCAGATGAAAGGAAGGAAACGAAACCAGGCCCTGAAGCTGCTGCAAATTAATGCTTTTCATACTGCCATCGCGCAGAGCCAGGAAATGCTGGAGGGAAGGATTCGCCGTTTGCACATTGAATGTGCCAAAAGCGCCCGCCGCCGGAAACAGGCCCGAAATAATCACGCATCCAAGGCTCGTCAGGATAAACAGCCAAAACATCTCGCGTGCCCGATCAAACAACCCCTTGGTGAACAGGATGATGTACATAAGGATCAATTGGGGAAGAATGCTATAATAGGCGCAAATCAGCACAAGATGCTGGGCAACATGCGTCTTGCCCCACGCATACATCGTTGTCCAATCGAATCCCAGAAAGTAGTCGGTTGCAACAAGCTCGGCATCTATTGTAGGCCGATTTCCTGCAGTCAAAAGATAACTCAACACACCCGCCAGAGCTGTATAGACCAGCAATTGCGCTCCAGTCATGGCGAAATAGGCAAGCCGAGGCTCCCGCCTTACTGTTTTGTAAACAAAGGAGATAAGCAACAGAACGGCGGTCGCAGCCGCCACAAGCAAGCACGGGACAATCCTCATGTCCATGCCCATCAACGCCAGCCCCAGCATGTCCGCGACAGCCAAAACGGCAAACAAACCCCACGCCCAACGAATCTCGGAAGTATTAAGCATCGTGGTCACTATCGCTTATGTAATTGATTGAGCACAAGCTGTTGCTTTTTTGGTACTGTCAAGTTATCGAAAAAAACGGAAGGAATAATTCTTTTGAGATTTATCTTGTAGCGTCTCGGGAGTACCATACAGCGGTCTGAAGCCATCCTGCCGATCCAACCATTCATAAAGAGAAAGAAACTTGAAAAAAATGTGTTAGTTTTTGCATAAGATACTCAACCGGCTACACCTGCACAATCTAATAGGATGGGGTTCCTATGATGGATTCATTGCTCTTAAAGTAATATTTTTTTTCGCCTGTGTAAAAAAGCAGGAAATTGCTTTTGACTTTGCCCTGATCGTTAGTACATTATAACAGTAATATATAAGCATGTAAGGGTTCACTTGCAATAAGGGGAGATAAATAAGTTGGAACTAACTGAAAATGCTTGTGGTTTGATGATCTAGTGTGAGTGAAGTTTTTTATAACTTATTTGATTCAGAGGTGTTTATGCTAAAAAAGTTCATCGAAACAAAAATGGAAAAAGGCAATGGCATGCTTGAGTACGCTTGGGTTCTTGCTATGAGCAAGTTCTTATCCATCAAATCACAAAAAGGCGTAACCATGATTGAGTACGCCCTGATTGCTGCTTTGGTCGCTGTCGTTGCGATTACAGCTCTTACTCTTGTTGGAAGTAATCTGAACATCAAGTTTAACCTAATCGGAAACAAGTTAAGTTAAGTCACTAAGAACTCTTTTAAAGCTTAAGCATTGAAACTACCAGTCATCGCTCTCGCCATCGCACTCACTTTGGGGGCGGTGGCGGCTTTTATCGCTGCCCGCTTGACGAGTGTCGAACAAACTTCAGGGTCTAGGGTCGTTGTCGTTGAGCAACCCATAGGAGCTGGAACAACTATTAGGGCTGATCAAATCAAAGCCATCAATTGGTCCGGTTCGCCCTTTCCGCAAGATGCATCAACCAGCACCATTAGTGTGGTGGGTCGAATTGCCAACGTCTCCATGATTCCGGGTGAGCTTGTTTTATCTGGCAAATTGGCCCCAATAAATGCGACTGGCGGCTTATCATCGACCATCCAGGCGGGCAAGCGCGCCATAACCGTTAAAGTAAACGAGGTGATCGCGGTTGCCGGATTTGCCTTGCCAGGTAGCTTTGTGGATGTGTTGGTCACCGGTAAAGACGCCGAAGGTCAGTATTTTACCCGAACAGTGCTTTCGCGCCTCAAAGTATTGGCTGTGGCCCAACAAACTACTGTAGAAGGGGATAAACCAAAAGTGGTCGATGACGTAACCCTCGAGCTTACGACGCTCGAATCCGAAAAGCTCGACCTGGCCCGCACCATCGGAGTGCTTTCTCTGGCCTTGCGCAACGAATTCGACACCACCGTCACAAACTCCGCAGGTGTACGTCTGCATGATATTGTGTATGCACAGTCCAGTGGTTCAACCACCTCTTCGCCGGCTTCACAAACTGTGGCGGCACCTTTGCGTAACAACCTTGGAAGTGAAGAAATCCGTGGCACCAGCCGCCAATCTATTGCCACACCCTAGCCAACATGAACATGAATTTGACATCCCTAATGCGTTTAGCCTGCAGGATGAGTGCTTTTGTGGCGCTGTTTGCTGGCACCATATCCGTAGCCGCTATCGCGTCTCCCTCTATCTACCTTGTGCCTGTGGGCGAATCCAGGGTTTACCGGCTCGCACGACCCATTACACGTGTTGCTGTGGGCAACCCCGAGGTGGCCGACTATATTATACTTAACCCCTCCGAGCTCTATCTGCTGGGTAAACAAACAGGG
>CAJAOR010000041.1 GCA_903942355.1 uncultured Chlorobiaceae bacterium | reverse complement strand
GCGTCGTCTTATTGGCAAAATTCCGACGCTTGCAGCCATGAGCTTCCGCCACAGTCATGGATATCCTTACGTTCTTCCTGACAATGAACTGAGCTACACCGCAAATTTTCTCTCCATGATGTTCAAGATGACCGAGCATCATTACAAGCCGAATCCGGTGCTTGAACGCGCCCTTGATGTCCTTTTTATTCTTCATGCTGACCATGAACAGAACTGTTCAACTAACGCTGTTCGTGCGGTCGGCAGTTCCGGTGTTGATCCCTATACCGCGATAGCTGCGGGTTGTGCGGCACTGTATGGCCCCCTGCACGGTGGAGCCAATGAAGCTGTCATTCACATGCTGCTTAAAATCGGATCAATCGACAAGGTGCCTGATTTCATTAAATCGGTCAAGAATGGTGAAGGGCGTTTGATGGGATTTGGTCACAGGGTTTATAAAAATTATGATCCAAGGGCAAAGATCATCAAGGATATTGCTTTTCAGGTTTTTGAAGAGACCGGGCGGAGTCCGTTGCTCGATATTGCCCTTGAGCTTGAGCGGATTGCCCTTGAGGACGAATATTTTATTAACAGGAAGCTTTATCCCAACGTTGACTTTTATTCCGGCTTGATTTACCAGGCAATGGGATTTCCGATGGATATGTTTCCGGTTCTTTTTGCTATCGGCAGGATTCCCGGATGGCTTGCGCAGTGGACTGAGCATGTCAAGGATTCTGAACAGAAAATTGCAAGACCTCGGCAGATATACCTTGGTGCAGAGGAAAGGGATTTTGTTGCGATAGAAAGACGTCCCAAAAACCGCATTGACGAGCAGGATGCAGACGCATGCATGTTGTAGGCTGAATAACTTCTTTTTCTGTAGAGGATTAGCGGGTATCGTTTATTTATAATTTAGCGAAGATCTTTTTTATGTCGGTTACCACCAAAGATGTTGCCTATATCGCTGAATTGGCCAAGTTGCGCTTCAGTGATGAAGAGATGCTGACGATGACCAGTGAGCTCAACAATATTCTGCACTATGTTGAGAAACTCAATGAAGTCGATACCGAAGGCGTTATGCCGCTCAGCACTATTCATGATGCGATCAATGTGCTTCGCGAGGATGTAGAGCATCAGCCTCTCCCGTCATCGGAGGTGCTGCTCAATGCCCCTGACAAGCAGGATCGCTTTTTCAAGGTACCGAAAGTGATCGGGTAGTTTTTTTCGGTGATTGAGATCCGCGAAAAAAACGGCAGTGCTGTTTTTGTCGTCAAGGCGCAGCCCCGATCGTCAAAAAGTCGGGTTTGCGGCGCCTATAACGGCGGGTTGAAGGTGAACCTGAAAGCTGCGCCTGTCGATGATGCGGCAAACAGGGAGTGTTGCGAACTCTTTTCAAAGCTGTTCCATATCCCGCAGTCGAGGGTCCATATCTTGACGGGCCAGAGTTCCCGGACAAAAACAGTTATGGTTGAAGGGATCAGTTCCGAAGCTGCGGCCCTCATTCTTGAACCCTTCGGTTGACTTTTTTGCATCCCTATGAAAGCTGTTATTCTTATTCCCGCAAGGCTCGATTCGAGCCGCCTCGACCGAAAAATGCTGGCCGATCTTGATGGGGAACCGCTGATTGTGCGTACCTGGCGGCAGGCGCTCAAATCAAGTCTGGCCGAAAGGGTTGTGGTTGCTACCGACAGCGTGGAGATAGCCGCTGTTCTTGAACGGTATGGGGCAGAGGTGGTCATGACCTCCCCAACAGCGAGTTGCGGTACCGAGCGGATTGCTGAAGCTGCCCGCAAGATTGAAGCGGATGTTTTTGTCAATCTGCAGGGGGATGAACCACTTATCAGCCCTGAAAATATTGATCTTGCCCTTGAGCCTTTCTTTTCCGGCAATCCGCCCGATTGCTCAACGCTCGTTTTGCCGCTGCATCCCGATGACCGCGTGCAGATCGAGGATCAGCATCAGGTGAAGGTTGTTCTGGATGCAAAGGGGTTTGCCCTCTATTTTTCGCGCAGCCCGATTCCGTTTCAGCGCAATATGCTGCACTCAACAACCTTCTATCGCCATATCGGACTTTATGCGTTCAGGGCAGATGTGCTGCAAAAATTTGCCGCACTCCCTCCCTCAATGCTCGAAGAGGCGGAATCGCTTGAACAGCTTCGGCTGCTGGAGAATGGTTTTCGAATCCAGTGTGTCGCAACGCTTATTGATAACCCCGGGGTCAATACGCTGGAGGATCTTGAACTGGTGCGGAGCATCATCAGGAGCTCTTCGCCGGGCTGATAACCGCAGGCAGCATCCCGTCATGAAAGAGAAGCTCCACTTTGTCGGAGCTTTTCAGTTTTTGCGAACCGGTCATGTACTTTCCCTCTTTTTTCACCAGCACATACCCCCGCTCAAGCGTTTTGCGGTAATCGAGCATGGTCAATTGCTGCCGGACTGAGGTGTAGTGTTGCACCCGGTCGGTGTAGAGGGTGGTGATGCTGCGTGACATCTGGACGGTAAGGGCGTCCAGCCGGTCATGAAACTGCTCCATCTGCAGAGGCGGCCGATTGAAGGCGTAACTGCTGCAGATCGAATAGACGTGACGCTCGGCCCCCTCCAGCTTTGCCTGCAGCAGCCGGTCCTGTCGCGACTGGAGATTGCCGATATGGCGGAGCAACTCCAGACTGTCCGGTACGGCAAGTTCTGCCGCAATTGAGGGAGTTCCCGCCCGCAGATCGGCTACCATGTCGGCAATGGTGAGATCGGTTTCGTGACCGATGGCGCTGATGACCGGTATTCTGGAGTGGTAGAGGGCATTGGCCACAACCTCTCCATTGAAGGCCTGCAAATCTTCCAGTGAACCGCCGCCTCTTGCGATAATGATCACATCGGGCTGATGCTCCCTCTTTTTTGCGGTGTTGAACCAGGCTATTCCTGCGGCGACCTCTTTAGCTGCGCCGGTACCCTGCACCTTGACCGGATAGAGCAGAAGCCGTGCAGCAGGGAAGCGCCGTTCGAGCACCTTGCTCATATCCTCAATCACGGCTCCGGTGGAGGAGGTTATAAGGCCAATGGTTTCCGGGATGGCAGGAATTGCCCTTTTCCGTTCAGTGCTGAAGTAGCCCTCTTTGGCCAGCTTCTGCAGAAGCTCGGCAAAGGCCTGCTGAAGAGCCCCCTGCCCGGCTTCAGTGACCGAGGTACAGATGAGCTGATAGCGGCCTGACGGGGGATAGACCTCCAGCCGCCCTTCGGCAACAACATCCATGCCATCCTTCAGGGCAACAGCAAGCCGACTCGCGGTGGTCTTCCACACAACAACCGGTATCTGGGCTCCTGCATCTTTCAGTGTCATATAGATGTGGCCTGAACCGTGCCGCTTGCAGTTTGAAATCTCACCCTTGATCCTGACCTGCTGAAAAGAGGTCTCAAGCCTGTTTTTGATCTGCTGCGTCAGTTCACTGACCGAAAGAATTTCGATGTTCATTCCTCAAAAAAAATTAGGGAGCACCATGCCAAGCCGGCAACTCCAAGATATCTGGTTTTTGTGTCATAATAGCAAAGATGAAATACAAAATGGCTTGCGTATTTATTACTTTATTTATTACTTCCTTAATATCGTGGTGTTCTGATCAGTTACGTGCAATATTCCAGACTGCTCTGCGGCATGGAGTTGCAAACGGTGATAAATTAAAATTATAATCAAATGAAAAAAAGAAACATAGCACTCACTGTCCTTGTGGCATTTCTTTCATGGGTACCTTCCGCGAGCGCTGGTGTTGGTGTAGATGCTTATTTGAATAGTTATTCGATTAATCCGTCTACTCAAGACATTACCGAAACGGTCACAGACTATAACACAGATAAAACAATCGATCTATCGGGTACATTCACTGCTCCGGTAGCTCATGATAGCGGAGATTATGCAGGTCTCTTCGCCGAAGAAAACATCACCCTTATGGGCAACTTTTCAGGCAGCGCATCTGCATCGACAACATCATCTACTGGTGATGCTTTTGGTTTTGTGGCAGGCCACGATATTACCATTACTGAACTTTCCGGCACAGTCAATGTAACAGCAGGAGAGGGGATGGCTGCGGGCCTGATGTCCGGATATGGAGGGGATCAATGCTCTATTACTATCGGCACACTCAGCGGAAACGTTACCGCCACAGCAGACACAGGGAAAGCCTATGGCTTGTATGCCAATCAAGGAATCGGAGATGAGAGCGATAATATCACCATTACACACCTTACCGGCACCATTTCTGCCACTGCCGGGGATGGGGGTGAGGCCTATGGTCTTGCTGCCGCTGATGATATTTCCATTACAAACTTTTCAGGCAAGGTCACCGCTTTAGCTGGCATCGAGGGTACAGCCGTTGGCCTGATATCCGGATATGGAAGCTATGACTGCTCTATTACTATCGGCACACTCAGCGGAAACGTTACCGCCACAGCAGGTTACGATGGTTATGCCTATGGCTTGTATGCCCATGATGGAAACGGAAATGAGAACGATGATAATATCACCATTACACACCTTACCGGTACCATTTCTGCCACTGCCGGGCAAGCTGGTGAGGCCTATGGACTTGCTGCGGCCGATGATATAACTATTACAGATTTTTCAGGCAAGGTCACCGCTTTAGCTGGCCCCCTGGGTAAAGCCGTTGGCCTGACATCCGGACACGGTACCAATCCTTACTGCTTTATCTACATCGGCACACTAAGCGGCGAAGTCTCTGCAACAGCCGGGGATGCTGGTACTGCCTATGGATTGCTGGCTGATGGAAACGGTGAGTCGAGCGATCGTTATATCTTTATTGGAAACCTTACCGGCACCATTTCTGCTATTGCCCCCGGGCAAATGGGTGAGGCCTATTCATTGTTCTCCGGCAACCCTGATATTGACCTTTCAGGGTTAGGTTCAGGCAACGACAACATCACCATATCGGGTAACGGTAAACTGATCGGCAGTGTTTCCCTCAATGGCGGTGATGATCAATTCACTCTCAAAGGCCATGCCGATATTTCAGGAGTTCCGGTGCTTGATGGTGGAAATAACGATCAACAAAACTTTCAGAGGCAGTACGAGAGTGAAAACGATACACTGAAGTTTGACGGCTGGAGCGGGTCGCTGAGCGGTGTTACTGTCACTAATTGGGAGACCATCGAACTGAGTAACGGCTCAACAGTCAATCTCGGTGCTTCTACAGATTCAGATCTTCCTAAAAGCATTGCATTCACCACACTCACCATTGACGCAACCTCAACCCTTCTTGCAGCAGGTTCATCCCCCGGATTTTACACACTGACGGGTGATGTTACCAACTCCGGCACAATCAGCCTTGTTGACCACCATGATACCGGAGACCGGTTGACAATCACCGATACCGATAGAGCTACCTATACAGGCATCAACGGCTCCATCAAGTTCGATGTCAATACCGGAAGTGCGGAAGCCGATCAGGTGATCATTAACGATACGACAGAGGGCACGACCAGACTTGATCTCTATGAACTTGGAGTACCAACGAGTCCGGCAACGCCGATTCTCCTGCTGACAACGGATCCAATTGCCGAGCCAGGTGTCTTTACTGCCGGGGAGTACGTCTATCCCTACGGACCAAAACTCTACACCTTCACCTTGACTGAAGATGAAGGCCTGTATTATTTTACTTCTCTCGAATTTAACCGGTACCGCGAAGAGGCGGCCCTCCTGCAAGGGGTAACGCCGTTTGTTGAAAATCTTGGCTTTGAGTCGCTCGCAGGTTTCCACGACCGTCATGCCTATAACCATCTTGGCTGCGGTGAAAAAGAGTCTCCGAAGTTTTGGGCCCGTGCCTATGGCAGTTCTTATGCCATAGGTCAGCAGGGTGATGCTGCCACAACCGTCAGTGGCTACAGCGGCGGCACACAGGTGGGCGGCGATTTCTTTGCTGCCGGAACAGGCAAGGCCTCACAGTACCACATTGGTGTCTATACCGGAACCGGATGGCAGAAAGCTGACGTTGGCGGCATTGTAACCTCGAAGGCCGGAGAGTTGACCCAGAATGTTTACGATGTTGGGCTCTATGCCAGCATTGAGCATCCAAAATGCTACTACCTCGAAGGTGTTGTTCAGTCAGGATACCATTACATTGATATCACAAGCCCCGATGAGCCTCAAGCTATCAAAACAAACACCTGGAGCATTCTTTCCTCGCTTGAGGGCGGTATCACTCTGCAGGCCGGCAAATCGCTGACGCTCGAACCACAGTTTCAGCTTATCTACCAGCACACCAACGACATGCAGATCTCGACCGTCATCGGTGATGCCACCATCGAAAGCCATGACGGATTGCGCACCCGTCTTGGGCTGACCGGCACTTTTGCCAATTTGGGCGTATCGTTCAATCCATTTTTTGAGCTTAACCTGATCAAAGACTTCACCGACGACTCACGGGTCACCTATGCGGCAGACCATAGTATTCTCAACTCAAAACCCGAAACAACAAAACTTGGCGGAGCAGTCGGTATCGCCAGTGCGAAGACCAATAAAAATGAGAGCGTCGCTTACTACGCCAAGGTTGGTGCCCTGTACGGCATGGATGGCAACAAGCAATCTTACGATTACACGTTGATGGCAGGTATCACCAAAGCCTTTTGATGCACGTTGCATCCGAATAAATCGCTCCCTCTTGAGCTGACGGGAAAAAACAACGGGTAGCCTCGACCCTCGTATCTCTCAACACTGTTTTGGTGCTGAGAGGAGGGGGCAGGTTTCAATCGCCTGAGATCGGGGTTTTCAGGGGGGGAAGTGTTATATTCGGTTTTTACGTATGCGTATTCTGTGACCGCTCGATCGGAGGCAGGATGCGTTATGCAACAGGTCATAAAGAGGGTTGTGTTTCATGGAAAAAAAGGGTTGTAACACGTTGCATCCCCAGTCGATGTGTCCGGCATTCGGCGGGCTGAGGGTGCTGACAAGAATCGACGGAGTTCAGGTTTGCCTGGTTGCCGATCAGGGTTGCCTTTACGGGCTTACCTTTGTATCGCATTTTTATGCGGCACGCAAATCGATTATCTCCCCTGAACTGATGAATGTGCAGATTTCAGGCGGAACCATGATTGACGATGTGCGTCGCACCATTGAGGAAATTGCCCGTGATCCGGCGGTGCGCTTTATTCCTGTGGTCAGTACCTGTGTTGCTGAAACTGCCGGAATTGCCGAGGAGTTGCTGCCCCGCAAGGCTGGTAATGCTGAGGTGTTGCTGGTGCGCCTGCCTGCCTTCCAGATCAGGACACATCCGGAGGCGAAAGATGTTGCTGTGGCGACCCTGCTGAAGCGGTTTGGCCGTTTTGATGGCCCCAAAAAGGTGAAATCACTCGTTGTGCTGGGTGAGATATTTCCGGTTGATGCCATGACGATCGGCGCTGTTCTCCAGAAAATAGGTGTTGAGTCGGTTATTACGCTGCCCGGCACAGCGCTCGAAGACTATATCGAGGCTGGCCAGGCGGAAGCCTGCGCGGTCCTCCATCCCTTTTATGAAAGAACGGTTTCGCTGCTTGCAGAGAATGGTGTAAAAATTGTCAAGGGAAATCCGATCGGGGCAAACGCAACGGCGCAATGGATTCGCCGAATCGGAGAGGCTCTTGATCTTGACCCCACGACTGTTCAGGCCGTTGCCGAAGAGGAGGCAGAGAAAACCAGAGCGGTGCTTTCGCAGTTCAGCAATCTGAACGGCAAGGTGATTGTTGCCGGTTATGAAGGCAATGAACTGCCGCTTGTCCGTCTTTTGCTTGAAGCCGGTCTTCAGGTACCCTATGCCTCTACCTCCATTGCCAGGATGCCGCTGGGAGAGGAGGATCACAAGGTACTCACCATGCTCGGCACCGAGATTCGGTATCGCAAGTACCTTGAAGAGGATATGCAGGCGGTGATTGATTATGAGCCGGACCTGGTGATTGGCACCACCTCGCTCGACAGCTTTGCCAAGGAACGGGGAATACCGGCTATCTATTACACCAACAACATCTCCGCCCGTCCGCTCTTTTTTGCTGCAGGAGCGGCAACCGTGCTCGGCATGATCAGCGGCTTGCTCGGCAAAAAAGAGGTGTTCCGCAAGATGAAGGACTATTTTGCATGATGCCGTTTTAACTGATTTTGATCAAACGGTTTATGATATTCCGATCCGGGATATCAAACATGACCATTTCAAGCGTTCTTCAGGCTGACTGGAGAGTGTCATTGACCCATTTGTTCAGACTTTTCCCCGCTTTTATAGCCTTGATGTGAATGGAGTGATGCAGTTCCGGATTCATTCTCAGTACAAATTTACCGGAAAACGGTTTGTCCGGTTTTTCTCCCCGCTCTTCACAAAAGTCCAGATAATCATCAACAGAATCCCTGAACGCAGTCACAATTTCGTCAACACTTCGACCCTGAAAGGTTACGACATCCTTTGTGTCGATGACCTCGCCATGAAAAAGTCCAGCTTTATCGTCAAACTCAATATGCCCTGTGTATCCCTTATAGTTCAGCATGATGTTCTGCTCCTGCTTCTTGTAAAAAACGTCTTATTGATTTAAGCGCACCTTTATCGCACTCTTTTTCAGGATGCGGCCTGTGAAACACTGCCCGTACACCGTTCAGGAAAATCCGCACTCTCGACCCTCGACCTTCGGAAATTTCGGCTCCCAGTCCCTTTCGCAGGCTTTCGATATCGCTCCATTTCACATCAGCGCGTACGGGATCGTCAAAGATCTGCCGTAAAATTTTTTGCTGTTTTTTATGCACGGATCAGTATCGCTTTTTGATATCAATACCTATTTTTAAATATAGAATAAATATTGAAAAAAATACTACCGATAATAATGCAGAAAGCCGGGGGATGCCCGGCTTTTCGCTTATCTGATGACTCTTTGGCGCCAGAAGCTTTATACCTCCATGATCTCTTTTTCTTTGTGGACGATCAGGTCGGTAAGCTGTTTTTCAAATTTGTGGAGCATTTCGTCTGCATCCTTTTTGCCCTTGTTCTTGTCGTCTTCGCTGATCACTCTGGATTTTTCGAGTTTTTCAATCTCCTGAATCATGTCGCGGCGAAGGTTGCGAAGGGATACTTTTGAGTCCTCACCGAACTTCTTGGTGAGTTTGACGAACTCTTTGCGACGCTCTTCGGTGAGCGGAGGGATGCTGACTCTTATATTCTGACCGTCGGCGGCAGGGTTGAGTCCAAGGTTGGCGTCGCGGATAGCCCGTTCTGTAGACGATACCATGGATTTGTCCCAGACCTGGACAATAAGCGTGTGAACATCAAGCACACTGATGTTGCCGACCTGTTTCAGCGGCATCTGCTGGCCGTAGGCTTCTACCTTGACACGGTCGAGCAGTGTTGTTGTTGCCTTTCCGGTCCTGATCGAAGCGATTTCGTGCTGAAATGCCTCGATGGTTTTTTTCATCTTAGGCTCAGTTTTCTGATAAACCTCCCTGACACTCATAACTGTTCCGATGGGTTAGTGCTGGTTTGTTGAAAAGTGTAACCTCTCTTATTGGGCGCTTGCCTGTGCTGCTGTTGATTTCGCAAAGCGCTTGTTGAAGCGTTCGACGCGTCCGGCGGTATCGACAAGGGTCTGCTTTCCGGTATAGAAGGGGTGGCAGTTGTTGCAGATATCAACCTTGATGGTGGTACG
>CAJAOR010000040.1 GCA_903942355.1 uncultured Chlorobiaceae bacterium | reverse complement strand
TGCTTTTCAGTGAATAAATGACTGGTTATTATGCAGTCAATATACGACTTATCTTATTTATAATAAAAGGTTTATGCAGCAATTCTCGTGATTTTATCTTGCGGGATAATCCGACAGGCTGCTAGCTATAGTCTTTTTGTTCGGGTTCATCGGTGACATAAGAACAGGCCGAGAGGCGTTTCTTAATCTTGCAGGGCTTACCGTTAATTATCCAGAATGGCTTCCAACGGGATTCATATGGGTTTACATTTATACTATTACTCCGATCGCAAATTACGTTAATATGACGGAGACGCTGCAGCCAGTTTTCAACCCAATTGATTTGGTTTCGTGGGTAATTCCTCCAAAAATTCTTTCAGGATTGTTTGGCGTGGAAATCAACGGCGGGTTTGAAAATGATTGGCAAGTATCAGGGGCATTCAACGTTGCTACTGGCTTTGCGAATGTCTACCCGACTCTGGGCGGCCAAATGGGGGTTGTGATTTTTTCGATCATGTTGGGGGTCTTAATCATATTTTTTCGAAAAAGCAAAGAATTTTATCAATTGCTTTCTTATGTGACAATTTCAGCATCCTGTGTACTGTTGGTCTTCAACAACAATCTTATGTCACTTAATGTAGTTTTTCAGATCGTAATTTATCTGTTCTGTGCGCAATTTTCTAAAACGCGTATTAGGAGACCGAAGTCTTCGCAATGAAGCTGTTTGCTAAAAAATCGACAAGTTCGAGTAACACCTAATGCCTAATGCGGATTGCTAATATTATTCCAACCTACAACGGAAAGTATGATCTTCATAGACTGCTTGATTCTTTAGAGCGCCAGACAGCAAGCCTTGAAACGTTCATCGTTGACTCTAGCTCCAAGGACGGTACCCAGGAATTGGCAAGGGAGCGCGTTAGCAATGTCCGTGTTATTTCTTCTGAGGAGTTCAGCCACGGTGGAACTAGGCAGTGGATGGTAGACCAGAATCCTGGTTACGAGATTTATGTATTCCTGACTCAGGATGCATGCTTGGCGGATGCGGAGGCTATCACCCGAATCGCAGAACCTTTTGCTGATCCAAATGTTGGCGCTGTCTGCGGAAGGCAATTGTCGCATCATGATGCCAAACCCTTTGCACAACATGCACGGTTGTTTAACTACCCTGACGGTGTGCAGATCAAGACTATGTTGGACGTACCCCGTCTTGGTATCAAGGCTGCTTTTATGTCGAACTCCTTTGCTGCTTACCGTAAAGAAGCACTCATGGCAGTAGGAGGATTTCCGGTTCATGTGATTTTTGGCGAAGATATGTTTGTTGCCGCAAAGATGCTGATGGCTGGATGGAAAGTCGCCTATGCCGGAAATGCACAGTGTCGGCACTCGCATAATTACACGGTGATGGCGGAGTTCCGGCGCTATTTTGATATGGGGGTTTTCCATGCCCGGGAATCGTGGATTCGTGAGAATTTTGGTGGCGCAGGCGGCGAAGGTTTGCGTTATGTCAAATCGGAATTGAAGTATCTCGGAATCAGCCGCATTCACTTGTGGCCAGTCGCTCTTGTTCGCAATGCAGTCAAACTATTCGGTTACAAATTAGGGCAGCAAGAGGCTACGTTACCGATTGGCATCAAGCGGAAAGTTGGTATGCATCACCGTTATTGGGATGGCCCGTTTGCCTGACAGAATAGCGGCGAGGTTCGGTGCGAACGGGGTACAATCGCCTGTTAATCCATGAATTATTTTCAATAACAACATCGGTGTTTTATAAATCAGGAACTACAATGATAGCCCTTCGTACCCTATATATTCGTGTTGTTTTGCTGCTTGCCGTTGCAATAGTTTCCTTTTCCGCTCAGCATGACGCCAGAGCTGCAGAAAACAACCGAGCGGAATGGCTGGACTCCGTTGTCGTTTCCACAGGAGCTATTCTTTCGGCGCACGACAAACAGCCGTTCTGGCTGCAGTCAAACCAACACGGCCGTTTCGGCAGGGAAGGAAATCCCTTTTTTACCCGGCTGCGTCTTGGTAAGCAAGGCGACGATGAAAAGAAATTTGACTGGTCCTACGGCGTGGACGTAACTGGGCGTTCAGGTAACAACTCTGATGCTGCATGGACAGATGCTTATGCTGGCCTCAGATATAAAAAGCTTAAGCTTACTGTCGGGCGTAAATCGGAGTTTTTCGGGGTTGCAGATACTCTGCTGACAGCCGGGCCTGAACTCTATAGCCAGAGGGCTCCGAATATTCCAAAAATTGCGCTTTCCACCAATGGTTTTGTCTATATCTCGGAAGACTTTGCCATTAACGCCTACCTTGCACATGGCTGGATGGGGGAAGAGCAGTATGTGAAAAACGCTTATCTGCACCAGAAATTCCTTTACCTGCGTTACGGAACAGCAAATCCCAATGAAGGAATCAACCTCTACGCCGGTGTGCATCATGTGGTTATCTGGGGAGGAACAAACCGGGAAACAGGATTCCGTTATCCGTCGGGCATCAATGACTTTGCTAAAATGTTTTTCGGAAAAGCCGGGGGCAGTGATGCCTCGTCAAATGATCAGTCCTACGCACTTGGCAACCATCTTGGCAGCATCGAATATGCCATGCAGTTCAAGGGTTACGAGCGCGACTGGCTTCTTTATGCCGAGACCCTTTTCGAGGATGGCAGCGGTCTTGTTGGTGCAGGTCTTGTTAAACCGGGAGATTACCTGGTTGGCTTATCGCTTCTCAATAAGCAAGCCGGAAGCTCTATAAAGCGGATCAATTTTGAATATCTTGACACTACGGGTGAGTCTTTGAATTCGGATGGCTCGGGGAGTTATTTCAATCATGGAGAGTATCGAAGCGGATGGACTTACGAGGGGTACGGCATCGGGCATCCCTTCATAACCTCTATTCCAGGACCTGACTATCGGTGGTATGCACTAAACAGGCTTCAGGGTGCTAATATCGGTATGGCACTTGAATTCAGCGACCTGTTTAATCCTATTATACGAGTAGCCTGGATCCGTCAAAAAGGAGCCATGTACAACCCCCGTCCTGCGGAAGATACGGTTGCCTTTGCCATAACGAACAGCAGTCACCTTGCCAGGAAATGGACATTTGAGCAGGCATTATTCTTCGATGCGGGTGAAGCTATGAAGCCGAATGTAGCAATGCTCCTCAGTATAAGCAGATCACTGTATTGAGCCTGTCATTCCTGCCATTGTGGGCTATTTACCGGACCTTCAGGAACCCATAGATTTCATGCTATCGTTTGAGGTTCCTGAAGAGGCCGTGGAGCGTTAGAGCCGGTAAGCGATGCCCACCGACACAACGGGGTAATATTTGAAGGTGTCGATTTCGCTCTTAACGTCATCAGCTTCCCGTTGCAAATCCTTTTGAAATGCTGGATCTGCCGTTGCTGATCCCGTTGCTGCCATTGTAACAGCAGGTTCCCCCTGGAAAGCTAATCCGAGATCGAAAGAAAAGGAAAGACGGGATTCCACCGTAAACGGATTCCCCCACCCGATTCCTACGTAAGGCGCAAGCTCGCCAAAGGTAGCTTTGCCGCTGAGCGTTCCTACCTGAGCGGCTGTATATTCAACTCCGCCGATGTCATACTTGTCAACCGGCTCGGCAGTTGCAGTGAATTTGTTTTTGTTGATGATGACGCCGGCAGAGATTCTGAAACCGGAACCGTCACTAAGGGGAAACCAGTCGAGAAGCACCGGAATGGAAAGCAGGTTCAGGTCGTATGTAATCGGGTTCCCACCCTTTTGTGTGCCTGCACCGTAACTGAAAGCGTTTACACCCGTCCTGAGGTTAAGTTCTGAGCTGAGGCCCAATGTTACCTCAGCTCCGGCGCCGAGGGAGCTTGCTTTCAGCCCACCGGCTATATCTGCTGCGTTGGTGCTGGTTGGTGTCGCTATAGCGGAATAGACCAGCAATGAACATAACGTTGCAGTCCGCTTGACGAGGTTGTGAGGCATAGGTACTCTTTTTGCATTATTAAAAAAAACAGTGCAAAAATGTACAAGATATTTAAAGATAAACCGTTCTTTATTTCTGTGATGTCACCCTTCCCGAACAAGATAGCCGCAGGTAAGGCTTTTCCGCAAATCCCTCTCCCGTGATTACAGCGTATAAATAAGTCCAAATGAGATAACGGGATAAAATCTCAGCTCACCGGCTTCATCTCTAATGCTCTGCTTCTCTTGTTCCAGGTCAACCTGAAAGCTTTGGTCGGAGGCAATTGGTCCATTCGCTACGAGAGAAATATTGGGGTCTCCCTGGAATGCAACTCCAACATCAAAGGAAACAGAAAAACCTGATTTTGCATGAAACGGATTTCCCCATCCAAATCCAAGGTAGGGTGCCAGAGTGTTAAAATCAACGAAGCCTGTTAATGTTCCGATGTTTTCGGTTGAGTACCATGCGTCACCGATGCTATAGCCCGCTCCCGTCAGTACATGTCCAATACCTTGTATGTTATTCTTGTTGACAAGAACTCCTGTAGAGAGTCGAAAGCCTGAATCGTCTCCAAGTGGATGCCAGTCGAGAAGAATCGGAATTGAACGCAGCTTGAGGTCATAGTCGTACGCAATGTTGCTGCGGGTTGATTGTCCCTTATGGGTAAAGGCATTATAGCCGCTTCTGATATTGAGGTTTGGCGTAAGTCCTACATTGACTTCTGCACCGAGGCCCAGCGTGCTGCACTTTACTCCAATAGCGACATCGCCGGTGTCGGCTAAGGCAGCAGTGCTTAACGGAGCAATGGCCATTGAGGTCAAAAGAATTCCTTTCATGAGCCTGTTCTGCATAATTGCCGCCTTTTTTATGTCTCGTTATTGCAACCTGTTTTATTTTTAGAGTTTATACATTTATTTCCGGCTTGCGAAATATTACGCGATTATAGTTGAATAAATATGTGATTGAAGAGGAAAACCTTTTTTTTGTCTGTATATCAAATCGTTTATTTGCGATAAACGAAATCCTAATAACCAACAATTAAAACACTGCTATGAGAAATTTCAGGTATCTGATGCATCTCTTGTTCATGAGCCTTTTGTTCTGCTTTATGTTGAGTGATGCTGCTGAAGCAAACGATGGAATTGAGAGGGCGGGTGAAATTCTTCAGCTTGTTTTGCCGGCCACGGTTGCCGGCATTACTTTGGCCAACAAGGACCGGGAGGGCTTCATCCAGTTGTCGGAGTCGGGTGCACTGACGCTCTGCGTGACCTACGGGTTGAAATATTCCGTCGATGCAACACGCCCGAACGGCGAGGAGCACTCCTTTCCGTCGGGGCACACCTCAACCTCATTTGCTGCTGCAGAGTTTATTCGTGGACGGTACGGGTGGAGTTACGGGATACCGGCATATCTTGCAGCCACCTTTGTCGGGTATAGCAGGGTTGAATCAAAACAGCACCATACCCGTGACGTGCTCGCCGGAGCAGTTATCGGTATTGGAAGCAGTTACCTCTTTACAACCCCCTACAAAGGCTGGCATATGCACCCGCAGGTTGGCAGTTCGTTTTATGGTATTGGGTTGAGCCGCTCGATGTAAGGATGGGTTTGCAGGGCACAGAATATAGAACATCCCGAGATAGTTGATCTTGAGGTTGTAGATCGCAGAAAGTTTGATGCCGATAGCCTTGAAAAAGCGGTTCAGGCGCACCGCATTTATGAGCTTGGAGATATTGAAAAAAAGGAGGAGCGAGCCGTTCGTTAAACCGATCGGCTCTCTCTGTTTTCCTGTAAAAAAGCTTTATATTTGAGTTCACAGTAAAAAAAGTGTGGAGTTGTGTTGGCGTTTTACCGTACCGATGCCTGTGATGGGAATACTGTTTTAAATTGAGTTTGACGATGAAAAAGTTGCCAGTAGGGATACAGACGTTCAGCGAGATAATTAACGAGGATTATCTCTATATCGACAAAACGAAGATTGCCTGTAGCCTGATTGAGAGGTTTAAATATGTTTTTCTGTCTCGGCCCAGGCGTTTCGGAAAAAGCCTCTTCCTTGATACGCTGAAAAATATTTTCGAGGGAAAACGGGAGCTGTTTCAGGGTCTGCTGATTGAGGATCAATGGAACTGGGATGTGAAGTATCCTGTCATAAAGATCAGTTTCAGCGGCGGGGTTCACTCAAAGGCCGATCTTGAGGAGGATCTGTTGCACATACTCAAATCCAATGAGGAACGCCTCGGGCTGAAGTGTGAAAACAAGTCAAAGGCACAATACTTTTTCGCAGAATTAATCCGGAAAGCGTCCGAGAAATATCAGCAAAAGGTAGTTGTTGTTGTTGATGAGTATGAAAAGCCGATTTTGGATAATATTGAGCATATCCCTGAAGCGCTCGCTATCCGGGATGGAATGCTTGACTTCTACACAAAAATCAAGGAGAACGACGAGTATCTGCGCTTTGTTTTTCTCACCGGGGTGAGCAAATTCTCGAAAGTGTCGCTCTTCAGTGGTCTGAACAATCTTGAAGATATCAGCCTCAATCCCGACTATGGCGCAGTCTGTGGCTATACCCAGATTGACGTGGAAACCGCTTTTGCCCCCTATCTTGAAGGGGTGGATATGGAACAGATTAAACGGTGGTACAATGGGTATAACTTTTTGGGTGACAAGGTATATAACCCTTATGATATCCTGCTCTTTATCAGGAACCATTGTGTGTTCGACAATTACTGGTTTGAAACCGGTACGCCTCGCTTTCTGATTGAGTTGATCAAAAAGAACAGCTATTTCATCCCTGATTTTTTGAATATCAATGTTGACAAGAGTTTGGTTAACAGCTTTGACCTTGAAAATCTCAATCTGGAAACTATTCTCTTTCAGACCGGTTATTTGACCATCAAGCGTGTGATACAGGAGGGGATGGGAGTTGCTTACGAGTTGGGATTCCCCAACAAAGAGGTTCAGATCAGTTTCAACGAGTATATTTTGCGCTCGATGATCATGAGCTCACAAAAAGAGTCGATTCGCTATGAGCTTCTTGATATCATCAACGCTGGAGATGTTGAAAGATTGGAAGGTAGTATCAAACGCCTTTTTGCAAGCATCGCCTACAATAATTTTACCAACAATGATATCGAGCGTTACGAGGGCTTTTACGCCAGCGTGCTCTATGCCTGTTTTGCCAGCATCGGTGTCGATATCATTGCCGAGGATGTGAGCAACAAGGGCCGAATTGACCTGACGCTGAAGGCCGGGGGTAGAACCTTTCTCTTTGAATTCAAGGTGACCGACGGGGAGCCGCTTGAGCAGATCATGAAGATGAAATATTACGAGAAGTATGACGGCGAACGATACCTGATTGGTATCGTTTTTGACCCCAGCAAGAGAAACGTCAGCAAGTTTGAGTGGGAGAAGCTGTAGCGCACGGCCCCAACACTCGAAGCGGTTTTTAACTGAACAGCGCTAAACGCCAAGCTCTGCCCATATAGCGATGTCGCGCCAGCTCATTACCGACACCCCGCTCCGCTCGTATGAAGAGGTTCCTCCATAAATCAGCCAGGGCTGAAGTGCTTCTGATGCGGCAAATCTTCCGGCTTTTAAGCCTGCACGGATATAGTCATCGGTGATGGTTTGACCGGATTTGATTTCTACGGGTTGAAGTTTGGTGCCCCTATTAAAAACAAGATCAGCTTCAAGGCCGTTATTGTCACGCCAGAAGTAGAGATCAGGCGGTAGACCAAGGTTATAGCGGGATTTGAGAAACTCTCCGATGATGAACGATTCAAAAATTGCCCCCCTCATCGGATGGAGAGCGAGGTGTTCTGATGAACGAATGCCAAGGAGCCAGCAGGCAAGACCCTGATCAATAAAATAGAGTTTCGGGGTTTTTACCAGTCGCTTTCCGAAGTTACGGTAGTATGGCGGCAGGAGATGAATAATGTAGCTTGATTCCAGAACTGAGAGCCATGAACGAACGGTTGCATGTGAAATACCAGTTTCACCTGCCAGTGCATCAAGGTTGAGCAGTTGCCCGTTTCGCCCGGCACAAAGTTTTACAAAACGCTGAAATACCGATAAATCCTGAACCCTTAACACTTGTCGAATATCACGCTCAATATAGGTGGCTATATAGCTTGCAAACCAGTCGCCTGGTAATATCTCCCTGACATGAAGAGCTGGATAACCTCCTCGCATAATCACGGTATCAAGCGATAGTGACGATTGCTGTGCGGCTGGAAGCTCTGAAAGAGATAAGGGGAGCAAAGTGGTCATGCCGACACGACCGGCAAGTGACTGAGTGACTCCTGCGAGCAGCCCGAATTGTTGTGAACCGGTTAGAATGAATTTTCCGGGAATCGGATCTTCATCAATCAGACCCTGAAGGTATGAAAAAAGATCGGGCCATCGTTGTGCTTCATCAAAGATGGCGCCACCCTGAAACCTTCCAAGAAACCCTATTGGGTCTTCCAGGGCAAATGCATGTTCTGACGGGTCTTCAAGAGTAACATAGGGTTTGTCGGCAAAGACGGCTTTTGCCAGCGTTGTTTTTCCTGACTGCCTTGGTCCGGTTATGGCAATAACAGGAAATGTTTTGGCCAACCGCTGCAGGGTTGGTGTTAGTTTACGGTAGAGCATAGGGGAATTATACAAATCCTCAAACAAATATGCAAATTGTATAACTCTCTTGGGTTGTAGGGATGGGTGGAATGGCGACTGATGAGCTGAAGGTTTTGCATAAGATTGGAGACAAAGCAACACTTAAAAAAGTTGAAGCAGGCGTGAGTGCCTGCTTTTTTTTGTCTGGACTGAGATATTTAAGTGGGCGCTGATGATGGCAGAGTGATGCGGCGAACATCTTTAAGGAGTAGAAGGTGGTAGGGGTCGGTCGGGGTGAAATGATGGTGCTCCTTTTGACGCAAGCGAACTTCGTTTGGTATTAAATTACCATTTAGGCTACACTTATGTGTTTTCAATGTCCGGCACGCTTTTTTCGTGGTGGATTCTGGTAAGAATTCCGGCAAGTGACGAAAGGGCTGAAATGGCGAAGAAGATGAGCGACAGCGCAACGCCGGCGTTTGTTCCAAGTTGTATGAAGCCGAGCAGATAAAAGAAGGTGATTTCCCGGGCTCCGGCCCCTCCGATCGTGATTGGAACAATGGTCGCTATGGTCGATATCAGGAATATTGCCAGATAGTCAACCATATGCGCGTTCTGGGAGATGGCTTTCAGGATAAAAAATACCGATATAACCTGCGTTATCTGAATCAGCAGCGATTCAACTGAGGTAATGGTAAAAACTTCAATAAACTGTTTGTAGAAGAGCTTGTTCACCAGCAGTGCCAGCGGGTAGATTGCCACCAGCACTACCCAGACATAAGGCACAAGATGGGGCAGGTGCGAGGCAAAACTGCTTGGCTGAAGCAGGATAAGCGAGAGAAAGATCAGGGCGATGATGCCGGATACGCGATCCCAAAACACGGCATGAAAGACATTGATCATTTTCAGTCCGTGGTTTTTCTGCAACACATAGATTTTGTAACCGTCACCGCCGACACCTCCGGGAAGAAAAAGATTATAGAACATCCCGAGATAGTAGAGTTTGAGGTTGTACATCGCGGAGAGTTCGATGCCGATAGCCTTGAAAAAGCGGTTCAGGCGCACCGCATTGATGAGTTTGGAGATATTGAAAAAAAGGATGGAGAGCAGCAGGTACCAGGGGTTTGCATTCCGGATAATGTCGCCAAGTTTGGCTACATCGGTCTTTCTCAGTACCAGATAAAGGGCTATGCTGGTGACCAGGAGCTGCAGCAGCGTTTTGAGCAGCTTTTTTGGATTGAGTTTACTGTTTGCCAACGATCTTTTTGATGATATAGGGTTTCTTGTTCTGTGATTCGTAGTAGGTGCGCATGATAAATTCAGCAATGAAGCCGGTCGTAATAAGCTGAATGCCGATAAAGGTCATGATGATGCCCAGAGAGAGCAGCGGGCGTCCGCCAATCTCCTGACCGAGAATTTTCAGCACCAGCAGGTAAAAATTCAGGGCAATCCCTATAAAAAGGGAGAGGAAGCCAAGGGTGCCGAAGAGATGCATCGGTTTCTGGCTGTATTTCTGGAAGAATAGCATGAAGAGCAGGTCGCTCAATACCTTGAAGGTGCGTCCGATGCCGTATTTTGATGTTCCGAACTTTCTGGGGTGATGCTTTACGTCAACCTCTTCCATTTTTGCACCGTAGAGTTGCACGAGTACCGGTATAAAGCGGTGCAGCTCACCGTAAAGTCCGAGATTTTTTGCAACATCTTTTTTTAGGACCTTCAGGGTACAGCCATAGTCGCGGATGTGCACATTGGTCAGGTTCCTGATGAGGGCATTGGCGATTGTGCTGGGGATTTTTCTCAGAAACATTCCGTCCTGCCGTCCTGCCCGTCTGCCTGCAACTACATCAAGATCATGGTCGTAAAGGTATTGCATCATCATCGGGATATCCGAAGGGTCGTTCTGCAGGTCGCCGTCAATGGTGGCAATCAGCTCGCCACGGGCATGATCGATACCGGCGGCCATCGCGGTCGTCTGCCCGTAATTCTTGTTCAGGATTACCAGATGTGCATTGGCGGGAGCATGGGCCTGAATTTCAGCCACGGTGGTGTCTGAAGAACCGTCATCAACCAGAATGATCTCATGCTCAACAGCCGCAAGCGACTGGGCAAGAGCCTCAAACAGGGGCTTAATGTTCTCGGCCTCATTCATGACCGGTATGACCACCGAAAGCTTCATGATATCAGAATTCATTGCTTGAGTTTTGC
>CAJAOR010000039.1 GCA_903942355.1 uncultured Chlorobiaceae bacterium | reverse complement strand
CCCTGGAGGCCGGGGGTTCGAGTCCCCTCATTCACCCATATAAGGCCCCATCGACTAGTGGTTAGGTCATCACCCTTTCAAGGTGGTAGCACGGGTTCGAATCCCGTTGGGGTCACACTATAAAGCTCTGTTCGTTGCCGGCGCAGGGCTTTTTTAAATTCATGAAAGCAGATTTTCCTCTACTTATGAAAATATCTGTCAGTTGGCTCAAAGATTTTCTTCCTTCCTTTTCTTCCGATACTCCGTCACTTGTCGAAAAATTGACCTTTCTCGGGTTTGAAGTGGAGGAGGTTCAAGAGTCCTCTCTTCCTGACGATCTTGTTGTTGTCGGCCGAATCGATGAGGTTACGGCGCATCCCAATGCTGAACGGTTGACGATTTGCCGGGTTGATGTTGGTTGCCAAGAGCCTCTTCAGATTGTATGCGGTGCCCCGAATGTCCGGGCAGGGATGCTTGTTCCTGTAGCTACAGATAAAGCAAAGCTTACCGGTTCTGACGGCAAGACCTTCACCATCAAGCCATCTAAAATTCGCGGTGAACGCTCTTTCGGCATGATTTGTGCTGCTGATGAGCTCGGCCTTTCTGATGACCATTCAGGCGTTATGGAGCTTGACCCCTCCTGCACGATAGGAGAGCCCGTTGCCCGTTACCTTGACGGCGATGTTGTGCTTGATATTGCCGTGACGCCAAACAGGCCTGATGTTCTTTCCCACCTTGGAGTGGCAAGGGAGCTTGCAGGAGATGAAAAGATACACTATCCGGCACAGAGCCCTGTGGCATTTTCAAAAACCGGTACGCTGGTTGATGTCCGCGATGCCGTTGCCAGCCCTTATTATACCGGTGTGGTTATTCGAGGCGTAACCGTTGCCCAGTCTCCCGCATGGCTTCGTCGAAAGCTCGAAAGCATCGGGTTACGGCCGAAAAACAACATCGTTGATATCACCAACTATATTCTTCACGGACTTGGCCAGCCCCTCCATGCCTTCGATCTTGGCAAGCTTGATGGTGGCCGGGTTGTGGTTCGCAGCGACATGCGTGGCGGATTTGTTGCCATCAATCAGCAGCCTTGCGCAGTTGAGCCGGGAATGCCGGTTATCTGCGACAGCCAGAAACCCCTGGCCCTTGCCGGTGTCATGGGCGGTCTTGATTCAGCCGTGAGTGATGCTACAACGGATATTCTGCTTGAGTCGGCCTGGTTTGATGCATCCATGATCAGAAAATCAGCAAAAAAAGCGGCAATCTCTTCGGATGCCTCATACCGCTACGAGCGGGGGATCGACCCGCGCAATGTCAGGCGGTCTGCCGAATGCGCCGTATCCCTTATTCTGGAACTTGCCGGCGGACGTGTTGAAGAGGCTCAGGAGTGGGGTTCAGTTCCTGCTGACTTGCGCCGGGTAACCTTGAGGCCGGCGCGGGTCAATGCCCTGCTCGGCAGTGCTATTGGTGCCGCCGAAATGGCAGAGATGCTGCGGCGGATTGGATTTTCGGCAGAAAAAGCTACGGGGGAGTCGATCACCTTTGACGTGCCATCATGCAGGGTTGACGTTTCAGAAGAGATCGATCTTGTTGAAGAGATTGCCCGCCTCTACGGTTACGACAATATCCAGCCTTCGGCCCAGATGGCGACCATCTATCCGCAGTCCCGCAACTTCCCGGAGTTTTTCCCTGATTTTCTCCGTTCTCTCATGGTCGGTCTTAATTTTCGTGAAATTCTTACCAATCCTCTGATAAAAAGAGATGAGGCGGAATTGTTCACCGACCGGCTTGTCGAAGTCCTCAATCCAATCAGTGAAGGCCTTGAGGTGCTCCGGCCAGGGCTGGTAGCAGGATTTCTCAAGGTTATCAGCCATAATATCCGCCACGGCAACAGGGATTTACGGTTTTTTGAGGTTGCAAGGGGATTTCAGAGCGTTCCTGAAACAGAGCGTCCTCTTGAGCCGTTGCTTGACGCTTACCGGGAGCAGGAACATCTTGTTCTTGCCATGACGGGCAGCCGTTTTCCCAGAATCTGGAACCAGTTACCCGAAAAGGTTGATTTTTACGATCTTATGGGTGCTGTTGAGATGCTTCTTGAGAAGCTGAATTTGCTTGATAAATCAGCGGTGAATATTTATAATGAGGGCACTGTCAGCATTGATGTGCAGTTGACAGAGAAAGGAAAGAGTTGTTTGTACAAGGTTGGCGAGGTTCGGCAACTCGGTTCAGATCTTCTGGACAAGTTTGATATCGGACAGGATGTTTATATAGCGGAACTTGATGCAGCCGTTCTTGAGCGCTGTTTCAATCCGGAGGTCGCCTATGAGCCGCCATCCAGATTTCCGGTTGTTCAGAGGGATATATCGCTTATTCTGCCGCCAGACGTTTCGGTTCAGTCACTTGTAGAGCTTGTGCGTGCAAGTGACTCTTTGATCAGAGGTGTCTCTGTTTTTGATCTTTTCGAACGCGCACCAGAAGATGGTGGCGAGCGAAGCGTAGCACTCTCTCTGGAGATTGCTGATCATACAGGAACGTTGCAAGAGGAAAAAATCAGCGATATTCTATCGAAAGTCGGCAGCAATGCCGCGAGTAAGCTTGGTGCGGTAATTCGACAAGTCTGATACTCTTTGTTTCTATGCAAGATTTAGATGGGCAAAATATTACGGTTGATGT
>CAJAOR010000038.1 GCA_903942355.1 uncultured Chlorobiaceae bacterium | reverse complement strand
ACTGTGTCCTCATAGCTCTGGGGTTTGATTTGGTTTGCACCTTCAAACTACGAGCTATGGGTGTTTTTTACGCTAACCCTGGGTGATTCTTATTTTCCGTTTTTGGCTTATTCTTGTTTTCCGATCACAGCATCTAATAAATCAGAGAGATTCACCTCTCCTCTCCCGTAATTTGTAGCACAATGAATGATACACTCTATCTTGTTGCTTAAAAATATGTCATCAATAGTGGTATCCCGAATGACATGAATACTTACTTTATCAAGCAATGGCTCAATTCTTTTAAATGAAGACGATGACCTCACAAGAATAATTGCCTTATGTCCTGCGGTAGTCAGTCGAGCAAGTAGATTACTACCAAGAAATCCAGTTGCACCCGTTATGAGTATATTCATCTTTGAAAAAAATCTTAACCTATTTACGCGCTATTCAACCATTAACACCCAGAAAGCTCTCGATCTTGCTTGCCACAAACTCCAGCATCTCTTTAGTCAATGCCGGTTGCACCCCAATCCAGAAGGTGTTGTTCATCACGTTGTCGGTGTTGGTCAGGTCGCCACTGATACGGTAGTTGGCGCCCTTCATATATGGCTGCCGGGTCAGGTTACCAGCAAACAATAAGCGTGAACCAATTTTGTATTCATCCAAATAGGTTAGCATGTTTAGGCGTGTAACGGTATGGTTTGCTTTTACGGTGATTGGAAAGCCAAACCAGGATGGGTCGGAGTGTTCAGTGGCCTCAGGGAGTTGCAAAAATTCTTTGCAGCTCTTGAGGCGGTTTTTGAGATATGCGAAATTATCCTTGCGGGCCTGAATGAATTGTGGAGCTTTTTCTAACTGAGCCAAGCCACAAGCGGCTTGCATGTCGGATATTTTGTGATTATACCCCAAATGGCTGTAGGTGTATTTGTGGTCGTAACCATAAGGCAGATCGCCATGTTGCTGAGTAAAGCGTTTGCCGCAGGTATTATCTTTGCCGGGCTGACAATAACAGTCTCGGCCCCAGTCGCGAAAGCTCTCCGCAATGGTGTTCAACTGGCTGTTGTTGGTGAACACTGCACCACCTTCGCCCATGGTAATGTGATGCGCCGGGTAAAAGCTTAGCGTGGCAATGTCTCCAAAGGTGCCCACCATCTGACCACGATAGGTTGTACCCAACGCATCACAGCAGTCTTCTACCAGCCACAGGTTGTGCATTTTGCACAGTGCTGTAACCACATCGAGGTTAAAAGGGTTGCCCAAGCTATGGGCCAGCATAATCGCCTTGGTTTTAGGGCTGATGGCGGCTTCGATTTTGCTGGCATCGATGTTGTGCGTAAGCTGGTCTACATCCACAAAGACTGGGACTGCACCAAATTGCAAGATGGGGTTGACTGTGGTAGGAAAAGCAGCCGCAACGCCAATGACTTCATCACCCCGCTTGATAGCCCGCTTGCCCAGTTTGGGAGAGGTCAGGGCGCTGAAGGCCACGAGGTTTGCTGATGAGCCGGAATTAACCGTGATGAGATGATTGATGCCGATAAATCTGGCGAGTTTTTTCTCGAATTCGGCATTGAAGCGACCTGTTGTAAGCCAACCGTCCAGACTGGCTTCGATCATGTATTTGAGTTCCTCGGCACCGATAACTTTACCAGAAGGAGGAACAACCGTGGTGCCAGGGGTGAAAACTGGGGCTGCATACTTGTTTGCGGCAAAGCTTTCAACATGCAATGCCGTCGCTTTGCGCAACGCCACATCGATTTTGCTGCGGCTTATACGGGATACCTTACGGCACTTGCTGCTCTGAATGGTAAGAACCTTGTCAACCCGCACCACGATGTCGCACTTCAGGCTGCCTTGTACGATATCCTCCGCACTGATAGAGACCGCAGAAGGGTCATAGATATAGCTATCAAGCTCGGATGTGATGTAAGCAACGTTGACATCATCCTGCTGATGTTGTTGGCTGATACCCAGCACCAAGCCGGGACGCACTTTACTGCCAGCCTGATTGGTGTAGGGGAATTCTAAAAGGACGATATCACCAGGGCTTAACATCAAACATATCCTCCCAGTCGACGTTATTATCTTCGTTGGTATCAAAAACGCTGGCTAAACCGAGCGACTTGAACTCCTGCTCAGAGTTGACTTCTACAGGGCTGAAGGTGGTAACGGTATTGCCGGTTAGCTCATTCTTGTCGAGCACGATGACAAACAACTCGGCTTCGGTAACGCCACACAGCGGCTCGAGTAACTGTATCCGGCCTTCTTTGTAGAGCGCTTTTACTGCTTGCATTGCAGGCCTCCTGAGTGGTTTTTGATTTTAATACTCATGCATGTCGCCAGCAGGGTATTGGTTAACTTGCTTTTAAACTGATCACTTCCATTTGGCAGTGTTTGTTGCGAGCTTCCTCAACAATACGTTCAATTTTTTCAGCGACAGTATCATTTATCCAGTCTGCTCCACAAAGAGCACAAACGGTAGCGGGAACATCTCTGATAACGACCAGCCCATAGCCGAGATCAACCGTTATTGTTGTTATTCCCTCTGTTTTATCACCTCCGCACAAAGGGCAGCAAGAAACTGCAGTATTGTCGTTCATTTTCTTTTTCTGGTTTTTAAATTAGATTCAAAATATTTCAAGTCAGGCCTGTACACCGAAATAATAAAACAAGTTTCACTTTTTTCATCATACGCTACGACAACGTGATATACTTCCGAACCACCTCTACCTGAAACAAGATAACTTGCATAAGGTTTATCGTTCGAATAACTCTCGATGAGCTCACCCACAAGCAATACCTCTTTTACACTGCTTCTGGCTATTCGTCTTTCCAGTTCTTTCGAGAGCGTGCTTCTGCCATTCGATCCGGCCTTTGAGAACCGCAGATTTTATTTTTTCTATCATCACGCTTAAAGTTATAACGATATACGGCTGTTCATGTAGTCGATAATCTGGCGGCAACAGAGATCATGCATATCGCTGGCAGGGTATTGGCGGTACCAAGATACTGTTTCGTCAATTCCTTTATCGATATTCCACAGAGGGGACCATCCGAGTACCGACTTTGCCTTGCTGATATCGAGCTTAAGCATATTGGCTTCGTGGAGAGCTCCTGGTTTTGAATGCTCTTCCCAGCGTCCCTCTCCCCATGCCTTGACGATACGATCAACAAGCGATCCAACCGGGAGAAAGCTTGACTCTTCCGGCCCGAAATTCCAGGCTTCGCTGTAAGTTCCGGGGTTTTCAGCCATTCTTTGTGCCAGTAGCAGATAGCCGGAGAGTGGTTCAAGCACATGCTGCCATGGCCGCACGGCATGAGGGCTTCTCACAATAATGGGTTCACCCAGTTCAAGGGCGCGAATGCAGTCAGGAACAATACGATCAACTTGCCAGTCGCCACCGCCGAATACGTTGCCAGCCCGTGTTGAAGCAATGCTTTTACCGTGAGTAGCGAAGGTTTTTGGATTGAAAAATGATTTGCGGTAACCATCGGTTACCAGTTCGCTGCAAGCCTTGCTTGAGCTATAAGGGTCATAACCGCTAAGTCGGTCGTTTTCGCGATATCCCCAAGCCCACTCCCTGTTTTCGTAACACTTGTCGGTGGTGACGTTAACGATTACCTTCACCGAGTCTGTCTGGCGGCAGCATTCAAGGAGGTTGACCGTGCCGCCGACGTTAATGTCGTAGGTTTCTTTTGGGGCGCTGTATGATTCTCTTACAAGTGGTTGGGCTGCAAGGTGAAAGACTATTTCGGGGTTGACTGCGCGAAACAACTCTTGCAGAAGTTTGTAGTCCCTGACGTCACCGATCTTATGATTGATTATTTTGTCGAGGCCTGTCAGCACAAAATTGTCGTGCAGGGTGAGGGGTTCCAATGCGTATCCGGCAACTTCAGCACCGAGCATGTTGAGCCAGAGGGCCAGCCATGAACCTTTAAAACCGGTATGACCGGTAACGAGCACTTTTTTTCCGGCCCAGAAGTGTTGATTCATTCCGGTCATCAGTTTGTTCACCATATCTTCCATGGTGCTTTATGGTTATCCCACAATTCTTCGAGATACATTTTGTCACGCAGGGTATCCATTGGCCGCCAGAAGCCGCCATGCTCAAATGCTGTGAGCTGTCCCTCTGCAGCAATCTGCGTTAAGGGCTCATCTTCCCAAGAAGAGGCATCTCCTTTTATGTAGTGCACGACATCAGGCTGAAGTACAAAAAAACCTCCGTTAATCCATGAACCATCCCCCGGAGGCTTTTCCTGAAAGCCTTTCACTTCGTTTCCATCCTTCAATAAAGCTCCAAAACGACCGGGAGGAAGAACCGCGCAGATAGTGGCAAGTTTGCCCTGATTTTTATGGAACGCGATTTCTGCCGTGATATTGATGTCGGCCAAACCGTCTCCATAGGTAAAACAGAAGGGTTTATCGGGTTCGAGATAGCCTGCTACCCGCTTAAGGCGTCCGCCTGTCGCAGTATCTTCGCCTGTATCCACCAGTGTCACCCTCCAGGGCTCGGCTTTCTGCTCGTGAACTTCCATGCTGTTGTTATGCATGTCGAAGGTTACGTCTGACATGTGCAAGAAGTAATTTGCAAAGTACTCCTTGATAACATAGCCTTTATAGCCGCAGCAGATGATGAAATCATTCACGCCGTGGGCAGAGTAGAGCTTCATGATGTGCCAGAGAATCGGGTTGCCCCCGATCTCTATCATGGGCTTTGGCTTGAGGTGCGACTCTTCACTGATACGTGTACCAAGGCCTCCGGCAAGTATAACCGCTTTCATTCAACAATCGATTCAATTTATTCCTGCCAGGTATCGGCAATTTATGGGTTGATTTCTCCTAAATGTTGTGCAAGTTTGGCGATCAAACCCTCGCTGTAATGAATACCCTGTTCGCGCATGCCTTGAGCGGCAGCATAAAAAGATGGAATGAGGCCCCGTGCTTTAGCCTTGGCCAGAACGCCTAATGTCCCAGTTACCTGTAGTCCCATATATTCAGCCACATTCCGTCCGAGACGCTCATCAATAATAACGATACTGTCGGGGTGTTTAGAGGCAAGCAAGAGAGTCTGCTTCTCACCGCGATCCAGCTCAAACAGCACGGGCATATTGGAACTTGATTCATCAGCCACCGGCATCACCCAACTCAAGCTCTGCAAGTGCGGAACGAGAATCCTGCCGCCTTCTGCGCATTCTTCGATAACCGATTGTGCAACATATACACTACCAAACAATTGCGGCAGTAATTCCAGTTCTTCAATGCTGGCAAGCGCTATAAAAGGGGTTGTGTTAGAAAATACCCTCACAATAAGTTCGTTTCTCTGCGGAAATCTTCCTGCGTGTTTTCCAAAAGGGTTGCGCCCTCCTGCATGGCTTTTATCAGAAAATGTGCACGCGGTACACCCAACCAATTCGCAGCCATGCCCGATGAAAGCCGCCCCTCTCTAAATAAGGTCATGGCGGACTGTTCTTTCAGTAGCGTAGCAAATTGCTGTGCATCCATGTGTAAGCCGAGCAGTATTTCTCGGGGGCAGGTTATTGGGATGGAGCTCTGCATAATTGTTTTCATTGGTTAAGCCCTTAATTGAGGTTTAAGTTCTCCTCTTCATCAAAAAAATAAGCCTTATTGGGTCGCTTACCAAATAGTCGCTGTTGTCGCTCGCACTATTTAACAGTTCACGCCCAAATAACGTTCAATCGTACTTTCGCACCATTTCGTACTTGAATTTTATTTACCAGCAGTCAGCCAACCATACTCAGACGGCCTTGACTCCTGCCTGCCGGACAACCGGGCTTAAAGAGAGAACGGCTCGCACATTGCTTTAGTCACTAACCGAAAACGGCATTGAACTGAGTTTTTAGAGACAAAAAGCGGTGGAAATATATTAAGGCATTAGGCCTGAAGACAATTCATGGCCTTTTTCTTTTGCATCTTTCAGTAAATGCTTTAGTGAACGTTTAGGTTTAGCTACCAAATAAATCTGATATGAAAAAAGAGTTTTACTCAGATAGATTAGCCACCTGTTTACTGCTGTAATCCAGCCAGAGATATGGTTATCACCCAACGCCAGTTTAATGGGAGCTGGAATACCTTCCATGTGTATGACCTCAAAGCCCGCTTGTTCAAATAGTTTTTTGAACGTTTTGAAGGTGAATAAACGAGTATGTGTCATATCTAATATCCCCCTCTTGCCGTAGTTAAACTGACCCAAAAGAAGCATAGCTCTAATCGGAAAGAACGCAATATTTCCAGTGCTGGCAATGATCCTGGCATCAGGAGAAAAATGGCAAGCGAAGTAAATTTTTTCAAGAAAAATCTCTGGTTTAGCCAGGTGCTCAAGCACATCATGCATAAGTATATAATCGTAATCGCCTGGATCTATTGGCAGCTCTTTATCATTAAGGTCGCACTGGTAGAAAGGAAACGTGACCTTGTCTTTATCCTTCGGGGAGAATTGGTCTACGCCGCACACGTGACAGGATTTTTGGCTTAGCTCTTTTAAAAGAGCCCCGGATCCGCATCGAAATTCAAGGACTTTAGAACCGTGGGGGATTCTTTTTAGTGTGCGCCGGGAGGGACTGTCTATGTCCAGTTTGGCCGCATACGGCTCTCTACAATGATGCTGGGGAACAATGTCGAACTTGCGTTCGTAAAAGAGACCAAGGTGCTGCACCCTTGCTTTCATAGTAGAAATGACTACATCTAAAGCATACCTGAGCCCATTCACATAGCAAATTTCATCACCATAATATGTTGGTATGGAGCGTTCTGCAATACGGAATCCAATAAAAAGCAATTGGATTATTATTTCGGTATCAAAATGAAAATTGGGTGTATTTAAATGAAAGGGGATTTGCTTCAGGGCCTTTACGGAGTACACCCTGTAACCGGAGTGAAATTCGCTTAGAGAGCTTTTTAACATGAAATTCTGATAAAAAGTCAGAATTTTGTTGCCAGCAAATTTATAGATAGGCATACCTCCTTTTAGCGCCCCTAAAGGGGTCAGCATTCTGGATCCAAATACGGCCTCAGCCTCACCCTTTAAAACAGGTGCTATGAGATCGCGCAAACATTCCGGATCATATTGGCCATCGCCGTGGAGTAGTGCAACGCAGTCGAAATCACGCTCAATAGCAAATTGGTAGCCTATCTTCTGATTTCCACCATATCCCTGGTTATCGGGATTTACCAAAACATGGGTCTTGAATTTTATTTGGTCACTCTTTAATGCCGAAAAGCAGCGTAACACCGTATCGTCAGATGATTTGTCGTCAATAATTAACACTTCGGTTTCGTATTCGTCGAGAAGATCAGAAGGGATACGCATGAGGACGTCTTTAATCGTCCTTTCTGCATTGTAAGCTACTATAAGAATTAAGATTTTAGGTTTCTGATCCATTGTTTAATTTATAACCTTGAATACTTTGATCTTGCCTTCGAGAGATTTCGGGACTGGATATATTTGAAGCCATGCCGGGATCTTTCCTTTCCAGAGCTGGTGGTGAAAAATTTCACCTGAATCTTGAACATTTTTAATATTACTGGTAAAATAATCACCAATCCCATACTCTGGTCGACCTATTAGTATTGTCTGTATACCCCTGCGACAGATAATCATATGGGCATCCTTCTCATTTCGTGCGTTCATGACATAATAGGTATCGAGTATGCCGGATACATTGCGATGTGATGGTGTACCGATCACTTCGTGCGGGGTTTTGTAAAGCAGTAACGGGCCCAAGTAGATACTTGTAAGTATCCGCCGAGGTTTATTTCTGAAAAATTGATCTTCGTTAAGATACTGGGAAATTTGAGATAAAAATTTTGTATCACCTAATAACATTTCATGATCTTCAGAGTTAAAGACTATGGGAGGCAGCAGAAAACAAAAACAGCAAGTTACAATTAATGCGGCTCTGGCTATAATAGTATATGGTTGGCAAAAATTTTGAGTTACGAAAGCAAAGGGGAGATAGATAGCATAAGAGATGGGGATGAGAGAGCATAGTGCAGCGTATGTAATCATGCGCAAGTTTAAGGCTGACATAATAATATAGGCTATGTTGAGAAGCGTAATAAATATCCATGCTTGCCTCTCTTTCTTAAGACTACACCATGCGAGATAAATGCTGATAGGGACTCCAGGCAGCGTCATTGCCCAATATGCAATAGTGATTTTCGATGAATTGTTAGGTGCTGAAAACAAACCAGTGAACTCACTCGTTTGATTCAAATAGATTGATTTGATTGTAGGGTCTACTTCAGAAAGCGGGTTTTTAAAAAAGAGGGGAAATAGCTCATGCATCAGTAAAATGCAAGCAGTAGCTCCAATTGTGGCCGCAATGATTCGACCAATTTTCTTTTCAAGGAGGTTGGTGTATTTGTTCGCGAGAGCAACAAGGAGCCAAAAAGAGGTCGTAGTTAGCCATAGAAAAACATGAACTATGGAGCGCCGATCGTATTCGATCTTCATTAAATCATGGGATCTTGTATCAATTAATAACGTTAAATAAGTTGTTGCCAATAAAAATAAAGAGAATAGGATAATTTTGTTTTGATAAGTTTTACCCTCAAGCACCCATGAAAGACCAAAGAGGGAAAAGGCTATGAGAACTACTGCAATGCTTTCGATGCCAAACCACATTGCGATGCCCCCTGCGATGCCACAAATGGAATATGATTTCCAGTTTCCATTCAGAATTGACTTAATAGTCAGAACTACTAACAAGGAAAAAATAAAAATAAGGCTACCGTGGTGATCAGGCACACCTGAAAAAAAATCGGAATTCAGAAATGGTTGAAAAGGCAAGACGAATCCGAAAAGGGAGGCACGTGTATTTCCAATCAAATCACGTAAACCCCAAAAAAGAATGAGAAACGACAACACATGTAAAACCGGGTTAACAAACATGGACCACCAGTATAAAGCAACTTTAAAACCAACAAAAAAGGAGCCTATATATGCAGGTGCAAATAATATTAAATCAAAGGCTCTTGTCCAGTGACTGCTTTCGCCGTACGGAGCATTACCGCGCAGCAGAAATGTGTCGTATATATTGCCGGAATTATATAGATTTTCGACTCTCAATAGATGCCAGTAACCATCGAAATCTCGTATGGTGATTTGATGTAGAATTGCATCGGAATTATTGACAAAAATGATAACATGAATTAATAAAATTACGAGAACTATGAAAAAAGGATGATATCCCTGGTCGCTGTCGGTTGGCAATGCTAACTTCATTTTGCTCATATTATTAAGCTATCTCTATTGGTTTTCAGATCATCCAACTTGTTTGCCTAAACGCCTGAATTGTTAAACTCCATCAATTTGATTCGATGTGTACCTGATCACTTCCTTGATGGTTTCCTGTAGGTACCAACTTCTGGAATGAACTAGCTCAGTAAACTGCTTAATGTGAGGAGTAGCGGCAAGAAACCTACGACTAACGAAGAGCAGGAAACCCGGAAACAACAGGCGCAGTATCAGTTAATCTTGACTCGGTTATGAGGTGAAAAATGCGCAACAGTTATTTTACTGAAATTCCCGGCATTTTACAACAGGACAATCAGTTATTGATAACCGTGACCGGGTCGTTACGCTGTGCCCAGTAAAAAAGACGTGCGGCGTCTACCTGCAGAAGCCTGATGCAGCCATGCGATGCCGCACGGCCGGGAAGCGACTGCTGATGCATGAAGAAGCCTTTATTAAAGTTTATTGAAAATGGCATGGGGGCGTTCTCATACTTCAGGGAGCGCCTGAAACGCTCTTTGTAGTTGACAAAAAACTTTCCGGGAGTTGTGGGTTTTAGTTTTCTGCCTGATGAGACCGGTCCCCAAAAAAGGAGTTTTCCTCCCTCGTAGGCTCCAAAATATTGACGGTCGAGAAAAACCCTGATTTCGCGCGCACCTCTGCTGTCGGTAAGCGTTGCGGGTACGGGATTGTAGAGCAGGGCTTTGTTTACATCAACAGGAACAAGTACCTCTTTTCCTATAGGAAAGTGTCGTTCATCGAGCCGGTTGACTTTCATGAAGATGATCCGGGCTGTGGAGTCGGTGCTGCAAATTTTTGCAAGGGTTTCACCTCTTTTAATGACTTTTTTGACAAAGCCATCGGGGAGCTGAGGTGTAATGGGTGCAGGTGTAGCTGCGGGCGCTGGTGCAGGTGCAACTGCAGAGGTTGGGGGAGATGCTGTGTGGATTTCATCGGCATATCCCGGGAGTGAACAGGCAAAGAGAAACAAGACCGTTATGTGGCAAACTGGTCTTTTTGCTGATAGAAGAGTTTTCACTGCCGCTGAAAATATCCTGTTTATGAAGCGAAACAAAAAGCACCGATGTATCCCTAAATCACCGAACCTTTGGCTAAACATAACTTGTTCTGCACTGAATGGTACTGGAGTTCAGCAATTGTTACATCACTATAATTAACCACAACGGCATGTTAATTAGTTTTGCTCTTAACCTTAATAGCCAAACACATTCTTAAGCGTCAGCTCCCTGACTGTTCCGTATTTCCTCAAGGTTCCCATGTCGAGGGTGCTTTTTTTGCCAAGAACAAGCATTACATAAGGCTTTGCACCGAAATGGTTTTTGTGAAACTGCTCGACATCGGCAAGGCTCATGGTTTTTACCTCACGAAAAATGTCTTTTCTGATATCATAGCTTTGGCCGAGCCGGACGGCATCTTCATAATTCAACAGGATCTTTGTTTTTGTCAGCCGGTCGGTAGAAATTTTTTGCAGAATGCCGTTTTGTGCCGAAGCAAACAGCTCATGGGATTTCGGCATAGCGATCATCAGACCTCTTATTCCTTCAAGCGCTTCCGGGAGCTTGTCTGCCTGAGTGCCGATATAGCTGACAATATAGTTGTGCTTGCCTTGCCGCTTTGGAGCCTTGTAGACCGAAAAAACCGAATAGGCTAGCGCTTTGGCTTCCCTCAGTTCCTGGAAAACTACCGAAGCCATTCCTCCTCCAAAATATTCATTGAAGAGGGTTGCGAGCGGCACCATTGAAGGGTTGTACAGTTCATCCCTTGTCAGCATGATTACCTCCACCTGGGTCATATCGTAGTCTACAACGTAAACAAGATTCTCATGCTGTTCCAATTCCGGATAAGGATCGGAAACCGGTGGAAGTTTGGGCAATTCCGGATATTGTTCCGCCGAATGGAGTTCATTCTGCACCTGTGTTGATGAAGCTGGTCCAAAGTAGAGTAGACGATGGCGGTATTGCAACAGATTGTGTACTTCATTGAGCAGCTCTTTTGAGCTCACTTTTTCAACGTCCTCATTGCTGAGTACATTGGTGAAAGGAGATGCTGATCCGTATTTGCCGTAATTGAGCATCGCTTCAAAAAGGATCTTATTCTTTGAGAGCTTGTCATCGGCCCGTTTTTTCAGGACGCCTGCCTTGAATTTTTCAAAGGTCTTTTCGTCAGACCTTGAATCGGTCAGCAGACTTTCGATCATGCGGATCGCCGCAGCTTCATTTTTGCCAAGCCCGGAAAGGGTCAGGCTGACATAATTCTCGGTTGTGACTGCTGAAAAGCTTACGCCGATTTTGTAGAGCTCCTGGCTGAACTCGGCAGGAGTGAGTTTGGAGGTGCCAAGGTATGAGAGGTAATCGAGGGCAAGATCTATTTTGCGGCTGTTGGTTTTCCCGATATCGAACACATACGAAAGAGTGAACAGGTCGTTTTCGCGGTTCTGCAGATAATGCAGTTTTTCTGACGGGTTGACATCAAGGAAGGTGATATCCTTCTTGTAGTCAATAAAGACCGGTTCAATTTTACTTGATTTTTGGGCAAGCAGTTTTTCTGCAAAGAGGGACGATGTGCCTCTGTTTACCTTGAGCGGGGTGATGTGAGGTTTCTGGATTTTGGCTTCGTTATTCCGTATACCCTGCTTTTTGTAAATCGCCACATAGTTTGATGCGTAATGCTTCCGGGCAAAATCTACGATATCCTGCTTGGTGATCTTTTCGAGACGATCGAAGCGGCTCACTTGTTGCTTCCAATCCATTCCCCAGACAAAGTTTTCGACAAAGGCATCGGTACGCCCCCGGTTGGTTTCGTACTTTTTCAGCTCTTCGAGTCTGAGATCGTTGATTACGGCTTCGATCAGCCATTCAGGAAACTTGCCCTCCCGGACCAGTTTAAGCTGTTCCAGAAGAAGCGCCTGGACATCATCGAGGCTCTGGCCTTTTCTCGGCTTTGCGTTGAGAATATGCGCCGAATAGTCCTTCATGAGCATCAGCGAGGAACCGGCGTCAAGTACCTTCTGCTGCTGGTTGAGGTTCAGGTCTATCAAGCCGGCGGTCTGGTTATACAGAATTTTGTCAATAAGGGTCAACATGTCGGTATCGGCAGTATTGACTCCCTGGAACCTGAATGCAAGCACGAGCTCTTCGGCTTCAGGTCCGGTAACGGTTTTGACAACCGGACTGGTTATGGGTTGTTCGATCGGAGGATGAAAATCAGGAACCTCTTTCGGCGTGAGCTTTGAAAACTTCCGGTCGATCATTCTGATTGCTGCATCAGGTTCAAAATCACCGGCAATACACAGAACCATGTTGTTCGGAACATAGTGTGCATGGTAATAGTCGATGACGTTCTTGATTGAGGGGTTTTTCAGGTGCTCAGCCTTGCCGATTATGGTCTGCGTGCCGTAGGGGTGCTGTTTGAACAGGCCACTCAACAGCTCTTCCCAGAGTTTGTTGCTGTCGCTGTCCATATTCCTGTTTTTTTCTTCGTATACGGCCTCAAGTTCGGTGTGGAAAAGCCGCATGACCGGATTGCGGAAGCGTTCAGCCTCAATGCTCAGCCACTGGTCGAGCTTGTTTGACGGGATGTCATTGACAAAGACGGTCTGTTCCTCACTGGTATAGGCATTCGTGTCGTGGGCGCCGATGGAGTTCAGAAGCTTGTCATATTCGTTGGGTACGGCAAATCGGGCGGCGATGTTTGAGATGCTGTCGATGTTCCTGTATATCGCGATTCTTCTTGCGACGTCAGCGGTTGAACGGTACTGCTCGTAAAGCCCGGTGATCTTTTCAAGCTCAATACGTTCTTTTGCATAGTCAAGTGACCCGATCGAATCGGTTCCCTTGAAAAGCATATGTTCAAGATAATGCGAAAGACCAGTTGTTCCGGAAGGGTCATTCTTGCCTCCTGCACGGACGGCAATGGAGGTAAAAATCCTTGGTTGTTCTTTGTTCGGACTCATGTAAACGGTCAGTCCGTTTTTAAGCGTATAGATTCTTGTGTGGAGAGAGTCTCCAGGAACCGTAGCGTAGGGATACTCCTTGACCTCGTTCATCATGGGCCTGCAGGAAAGTAACTGCAAAAAAAGTATCCCCATGAGAAGCATCGGGACGCGACTATTCCTGAATGCAAAAAAACTTGAGGGCATAAAAAAAATAATATTGGGATTTAAAGCGCGTGATCGATAACGGCGCTCTGTATTTTTGAAAATAACTTTTTATTCATGCCATTGATACAGATAAGTTGCCGCGATGCTTATCTGGGCAATATTTTTTCATCACTCGCTCATCAGGAGGAAAGCTTCAAACAGGTATTCCAAGGGGCTTCGTATGTTCATAATCATACGTTTTTGAACACTCGGAGGGGTCAACCATATAATCCATCTCATTGCTCGCTTGACCTCACAAAATCGATCAGCGGCTTATAATCCCCAGCATCTGCTGTTCTTATCGCCTTGAGATATGCACTTCTGCTTTCTCCCTCAGTAGTAACACTGCCTGCACCCCAATTAAATACAGGCTTCTTGAAAACTTTTTCAATGATTATATCTGCCATCAAACGGCTATGCCGGCCATTTCCATTCGGAAAGCAATGAATACTCACAATACGGTGTTTGAAGCGAATGGCGATCTCATGAGGATTGTACGTCTTATGATCAACCCAATAGGTCACATCATCCAGCAGCTTCTTTAATTCAGTTCCTATCAGCCATTTATCAACACCGAGGTTTTTGTTGGTATTTCTAAACTGGCCAGCCCATCGCCAAACATTACCGTACATCCGTTTATGCACATTCTTGACAAAGCGTTCGGTAAAGATTTCGCCAGGTGAAAAATTTCTCATTAACGTCCACTGGACAGCCACTTCAATATTCTGCTGTTCAAATTCGTCTAATTCCGCTTTCGTGGCAATGGTAGGTATAAGTAACCCTTCTTTTTCATCGTCATCGATTGGAGTCTGGCCGGGTCTGTACTCCAGTTCTAATCCCATAAGATTTTCGGCATTTCGTTCTTAAGATCTGCTGTTTTCTCTTGAATCGCTTTTTTAATACGCTCCTGAGAATTTTCCTGATCTTCCAGTTTCATGGTGTTTGAAGTTCGCAGCACGATGGTTGTCGCTAATTGAGCCGCCTTTTTTTCTATCAAAGAGTCCAGAGATCCATCATTGGGAACAAAACCATAGACAAAACGCATATCCAATGCCTTGCCCAATTCACTCAGCGCTTTTATCGTGATTGCTCCTTCTTGTTCCCGTTTTTCAATATCCTGTATACTTTGCTTCGTGATTGATAATTTCTTCCCCAACTGCAGCATCGACATGCCAAGAGCCGTACGAATGGCTTTTACCCAACCCGTCGGTGGTATGGCAACCTCCGTCAACAAGGCAAATGACGCCATTTTATTGTTCAACTGCTGTAGCTGTAGAGACTTTTTGCTCATAACGTCAGTGTATAGTTTGTCTGTAATAGGTTGATAGTAAGTCTATTATTTGACTTATGCAAAACAATAGCAAGTCTATAGGCTGTCATATAGGGCTATAATGACAATATGCAATTCTGTTTAACGAAAAAATTGTGGTTGCGGCCGCTCAGCGAGCCAGTTTAACTGTGATTATAATAGGTTATATTCCCACTATATCAGTCTGGTCAATCTTGGCTGTTACTGTCAGGTCATCATTGCCACGAGGGTGAGTCAAAAAAAGAACTGTTTATGAAAATTATTGATCGATATATTCTGAAATCGCTTGTCGGGCCCTTCCTCTTTGCTTTTGTTACCATTCTTTTTGTCCTGATACTCCAGTTTTTTGCCACCTTTGCTGAACGTTTTATCGGCAAGGGGGTTGGATTTTCAGCCATTCTGGAGCTCATTGCGCTGCAGTCGGCATGGATGGTCGGGCTTGCGGCTCCCATGGCCGTTCTCGTTGCGGTTGTCATGACCTTTGGCTCACTGACGACTACCTCTGAAATGACCGTTTTCAGGGCCTCTGGCATCTCCCTCTATCGGCTCATGATTCCGGTTCTCCTTGCAGGCCTTCTTCTTTCATTTTTTGTCGAACGGTTCAATAACGTCGTACTTCCCCGTGCAAACTATTATGCGAAGTCACTGATGGCCGATATTGCTCGCTCAAAACCGGCCTTCGGATTAACCGAAAACGCATTCTCAACCCTTGTGGACGGCTACTCCATTTTTGTTCGCAAGTCAGATGACCTCTCAAAGGAGCTGCGGGGTATTGTGATTTATGATGCTACCCGGCACGATTACACTACCATGGTTACGGCCGAAAAGGGTACCATTGGCTTTAGCGGTGATTATCATTATCTGGTCATGACGCTGTTCAATGGTGAAATTCATCAGGTTCGCCAGCCGGATCACAAGAGCTACCGCAATATGAGTTTTGCGAAGCACCGCTTTGTTTTTGAGTTTTCGGGGTTTGGCTT
>CAJAOR010000037.1 GCA_903942355.1 uncultured Chlorobiaceae bacterium | reverse complement strand
TGAAAATCCTTTGGCTCCTTGGTGAGTGAGGCTTGATTGTATGTGTCTGTGAAAATTCGTAAATTAAAAACTAATGTAGTTCTATGAAAGCTTTTCATGAAAAATTATACTTTGAGTTCCATATAGATGTCCAGACGAAATTTTAAAGTTCTTTATGTTTCCGGTGAAGTCTCTCCTTTTGTAAGAATCAGTCCTCTTGCTGATTTTATGGCATCATTTCCCCAGGCTATTGAGGAGGAAGGATTCGAGGCCCGGATCATGATGCCGAAGTATGGTACCATCAATGACCGGAAGTTCCGGTTGCATGATGTCCTGCGCCTGTCGGACATTGAGGTTGATCTTAAGGAGAAAATCGACCTGCTGCATGTCAAGGTTACGGCGCTGCCCTCAAGCAAGATTCAGACCTATTTCCTTTATAACGAAAAATATTTCAAGCGTAACGGTCTTTTTACCGATATACACAACGGAAGTGATCTGAAAGCAAATACCGACAAGGTTGTTTTTTTTAATGTAGGAGTGCTCGAAACGCTCCAGCGGCTTGGCTGGAAACCTGATATTATTCACTGTCACGACTGGCATGCAAGCCTGATCCCTCTTCTTCTGAAAACGGTCTATGCATCTCACGAATTTTTCAAGGATATCAAAACAGTTTTTACCGTTCACAATATTTATCGTCAGGGTATCCTTCCCTTGAAGGGCTTCCAGAAGCTGCTTCCAGAAGAGGTCTGCTCTGCCCTGCATTGCAACGGCGATGAAGTGAACATGCTCTATACCGGCGTTGAACATGCCGACCTTCTTACCACGACGTCGAAAGTGTATGCCGAGGAGATTGTGCAGGATGGCATGCAGACATACGGACTTGGCAGGCTTCTTGAGGAGCATCAGACAAAGTTTTACGGTATAGTTAACGGTATTGATACTAGGCAGTGGAACCCCTCGTCGGACAAGCTCATCAAAAAACGGTACAGTATCGAGCATATGGACGGCAAGCTTGACAACAAAAAAGCATTGCTTGAAGATGCCGCTCTTCCCCATTGTGAGGGTGTTCCCTTGGTAGGGGTGATCATAAACTTTGACGAGTTTCAGGGAGCAGAGCTCTTGCAGCAAAGCCTTGAACAGATTGCGGCTCTTGATATTCAGCTTGTGATCTGCGGTTCAGGCGACAAGAAATATGAAAATGTGTTTCAGGATTTTGCTTTGGAGCATCCTGAGAAGGTCAGCGTTCATGCTGAATACTCAGATACCTTTTTACACCTTGCCATTGCCGGGCTGGATATTTTGCTTATGCCCAGCATGATTGAGTCATGCGGCATGATACAGATGTTTGCCATGAACTATGGAACGATACCGGTGGCCTATGCCGGAGGCGGAATTGTTGAAACCATTGAAGAGAGTGGTTCAGGATTCATTTTTCATGACTACACCGCAGAGTCGCTTGTCAGCAAGCTTGAAGAGTCACTTGCCTGTTTTCATGATGAGGAGAGCTGGCAGCAGATGGTTACGACAGGCATGACCCGCGACTTTACCTGGAAAAAATCAGCTGAAGAGTACGATCAGTTGTACCGTGAACTTCTTGAACAATAGGAAGGCAATGGCGCAGACAATAAAAGTTCTGTTTCTCGACCGGGACGGCACCATAAATCAGGATACCGGCTCCTATGTTTTCCTGAAAGAGCAGCTAAAGCTGATTGATCGCTCTGATGACGCTATTGCCCTTGCAAAGAGTGCCGGGTTTCGGATTGTCATTGTCAGTAACCAGGCAGGGATTGCCCGAGGGATAGCTACTGTAGGGCAGGTTGAAGAGGTGAACCGTTATCTCAATGAACTGCTTGCATCCAAAAATGCAGGGTTTGACCGATGCTACTATTGTCCATTTCATCCCGAGTACCCTCATCCTGAGTACGACCGTTTTGTTGATTTCCGCAAACCGGCAACGGGGATGGTTGAGTTGGCCATCAACGATTTTTTAGCCGAAGGGTTTATTGTTGACCGAAGCGCATCGTTTTTTGTCGGAGATAAAACACTTGATGTTGAGTGTGGTTTGCGTGCAGGGCTCCGGCCCGTACTGGTGCGCACCGGACACAATGAAGAAGAGCTTTGCCGGACGCGGAACATCATTCCCGAATTTGTGGCGGACGATCTTTATCAAGCCGTTACGGAGCATATTCTTGCCTTTTCCTGATCCGTTTTCTCCCACCAGTGTCAGCCGCTTCCGGTCATGCTGACTCTTTACCTCCATATCCCATTCTGCAAGGCGCGCTGCTCCTACTGTGATTTTTATCTGGTGACGGGTACTGAGCACATTGATGCTTTTTTCAGCGCACTCTCCCTTGAAACAGCATCCCGCTCAGCTGATCTGAAAGGCCGGACGGTTGGCGCCATTCACATCGGCGGAGGTACTCCGTCGATGGTTCCTGTGCACTACCTGGCTGGATGGCTTGAACATATTGCCAGCCTGTGCAGCTTTACGCCTGATATTGAGATAGCGCTTGAGGCCAATCCTGAAGATCTTGGTGGAAAAAAAATGGATGAGCTTCGTGCAGCGGGCATAACGAGGCTCAGTATTGGTGCTCAATCGTTTATGCCGGCAAAGCTGAATGCGCTTGGCCGGGCTCATACCGCACTTCAGGCCCAGCAAGTAACGGCCGGTGCGCTGCAACGTTTTGAATCAGTAAGTGTTGACCTCATCTGTGGAGTTCCCGGCGAGAATTTTTCGATCTGGTCAGCCGATCTGGATAAGGCCCTGTCCCTGCGTCCCCATCACCTTTCGGTCTATATGCTATCGGTCGAGCCAAAGACTATCCTCCACCGGAAGATAGCAAAAGGGATGGTTTCCGTTCCTGACGATGCCGTACAGGCTTCTCTCTATGAACGTGCTCAGAGTAAACTGTTGCTTCATGGATACAACCATTACGAGATATCCAATTTTTCTCTGCCGGGCTGCCATTCCCGCTACAATCTGGCCACATGGAAGCGCGAGCCCTATGTTGGGTTTGGACCATCCGCACACAGCTTTTTTGTTTCCGAAGGGAGTGAGGTGCGCACGGCAAATGTTTCAAGCCTCATGCGATATCTTGCCGCTCCTGCAGACGCTGTTGCTTTTCGTGAAGAGTTGTCGGCTGAGGAGCGCTTTACGGAACAGGTTTTTCTTTCGCTTCGAATAAACAGTGGTCTGGATGTTGATTTTTTGCGAAAAGAAAATAAATTAGGACACAGCCACTTACAGTCTATTACCCGATTTGAAGAGAGTGGATGGATAGAACAACAGGAAGGGCGTCTTTATCTGACCGAAAAAGGTTTTTTGTTTGCCGATCTCATTGCCGAAACATTCATTTTCGGTTAAATCCAATACTTCAGAGCATGTTGCACCTATGACACACCGGACGATTAACCGCACGCTTGCTGCCGTTCTTTTTCTTGCCGCTGAAGTTTTATATCTCCGCACCATGGCGCCCACTTTTTCTTTCTGGGATTGCGGAGAGTTTATTGCAACAGCCTATACACTCGGGATTCCTCATCCTCCCGGAGCGCCGCTTTTTCTGCTGCTCGGGCGCCTCTTTTCCATGATTCCTTTTTTCAGTGACACTGGAGCAAGGGTTAACCTGATCAGTACCCTTGCAAGTGCGGCAACCGTCATGCTGACCTATCTCGTCACGGTACGGCTGATCATCATGTACCGCAAGCGTGATCCCGACCTCTGGAGCCCCGGAGAAAAGATATCGGCCTATGGCGGAGCTGTTATCGGGGCGCTTGCCCTAGCCCTTTCTGACAGCTTCTGGTTTAATGCTGTTGAAGCGGAGGTCTACGCTCTCTCATCGCTGTTTACAGCCCTGGTTGTCTGGCTCATTCTCCGCTGGTACGAAGAGGACCAAAAACCTGACCACGAACGGTGGCTGATGCTCGTCATGTACGTGATAGGACTTTCAATCGGAGTGCACCTGCTCAGCCTGCTTGCAGTTTTTGCCGTTGCGCTGATTTATTATTTCAAAAAATACAAGGTCACCTTTCTCTCCTTCGCTCTGCTTGTCATTGCATCATCCGGGCTGTTTTTCCTGATCTATATTGTTGTCATTAAAGGCCTTCCGATTCTGCTGCAACTGACCTCATGGCGGGGATTCCTGCTTTTTCTTGTTCTGCTCGGCTATGCCACATGGTATTCACACAAGCATCGCAAGGCGCTCATGAATACCCTTTTGATGTCGCTTTTTCTCATCATGATCGGTTATACCTCCTACGGCATGATCTATGTTAGGGCACAGGCAGGGCCGCCCATCAACGAAAACAATCCATCCTCATCCGAGACCTTTTTCTCCTACCTCAACCGCGACCAGTACGGCGATATGCCGCTTTGGCCGAGACGGTGGTCACCCGAGCCGGTACATCAGTACTTCTACCAGCAGTATTCGAGTGATCTCGACTATTTTCTCACCTACCAGATGAAGAAGATGTACTTCCGTTATTTTGGCTGGCAGTTTATAGGGCGTGAGCATGACAGGGAGGGGGCAGGAGTAGATTGGTCGGTACTCTGGGGTATTCCTTTCCTTGTGGGTTTGGTAGGAGCCACAACCCATTTCAGGCGCGAGTGGAAAATGGGATTGGTTGTTACCGCGCTTTTTGTGTTGACCGGGGCAGCGCTTGTTATCTATCTCAATCAGACTGAACCTCAGCCGAGAGAGCGTGACTACAGCTATGCCGGCAGCTTTTTTGCCTTTGCCCTCTGGATAGGGATCGGGGTTGAAAGCATCTGGCAGTTGCTTGGAGAGCGATTGAAGCTTTCCAGCTCCAGAAAGCAGATGCTGCTTGCCGTACTGACGGTTGCTACCGGTGCTCTATTCATCAATGGCAAAATGCTTTGGGCAAATTACAGAGTGCATGACCGTTCGGGCAACTATGTTCCGTGGGACTGGGCCTGGAATCTGCTCCAAAGCTGTGACAAGGATGCCATTCTTTTTACCAATGGCGACAACGATACCTTTCCGTTATGGTACCTGCAGGAGGTTGAACGGATTAGGACTGATGTGCGCGTTGTAAACCTGAGTCTTGCCAATACCGGGTGGTATCTTGACCAGTTAAAAAACAGCAGCCCTCGTGGGGCAAAGCCGGTTGCGTTCAGTATGAGTGACGGCGAGATAGCCGATATTACCTATGTCCCCATTGACTCTGTTGATGCCGAGCATCCTTCATTGGTCGCCCATCAGCAACTCGTGCGTGACTCCCGTCTTCATGGCATTTCGCTGCCATCTGAACCGCTTGACACCATAAAATGGCTTCTGAAGCCCGGATTGACCTACGATGGCCAGGGCTATCTTCGCCCGCAGGATATTGCTGTTTATGAGATAATGATCAACAACTTTTCCCGGCGGCCAGTCTATTTTGCCTTGACGGTTGATCCTGAAAGCATGATCGGCCTTGAAAACTATCTGCGTCTTGATGGCCTTGCCTATAAGGTGGTGCCGCTCAAAAGTGCCGATCCGATGAGCTTTGTCGATCCAGCGCTGCTATACCGCAATCTTCTGGAGGTTTACCGGTACCGTAATTTGAATAATCTTCAGGTTAATCTAGAAGAGACGTCACGGAGGCTTTGCGGCAACTACACGCCCCTCTTTGTTCGCCTTGCCCTTGAACTTGCGGCTGATCCGGAAGGAGTTCTTGCCGTACATGGTGCTTCAGGCCCGGAACGGACTCTCCGGCGCGGAACCCTTGCGCTGAAGGTACTTGATACCTCCGCCAGGCTTTTTCCTCTCGCGCTGTACCCGCTGAATCCCGAACTTGCCGGTTCTGTGATTGCTCTTTATGTTCGTCTTGGAGAAAAGCAGAAAGCCGCAGTGTATATCCGCTATCTGGAAAAATTGGGCACTCATGCATCGCTGGCTTCTGATCCTCGCCTTTACTATGTTCTTGCAAGGGCATATCGTGACATTGGTCGCAAGGATGATGCAAAACGCATCATTGAATCACTTGCCAGAGAATTGAAACAACCAAAGCTGATAGACGAGTTTGAATCAATGAAGGAATAAATACCATGCAAAGTACTATACATCCAACAGCCGTGATCGGTCAGAGTGCCATTCTCGGTGAAGGGGTTACCGTAGGTCCCTATACAGTTATTGAGGATGACGTCGAAATAGGTGACGGCACCACGATATGGCCTCATGTTCACATTGCCTCCGGTGCTCGAATTGGCCGTGCATGCAAAATCCATTCAGGAGCTGTGCTTGCTACTGAGCCCCAGTCTCTCAAATTTTCCGGTGAGAAGACCTATCTTTATGTTGGTGACCGCAATGTTATCCGGGAGTGTGTTACCCTTAACCGCGGAACAAGTGCGAGCGGAAAAACCGTTATCGGTTCTGATAATCTTTTTATGGCTTATTCGCATGTAGGCCATGATTGTGTGATCGGCAACCATGTTGTTGTTGCCAATTGCGTTCCATTCGGAGGCCATTGCGAGGTTGGTGATTACGTTGTGATCGGTGGGCTTGCCGCTATACACCAGTTTGTTCGTATCGGTCGCTTTTCAATGATTGGAGGACTCTCAAGGGGTACGCTTGATGTGCCGCCTTTTGTCATGGCCTCCGGGAGTGAGTCTTGCCGTTATGAGGGTCTTAATGCCATTGGCCTGAAACGGCGTGGGTTCAGTTCCGAAAAGATAAAACTCATTAAAGATGCCTACCGGATCCTTTTTCAATCCGGACTTCTGCTGGCCAACGGCCTTGACAAGGTGAAATCGGAACTCCCCCAGGAACCGGAAATTATCGAGATTCTTGACTTTTTTGCATCAAACGTTCATGGACGGAAATTTATCAAGCCATTTAAAAACTAATCGAAAAGAGAGAGCTGTATGTCACGATGGGCAATTGGCATAGATCTCGGAGGCACGGGAATCAAAGCCGCAGTAATTGGTGAGGAGAGTGGAATTCTGATCGACAGGAGGATGCTCACCGATACAGCATCAGGACCGATGGGGATTGTCGGGCAGCTTGCAGCCATTGTAGGTGATCTTTATCATGTCGCTTCCAAAACTCTTGCTTCCAATGATTTTGCAGGTGTCGGACTCGGCGCTCCCGGGGCGGTCGATGCCGAAAAAGGAGTGCTGAGTTACCCACCCAATCTTCCTGGCTGGACTGTTTTTCCCTTGCGTGACGAACTGCACAACATGCTCCAGGAAAAGGAAGGGCTTTCGATTCCGGTTTTTCTCGATAATGATGCCAATGTTGCAGCGTTCGGTGAAGCGGTTTATGGTGCCGGCCGTGACTTCAGGGACTTTCTCATGGTGACCCTCGGCACCGGTGTCGGAGGGGGAATTGTGTTGAACAGGAAGCTCTATCGCGGCGCTCATGGTACAGCCGGTGAAGTAGGCTTTATGATCATTGATGTTGACGGGCCTTTTCATGCGGGTATACAGGGAACACTCGAAAGCCTTATCGGCAAAAAGGCTATTGTGGCTCTTGCCTGCCAAATGATTGACGCCAGTCCGTCAGGCTCTTCTGCTGGTCTGCTGTGCGGTAACGATTATACAAAGCTTTCTCCCCGCAACCTTCACCATGCGGCAAGGGATGGTGACGCTGTAGCTCTTGCGGTGTGGCAGAAGGTCGGCTCTCTTCTCGGTGTTGGACTTGCAAATGTTACTGCTCTGATGGATATCAGGAAATTTGTAATCGGTGGAGGAATTGCCGCCGCAGGCCCCCTTGTTTTCGATCCTGCGCTCGATCAGCTCAAGCGCTCTACCCTTCCTTCAATGCATGAAGGGCTTGAACTGGTACCAGCGCATCTTGGCAACAAGGCCGGCATGTATGGTGCCGCGGCCTTATGTTTCGGCTAACCATAACAGGAGTTTGCCATGCTTGATCAACAGCTTCATCTCCTTTTTCCCCATGTTTGCCTCCTTTGCCGAACACGCCTTCTTCCAGGGGAACACTACTGTTGCAGCACCTGCCGGGCAGAATTTGATCCCTTCGGCAGCCATTCTGAAGCAGAAGGGCTGTTGCGTCGTACCATTGCATCCCATTTTGGTGAACAATTCCTGTTTGATCGGGGTTGGTGCCGTTACCGGTTTCATAAAAAGAGCTCGCTGCAGCAAGTGCTTCATGCCATGAAATATGAAGGGCTCTTCAATATTGCCAAAAGTTTCGGCTCTCAACTGGGCGAGTGGATGCTTTCAGGAGGAGATACCGGGGATATCGATTGCATAGTAGCGATCCCGCTTCACCCCCTGAAAAAAATTGAGCGCTCATATAACCAGTCCGAAAAAATTGCCGAAGGCCTCGCTCAATCGCTGCACAAGCCCTTACGGAGCGAACTTCTGGTCAGAAAACGATACACCGTATCACAAACCGGACTTTCTGCCCAGGAACGGAAAAAAAATCCCGAAGGGGCCTTTCAGATTCGGAAAGGTGCAGTTGACCGGCATGTGCTGCTAGTCGATGATGTTGTAACAACCGGCGCAACCATGGCAGCTGCTGCATCGGCACTGCGCAAGGGAGGGGCTGAAAAAATCTCTCTTGCCGCTGTTGCGTTAGCCATCAAGGAGTAATAAACATATGGAACTCTTCTATACCTCAACTGAAAACATTGATCTTGACGGCGGGAGCCTGACTGTTGATGGTGATGAGTTTCATCATCTCGTGCGGGTTCTGCGGAAAAAAACAGGAGAGCGGATTCTTGTCACCGATGGCAATGGTTTGCGCTGCGAAGTCAGCATTTCAGATATCGGGAAAACGTCGTTCAAGGCAGAAATTCTGGGCTACAGCCGTCTTGATTGGCCAAACACGCGAGTGACCGTTGCCCTTTCCCTGCTCAAGGCCCCCCAGCGGTTTGAGCTTTTTCTGGAAAAGGCAACCGAGCTTGGAGTCACCTCTATCATTCCCATGATCACGGCACGGACACTCTCTCAGCCATCAAGCGAAAAAATTCAGGGCAAGCTCAACCGGTGGAGAACAATCATGCTTTCAGCGGCCAGGCAGTCAAAACGCCACTATCTTCCGCAACTCACTGAACCGCTCTCATGCAAAAAGGTAATGGCACTTCAGGGTTTCGATCTCAAGCTGATTCCCTATGAGCTTTCAGAGACGGCTCCCAGGGTGCACTGTTTCGGCAAAAATATTTTATTCATGATCGGCGGTGAAGGCGGGTTCACTGCCGGTGAAGTGCAAGAGGCCCAGGCCTCAGGTTTTGGTGAAATCTCTCTAGGAAAGAGTATTCTCAGGGCTGAAACCGCAGGAATTTTCGCGGTCGCTATGGTTCGTACGCAGCTTCTTGAAGAGGAGCGCATGGAGTGGTTTTAAAGCTCATAAAAAAATGATCATGAACAGCATAAAAGCAAATCGGCTCATTCTTCTTTTTCTTCTTCTTTTCCTTTCGGCCATTTTTTTTGCCATGATCCGCTATTTCCTCATGGCTATTGTTCTCGCGGCCCTTTTTTCGGCCCTTGCCATGCCGGTTTTCAACCGATTTGAGCGCTGGTTCAGGGGACGCAAAAGCCTGACCGCCTCCATGACCATGCTCACGCTGCTACTCATCGTTTTTCTTCCCTTTGCAGCACTTCTCGGTATTGTTGCCAAGCAGGCAATCAGGATAAGTCGCATTGCCGTACCCTGGGTTCAGCAGCAGATCCTGGAGCCAGGTGCATTCGACCAGCAGCTTCGTACGCTCTCTTTTTATCCCGAGATCCAGCTTTACCGGACTGAAATTTTTCAGAAAGCAGGAGAACTTGCCAGTAACACAGGCTCAATACTGTTCAACACCATTTCGTCGTTTACCTACTCGGCGGTCAACGACCTTTTTATGCTCTTTATTTTTCTCTACACCATGTTCTTTTTTTTAAGAGACGGCAAACAGCTTTTGGCACAGTTTCTCTCCTATCTCCCCTTAACGCAGTCCGATCAGAACCGGCTGCTCGACAAGTTCATTTCGGTGACCAGAGCAACCATAAAGGGAACCATGGTCGTGGGAGCTGTGCAAGGTTCCCTTGCAGGCCTTGCCCTGCATTTTGCCGGTATTGACAGCGCCCTTTTCTGGGGCACCATCATGTCGGTACTTTCGGTTCTGCCTGTTCTTGGATCGGCACTTGTCTGGATTCCGGCCGTCATTTATCTGGCCGCAACAGGGCAGTATCCACAGGCTATAGGGGTCCTTCTCTTCTGCAGCATTGTGGTCGGCCAGATAGACAATATTCTTCGTCCAATCCTGATCGGGCGCGACACGCAAATGCCCGAGCTGCTCATTTTTTTTGGAACACTTGGCGGCATAGGGCTGTTCGGAGTCTTCGGCTTTATTCTTGGTCCGATTGTCGCGGCGCTCTTTATGACGGTCTGGGAAATGTACGGTGAAACCTTCAGTGAGTATCTATCTGAAATAAAAGGGGATAAACCTGCTGAGCCGTAGATTGGCAAGAGGAACCCCCCAAATTCAGCTCAAGCCTGACGTTAAAACAGCAACAAAAAAAGCGACCTTGAAGTCGCTTTTTTTGTTGCTGTTCGGGTACAGTAATCAGTTGCTTCTGACAACCTCTTCAGCCGAAAAGAAAAATCCGGCCTCGATGGCAGCATTCTCAGCAGAGTCAGAACCGTGAACAATGTTTTCGCCCTTACTGTCAGCATAAAGCTTGCGCACGGTGCCAGCATCAGCCTGAGCCGGATCAGTTGCGCCTATAAGGGTGCGGAAATCGGCCACAGCATTCTCTTTTTCAAGAATGATCGGGACACAAGGCCCTGAAGACATGAACTCTACCAGTTCGCCAAAAAACGGGCGCTCACGATGTACAGCATAAAACTCACCGGCAGTTTCCTGCGTAAGCTTGATTTTTTTCATAGCCACAACACGGAAGCCTGCACGTTCAATTTGGTCAATAACTGCACCGATAAGCTGCTTCTTGACGCAGTCCGGCTTCAGGATGGTAAGCGTTCTTTCCATTATTTTATTTGCATTAGTGTTGGCAGAAAAAAAAGTTCGAGCGAAGATACAGAAATGTGCTGGATTATTGAAACCCGGCAACCATCTATTCGTCCTGGTTGTCTCACGGGCTATAGCGGGCACCAAAGTTTTTCTTCTCCAGGCCTCTGGCGCCAATCGTCTCATTATTTGAACTAGGAAATAAGGCCGATTACATTGGATAACTATTTCCCATCTATGAGAATAACGGTTTTTTAATCTTACCCGTCAGGTCTCTTATGTGGGTTGCAATTCAAAGAATATTCTGATGTCGTGATGGTCTGTTTTTCGCTTTTTGTTGACGTTCTTGGATTATTTTGATATAATTTTACCATATCAACCTCCAAAAATCGCTGAACCGCTGAGGTAACAATGAATACAAATACTGTATCTGTGTTTGATTTGAGTCCACCAGAGAAGCTTCAACTGGTAGAAGACCTTTGGGATGATTTGGCAACGACACCGTCAGAGGTACCTGTATATGAATGGCAAAAGAAGGAGTTGGCTCGACGAAAAGCTAATTTGATGAACAACCCGGCTTCGGGACTTTCATGGTCTGAGGTAAAACTTAAGGCACGAAGCCGTTATGTCCGCTGAACTAATAATCGCACCGGAAGCACAACAGGATGTCGATGAAGCTTATTGTTGGTATCTTGACCATCCTCTCAAAGGGCAATATCATAGAAAACGTGATTGTCATCTGGAACCAGATTGGATCTTGATTTATGCCCTTGAGGATCAGGAATTAGTACTCTATCCTACTGGCTCTCATGCGGATTTGTTCAGATAATGGGAGAAGTAAAATTTACGCAGCATCAATTTTCGCCAGCAGATCCTTCATCGGCTGATAGATGATCGGCAGGAAGTCGCTGTAGGCGAGCAGAACCTTACCCTCTTCATCAACAAGCACATAGGCCCGTTGCGACATGCCCAGGAAGCCAAGTGCATCGTATGCTTTCGCGGTCTTTTTTTCGGTATCGCTAAGCAGGGTAAAGGGAAGCTTGTTGCGTTCGGCAAAGCTTTTATGGGAAGTCTGGCTGTCAGGACTGATTCCGAGCACCACAATGCCGCGTTTGGTGAATTCCAGAACATTGTTCCGGTAGTCGCACAACTGGGCGGTGCAGACCGGGGTATCGTCACCAGGGTAAAAGATGATCAGTACTTTTTTCCCGGTAAAGTCTGAAAGAGATACCTGCTGTCCATCGGAATCAGGAAGGGTAAAGTCAGGCGCTTTCGTCTGTTCTGCTATCATGGTTGTCTACAGTTTTGGGGAGTGGTTAGAAGTTATGCGCCAGTGGGAAAAATAATTCAGGACGTGTCGTTTTTCTTTTAATAAGACAAAAAAAGTCTTATTATGAAATAGTAAGATTTAGTGTTGTGAAAACAGTTCTTAATGCATATTTATGATTGGTCAATACGTTGCAGCGCTTGCGGTATATTCCGCCTTTACTTGCGCATGAAGGCAGTAGTTGTGACACAGAAAGTTTATTGGCTTGTTTTCTCATTTTAAGTAATGGTTTAAGCTATAATAACGAATTTTGAAAGTACTATGGCAGACATGAAAGTTTATTTTGATCACAATGCCACTACACCGATACACCCCGAGGTGAAAAAGGAGATGGTTGCGGCGATGGAGATGTTCGGCAATCCGTCAAGCATGCACGCATACGGGCGTGAGGCAAGAGCAAATGTTGAGGATGCCCGCCGGAAAGTAGCTGATTTTATCGGTGCTCAGGAGCGGGAAATTATTTTTGTCGGCAGCGGATCGGAAGCCAACAATACCGTGCTGTCGCTTTTTGTGTGCGGCACAAGCCAGTGTATTGCCGGCAGCAAAATGCGCAGTACCATCATTACCACTAAAATCGAACATCCCTGTGTGCTTGAGACGTCTGAATGTTTGGCACACCGGGGTGTAAAAGTAAAATATCTTGATGTTGACCGGTACGGCAAAATCGATCTTGACCAGCTTGCCGGTATGCTTGGTGATGATGTCGGCCTTGTTTCGGTCATGATGGCAAACAATGAAATAGGTACCATGCAGGATATTGAAACCATATCCGGCATGGTGCATGCAAGTGGTGCCTTCATGCATACCGATGCCGTGCAGGCTGTCGGAAAGGTTCCGGTTGATGTCCGGAAGCTGGGTGTCGATTTCCTGACTATTTCAGCCCACAAGATATACGGCCCGAAAGGGGTTGGAGCTCTCTTTGTGAAAAAAGGTATTCCTTACTGCCCTCTTATCAGGGGAGGCCATCAGGAGCTTGGCCGGCGTGCAGGAACTGAAAACACCCTCGGTATTCTCGGGCTGGGCAAAGCGGTTGAAATGAGAATGCTTGAAATGCCGGAAGAGGAGGAGCGGTTGCTTCACCTGAAGCAGCTCTTGAAAAAGGGTATTGAGGAGCGTATTGAGGATATTTATTTTAATGGCCATCCAACCGATGCTCTTGCCGGCACGCTCAACGTCTCGTTTACGGGAGTTGAAGGCGAGGCCATCCTGCTCTATCTGGACCTTGAAGGTATTGCAGTTTCTACTGGATCGGCCTGTGCTTCAGGCTCTCTTGATCCTTCGCATGTTCTTCTGGCGACCGGTGTCGATGCCGAGCTTGCTCACGGTTCGATCCGCTTCAGTATGGGCCGCGAAACATCCATGAAGGAAGTAGAGTACGTGATTGAAGTTTTACCACCAATAATTCAACGAATCAGAAACATGTCAACGGCATATATAAAAGGAGGATTGCATGCTGCAAGCAGGTGAATGGGCATATAGCGACAAACTGAAGGAACACTTCATGAACCCGAAAAATATTTTGCAGGGCGAGAATACGGAGGATTTTGACGGGGTCGGGATGGAAGGCAACTTGCAGTGCGGTGACCAGATGATGGTGGTTATCAAGGTAGACAAGGTGCAGGATATCATTACTGATTGTCAGTGGAAAACCTATGGCTGCGCCAGTGCCATTGCCAGTACCTCGGTTCTTTCCGAAATGGTGAAGGGCAGGACGCTTGATGCAGCGTTTCATATCTCCCCCAAGGAGGTCGCCCTGGAACTCGGAGGACTGCCCGATCACAAGATCCACTGCTCGGTACTTGGCGACAAGGCACTCCGCGCGGCTATCAACAATTACTATACTCGCAACGGCCAGGAGGACAAGGTCAAGAAGGAACAGTCCAAGGTGATTTGCCAGTGCATGAGCATTACCGACCATGATATTGAGGAAGCTGTTCTTGAGGGAGCCCGAACCTATTTTGAACTCCAGGAGCGCACCAAGTGTGGCACCGTCTGTGGCCTGTGCAAGGATGAAACTGAGGTGCTGCTTGAAAAATTCAAGCACATCCATTTTGGGGCCTGAACGGAGAAAAAATATAATTGAACAGCAAGCACCCATCATGACGACAAGAGGGAGTAACACATTTTATATTCATACGTTCGGTTGCCAGATGAATCAGGCGGATTCCGCAATTATAACCGCTCTGCTGCAGCAGGCAGGGTACACCCAGGCCGAAAGTGAGGAGAGTGCCGGTATTATTTTGCTCAATACCTGTGCTGTTCGCGAAAATGCGGTTGATCGTATCGAACATTATCTTCAGCATTTTCATGGGCTGAAAAAAAGAGCTAAAGGTCTGGTGGTCGGGGTTGCCGGCTGTATTCCGCAGTACCAGCGGGAGGAGATGTTCTCAACCTCTCCGGCCATTGACTTTCTGGCTGGTCCCGACACCTACCGTACTCTTCCCTCGCTTATTGAGCAGGCTCGCTCTGGAGGAAAGCCTACCTCGCTGCAGTTTAATTCCGCTGAAACCTACGAAGGCATTGATCCGGTAAGGCAGGGAGTGATCAGCGCTTTTGTGCCTGTCATGCGAGGTTGCAACAACATGTGCGCCTATTGTGTGGTGCCGTTTACCCGGGGCCGTGAACGGAGCCACCCCTTCAGTTCGGTCATTGGAGAGGTCGAAAAACTCGCAGCATCCGGCTACCGGGAGATTACCCTGATCGGTCAGAATGTCAATTCTTACCATGATCCTGAACAGGGCATGGACTTTGCATCCCTGCTTGATCGGGTCAGCCGTACAGCACCAGAGGCCCGAATCCGCTTTACCACCTCCCATCCGAAAGATATCTCCGAGGCGCTTGTGCGTACCATTGCCGATCGCCCGAACATCTGCCATCATATTCATCTGCCAGTGCAGTCCGGCTCAACAAAAATCGTCGGACGCATGAACCGGGGGTATACCATCGAAGAGTACCGCGAAAAAATAGCGATGATTCGCTCGATCATTCCCGGCGTTGCACTCTCAACCGATATCATTGCAGGGTTCTGCGGAGAGCAGGAGGAGGATCACCAGGCAACACTGAAATTGCTTTCTGATATCAGGTTTGATTTGGCCTACATGTTTTTTTACTCAACAAGACCGGGTACTCTCGCAGCTAGGACTTTAGCGGATGATGTGCCGGAAGCAGTAAAAAAACAAAGGTTGCAGGAGATCATCGACCTGCAGAACAGCATTTCGGCTGAGCTCTTCCAGCAGGCCATCGGTTCAGTTGTGGAAGTGCTTGCTGAATCCGAAAGCAAACGCTCCACCGAACAGCTTATGGGCCGCACGGCAGGCAATCGGGCCGTGGTTTTCGATCGTGAAGGCTACCAGCCGGGCGATCTGGTAAGGGTGCTCATAACCGCGGCTACATCAGCAACCCTGACAGGCCGGCCGGAATGAGGGTAAAAGATGGTAACCCTCTCAATATTAAGGAGTTTTTTATCTTCAGTGGTATTTGTAAATTAAAGTCTTTAAACTCCTATCATTTAACCGGCCCCTTTTTGGGCTTTGGAGAGAAGTAACGCATGTCAGTTCCCGCAAAGCTTGGGTTTGTCGATAAAGTAAGAGCACATCTTGAACTCCTCGATCCGGTTACCTGGATCAGTGTTTTTCCCTGCCTTGCAGCAGGAGTCATGGCTTCGGGAGCCATGAAAGGCACCCTTCACGACTATCTGTTGCTGCTGGCCATGTTTTTGATGTTCGGCCCGTTCGGTACCGGTTTCAGTCAGTCGGTCAATGACTGTTTTGATCTTGAACTTGACCGCATCAATGAGCCAACCCGCCCGATTCCTTCAGGCCGTCTCTCACCAAAAGAAGGATTGGCAAACAGTATCATCGCGCTTCTTCTTGCAATTGGACTTGGGGTATTTATTGGCTTGCATGTCGGTGGCGTTCGTGGTTTGATT
>CAJAOR010000036.1 GCA_903942355.1 uncultured Chlorobiaceae bacterium | reverse complement strand
GCTTGGGTGGAGCAATGCCGCCAAAATTGCAACACTCGAAGAGAAGGCCAGATTGCAACAGCAAGAGCTTGCCGCACTCGCAGGCCGCATCAGCTCGCTGCAACAGGAGCAAAAATCGCTCAAGGAGCGCCTGACCATCCTCTCCAAGCTTGACGAATATTCCGATTTCCGCGACCTCGACTGGCAGCCGGTAGCCGTTGCCATCGCCCGGCTCGAAACGGAAAAGCGTGACCTCGAAGCGGCTTCAGATCTTCTGAAAACCCTCACCGACCATCTGGCCGCACTCGAAATCGAATTGCAGGAGACGGAGCGGCAACTTGACGACAAAAAAAAGAAACACTCAAAAATAGAGCAGAAAATCAGTGACATCAAGGAGTTGCAGCAGCAGACTGCGGCGCTGCTCGATGAAGCAGGGCCCGAAGCTGCCAGCCGCTTCCCCACACTCCAGATCATACGCCAGAAGGCTTTCGGCGACCAGTCGCTGATGGTTGAAACGTGCGACACCCGCGAACGGGAGATGCGCGACTGGCTTCAGGCAAAAATCGACGCCGAAAACGGGAAAATCTCCCGAATCAGCCAAAAGATCATCAAGGCGATGACCGAGTACAAGGAGGAGTGGAAACTGGAGACCCGTGAGGTGGACGTCAACATCGCCGCCGGATACGAGTATCGCTCAATGTTCGCCCAACTCCAGGCCGACGACCTGCCGCGCTTTGAAGATCGGTTCAAGGAACTGCTCAATGAAAATACCATCCGTGAGGTGGCCAATTTTCAGTCGCAACTGGCCCGCGAACGGGAGACTATCAGGGAGCGCATTACCCAACTCAACGAATCGCTCACGCAAATCGACTACAATCCAGGCCGATACATCACCCTCGAAGTGCAAATCAGCCCCGACGCCGACATCCGTGACTTTCAGTCGGAGCTGCGAGCCTGCACCGAAGGAACACTGACCGGCTCGGATGACGCGCAATACTCCGAAGCCAAATTCCTCCAGGTACGACGCATCATCGACCGCTTCCGTGGCCGTGAAGCCTTTGCCGACCTCGACCGGCGCTGGACCGCCAAGGTCACCGACGTGCGCAACTGGTTCGTCTTTGCCGCCAGCGAACGGTGGCGCGAAGACAACAGCGAACATGAGCACTACGCCGACTCTGGGGGAAAATCGGGAGGGCAGAAAGAGAAACTTGCCTATACCGTCCTTGCCGCCAGCCTTGCCTATCAGTTCGGCCTCGAATGGGGCGCCGTGCGCTCCCGCTCCTTCCGCTTCGTGGTAATCGATGAGGCCTTCGGACGCGGCTCCGACGAATCGGCCCAGTACGGCCTGCAACTCTTCGCCCAGCTCAACCTGCAACTCCTCATCGTCACCCCCTTGCAGAAAATCCATATCATCGAGCCCTTCGTCTCCAGTGTCGGCTTTGTCCACAACAAGGAGGGGCGCTGCTCGGAGTTGCGCAACCTCACTATCGAAGAGTATCGCACCGAAAAAGAGAAGGCGCTTGAATGAACTGGACAACCCCCGCCGAACTCAAGGGCCAGGTACAGAAACTCTGGGATCGGGGCCTCATCCTCTCCTCCCTGATTGGCGGCGAATCGGTTTTTCCCCGTCGCCTGACACTGAAAGGGCCTGACTCACGGCAACTCAGTAGCTCCTTTCCCGAAGTACGCGACTGGATTGCCCGACTCTCCAGCACAGCCAAGCAGTACCGGATTGTCTGGCGCAGCGTCAACCACCGTATTCTGGGAGCCAATGAACTTCCTGCAGAAATCTGGATTGATTCAGCGGACGACGCCCTCAGCCTTATAGGCAAAAAGCGAGCAGCCGACCAGTTTGTCGCCATGGTCACACTCACCCGCGACTGGCAACCGGCACTGCTTCCCTGGCTCGAAAAACGCCCCCAGCGCGCCCTCGAACTGGCCGAAGAGTGGCCTCGCATACTCTCCATTATAGCCTGGCGTCTCAAGCACCCTCATCCCGGCATCTACCTCCGCCAGATCGACCTGCCCGGCGTGCACAGCAAATTCATCGAAGGGCACCGAAGCCTCCTTGGAGAGCTCTTCGACCTCGTCCTTCCAGCGGAGGAGATTGACGCAACGGCGGTTGGCGTTGGAAGGTTCTGCCGCCGTTACGGCTTTCAGGATAAACCCCTGCGCGTGCGCTTTCGGATTCTTGACCCGAAACTGGCGCTGCTCCCGACAGAGACCGATCAGGATATCACGGTGACGCAGGAGACCTTTGCCCAACTGGATCTGCCTGTTACAAAGCTCTTCATCACCGAAAACGAAATCAACTTTCTCGCCTTCCCCGAGGTGCCAGAAGCAATGGTGATTTTCGGAGCCGGGTATGGGTTCGAGAATCTGGCATCAGTCGAGTGGATGCGTAACCGCGTTATCCATTACTGGGGCGACATCGACACCCACGGCTTCGCCATCCTCAACCAGTTGCGCGGATTCTTTCCGCGAGCAGCCTCCCTTCTGATGAACCGGGAGACGCTGATGGAGCATCAAGCGCTTTGGGGCGTCGAACCATCTCCCGAAACCGGCACCCTCACGCGCCTGACCTCTCAAGAGAGCAGGCTTTACGATCAGTTGCGCAGGGATGAGCTTGGCCATCAGATAAGGCTGGAACAGGAGAAAATCGGGTTTGAGTGGCTGGTTGACGCGCTGGGGAGGGTGTGACTGCCAAGAGCGTTGCACCAAGAATTGGGGACACAGCACTTTTTCTTGATTATTATTTGTCCAACATCACATCAAATATGGCTACGGGCCAACTATCCTTTTGGTAAATATTATCTAATACCCAGTTGCCCCTTGCGAGCTTGACAATCACTACAAAGACTATATTAGTATAAAAATAATTTACTATAAATTATTTTTATACAAGCAATTACAAAAATTTTTTCTCATTAATTCGCCACGATATAACCTTTGTCCATACTCCGGTAGAGCGTTTTGTTTAACCGATTTTTTTTATGCATTTATCGTAAACAAACTCAGGATCAAGATCTGCTCCCGACTCCCATTCAAGGGTGTCAAAAGCAACTGCAACTTTTTTAAAAGAGTTGGAATCTTTTAGCCGATTAAAAACTCCAAAACCAAGATATGGCTTCATATCCAACACTCCACATTCACCATTACTAAAAGTGATATCAAGCATAAAATTATCTCGTGGGACAACATCTATTACTGATGGATACATTGTATTTTCTCCTATTGTAATGGTTGGATTTTAAATGGCTCCTCACCATTCATAACGAGATTCCAGTCACTCATAAGTTCTTCTTGATGTAATTCGGCCCACGCCAAAACAAGTTTTATTTGCTTCCTCGGCAAATTCCCTTCGATCATCTCACAAGTGCCTATATCTACCGTACCTGAATACTCAGCATGGTAAACATGAAAATGCGGTGGCGGATGTTCACCTGGAGCGAAGTACATACGAATGATAATTCCGTAAAACATCGATATTGTCGGCAAAACTACCTCCTGTAGTCTTTTAAGCAAGCAACCTGTCATAGTCCGCGTGAGTGCCAATCCAAACCCAAAGAAAACCCCCATCAATCGACGTGGCGACTGCGCGATAATGAGAGCCGACACGGGCAGACCAGACTTTACCCACTTTCTTGAGGTGCAAACTGTTTCAAAGCTCTCTCGTCAGTCCTGCTTCATGTTCAGCAAGCGCCGCATTGATAAGGAAATCGAGCTTTCCTGCATTGGAGTCGGCTTCCAGTTGTTTATCCCAACGCGCTTGTTCGAATTCGAGAAACCATTCATGGATTTTTGAAGTCATGATCACTCGCACCCCGTTACACCTCAACTCTTGAGCAGTACTTGCTTTGTCGAAATAGCTACATTTTGCAGTATAACCAACAATTTCAGGCAATCAAAACACATCTCATCAAAACGGACAACAGCGACATCCCTCCATCAGTCTCGTATTTCCGCCCTGGCGGGGTACCGGTGGCTTGGCACATATCCTCCGGCAATCGGACAATCCACGAACCATCCGTCGAGAACGTTCGGTCAAAACGCTCGACAACCAATGTTTTACTATCGCCAAACTGAGCTATCTGGCATGAAGCAACAGACATGCCATAAGCATGCAAAAGCTTGCTGCACAGCCATTCATTTTCAACAGATGTAGTCATATCAATATTGAAATGACCCATTTGACCGAGCGGAAGCTTGAAGATATGTGTCGTAGGCGGAGCTCCGCGTGGCCGTTTCCATTGCCCATCATGCCAGAGCAACGCAGTCTTCTCCTGGGCTCCGGCAAGTGAGATACGAAACTCTTCGAGTCCATCCATTGTTTTGCCGAAAAAATCTGACGTTACTTCTCGGGCTATCAGCCGTTCAATGTCATCATCACTGAGCGGTTCAGCAGTGATCTTTCGGACATCAACCATATCGACCCCGTCGGGCAGTAATTGAATTGCACCCACACAGTCTCGACCTATTTCTGCAAGAAGGTAAAAAGCCTCAATTGAACCGGTAGAAAAACGATCCCGGATTCTTCTTCGAATCACATCATTATCCGGCAGCAGATTGTCGAAAAATGAATGGACGACATCGCCACTGTACTTTTGTTCCCGTAACGGCATCGACAGGGAAACAGGACGCGACAAAGGGGAGGAGAGCCATGAAGCGGTATAGACGAATTCATGCGAACCGACCGTGGTTAAATTCCATTCTCCCACAAGATCCCCATTCATGAGAACCTTGAGCGTACGGGATTTCAGCTTTCTGCCCATCACCACTCCCCGCCACTGCGCCCAGTACTCTTGGGCTTCAGAACCAGTTCAAGACCAAGTGCTGAAAGCAGCTTGAAGAGGCTTGCAATACTGGAACCGTCCGGACCATTTTCCAGTGCCGGCAATGGTAATTTTCGGAGCCGGCTATGGTTTCAATAATTTTGCATCAGTCGAGTGGATGCGTGACCACATTATCCATTACTGGGGCGACATCGATACCCACGGCTTTGCCATCCTCAACCAACTGCGCGCTTTCTTTCCGCGAGCTGCCTCCCTTCTGATGGACCGGGAGACGCTGATGGAACATGAAACCCTTTGGGGCGTTGAACCATCTCCCGAAACCGGCACCCTCACGCGCCTGACCTCTGAAGAGAGCAGGCTTTACGATCAGTTGCGCCACAATGAGCTGGGCAACCAGATCCGACTCGAGCAGGAAAAGATTGGGATTGAGTGGCTGGTGGAGGCACTGGGAAGGGCTTGACCTATTACGAAGAGTCCCCTTGAATCAGTTGCCATTGCCGGTATACGGGGAAAATACCGGCAATGGCAACAACAGGAAAAAAACAAGGAACGGTTTTAGACTACAGAAACCGAAGCTTCACCGGCCTTTTTCTTCCGTAACTTCAGTGCAGACATCAACGCACCACCGACACCAAGCAGCAACATGCTGGCTGGTTCAGGAGAAGGTGCGGGGGGATCCACAAACTGCAGGGCAGTCACATCACTTCCGGAAGTGAATGTTATGTCCAACTTCCCATCATCGCCTACAATAACGGACGTTTTCTTGTAATTCACTCCCTCAAGAAATCCACTTGCCTCACCGGTGTTGTAAAAATCGGCTACCGTAACGCCATTTGCAGTAAATCCGAGATGAGTTTTATTTGTATTTTTACAGTCGTTACCCTTAGGCGCAGTGGTCTGGGAATAAACATATAAGTCATAGGTACCGGCAGTTAATCCTGTGATTTCGAAGTTACTTAAGTTATGATCATGTTTGTCTGCGATATTTCCGGCGTAATATCCGTCGAATAAATTAGCATAATCCGTGTCTTTGAATGATGACTCTCCTTTGCCAATCTGATAAACGTGAGCCTCTGAATAAACTAATTTTGCAGTTGATATTGAACCGTCAGAATACTTCAGAAAAGGGACACGTTTTTTTTGCTCGTTTTTTGTAAAGGAATTCCAAATTTCTGTTTCAGCGCCCTCCGCCACCGCTGATCCAGTATAGACTTTACCATTTTTACCACCAAACTCGATGTTAATCAAGTCACCCGCGGCGGCATGCAACGTCGTACTCGACAACCCCATCATGGCCACCGCCACCATCATTGAATAGATATTTTTTTTCATAAACGTAATTCCCCAAGTTAATGCTGGCAAAAAACACACACCTCGCGACACTATAATAAATCAGTAGTGTCCGGTAAAAAATAAAGAAGGTCTGGAAAACACTTGAGAAACGGCGATATTAAAAGTGACGAAACCTTTTCTATCAGCCCTATACACAAGGAGTTCCAGACCAT
>CAJAOR010000035.1 GCA_903942355.1 uncultured Chlorobiaceae bacterium | reverse complement strand
TGAAGGGCACGACTACAAAACCGGCCAGTTTCCCTTTGCGGCCAACGGCCGGGCACTTGGACTTGGCGATGCCGAAGGATTTATCAAAATGCTGGCCGATGCAAAAACCGATGAAATCCTCGGCGTGCACATTATCGGAGCCAGCGCCTCCGACCTGATTGCCGAAGCAGCACTTGCCATGGAGTTCAGGGCATCATCCGAAGACATCGCCCGCACCTGCCACCCGCACCCGAGCCTCTCGGAAGTGATGCGCGAAGCAGCCCTTGCCATCGAAAAACGGTCGTTGAACATGTAACTTCGTTATTAGAGAGGAGACGGATTAAACTGAGGATCAATATCACGGGTGCCATGCAGCACCCTCACAACCTCTATGCCATCAGGGATGATGAGATAGAAAATAATATACCGGCCAAATGGAAAACTTGATAACCCCGCCAAAAGCTCAGTTCGCGAACGACCAATATGGGGGGAGTCAGCCAACTAATGGAGTTTCCGGTCGATGGAATCAATAAAAGAATCTGCACGGCTTTCGCTGTCTTCGGCTATGTAATCCCAGATATCGGCAATATCCTCAAAAACGAGGGGGCGTTTAATGATTATCGGCATCTTCTTAACCGGCCTTTGTGACTGTCCTTCTCTTTCGGACAATTCTCTTGATCTCTTCAGCATCCCAGGCGGTGGCAGTGCCACTCTCTATCCCGTCCTGAATATCCTTCTGTAACTGATCAAGCTTTGCTTTGCGAAGAGAGTCCTGCTCCGTCATAAGGCGCAACGCTTCACGGACCACCTCACTTGCCGATGTATAGAGACCGGATTTAACTTTTTGCCGAACCATCTCTTCAAGGAACGGCGTCAGGTTAACATTAATTGGCATGGCTTTGTCATTTATTTTCTTGGTCAGGAAAAATATCTCACCGAATATTTTATTGACAATTTATGACAAATATTGACAACAACACAACAGGGATGGTGCTTTTATAGTGGTGAAAAAAGGTTTGGAAACAATGTGGCAAGAGCCCTGTTTCTCCTTTTTTTTCAATGTTCATCACTTTACGGCATAGCCCGCCTTGGATGCGCTGGAATTAAACGCTCGGAAGTGATGCACGGAAGCAGCCCTTGCCATCGAAAAACGGTCATTGAACATGTAACTTCGTTTCAGCAGATCCGCGGCAGTTGCTCGCCGAGCGGAAGATCGATAATGCGACTGCTGCCATAAGCGGTACGCATGACCACCATACCGGGGTGCAGGTCAACAACTGAACCTATGATGACGGCATCCCGGCCTTCTGCAAAAGAGCGCATCACCTCAAGAACATTTGCGGCATCGGTAGCAGCAACAGCCACAACCAACTTGCCTTCGTTGGCCACGTGCAGAGGATCAACACCAAGCAGCTCACAAGCGCCTCGTACATCTGCTTTTACAGGAACAGTCATCTCATTGATTTCAATACCAACGCCGGAGGAGACAGCCAGTTCATTCAGGGTAGCCGCCACGCCTCCTCTTGTCGGGTCACGCATGGCATGAACAGCTGGCACTACGTCCAGAACGGCAGCAATCATCGCGTTAAGCGCAGCACAGTCACTGGTTATCCGTGACTGGAATGAGAGCCCTTCACGAGAGGTCATGATGGCCATTCCGTGATCACCCACGGTGCCTGACAGAATGATCGTGTCGCCAGGTGCCAGGTTGCGGCAGGAGAGAGTGACCCCCTCCCTGATCACCCCGATGCCTGAAGTATTGATAAAGATTTTGTCGCACTGCCCTTTGCCGACCACTTTGGTATCACCAGTGACCACCATCACCCCCGCCTTGCGTGC
>CAJAOR010000034.1 GCA_903942355.1 uncultured Chlorobiaceae bacterium | reverse complement strand
GCGCCTCTTCGTAAGCGTGGTCAGTGATTCTGAACTGCTCACTCATTATCGCACTGACAATTTCTTCTTTCTCAATCATGCCCCGATGTTGATTTTAGCATAAATTTATTTTCTCCAAAGATAAGGAATTGTGTTCAGATTTATTCCTATGGAGCTTTTTTTTGCTCATCGCGCACAATCGTATCGGTAACTGAAAGACGCTTCGTGTGGTCGCACCATCCAATGCTGAGCGTTATGTTAGCCTTTGACAGAGCCAGCTTCGCCGCAGCCCCCCTCGCCGCTCAGCCAGCGCAGCAGAACATCACCGCCCGCCCCGGTGCCTGCTGCCTTTGCTCGCTTTGCCGCTTTGCTTTGCGCCAGCGCGAGCCCCTTGAACCCGCCAGCTTCGCTGCTTCTGCGAAAGAGAATAACCCTCTCTAACACCTTGTACATCTATACCCTAATAAATAAAAGACTTAGGTGTTCAAGGTGTTAGACGCTAACATTACAGAGTTTGACCATTTAGAGGCAGCAAGGGCGTGAGCGCCCATGCCTGAAGACTCCGCTTCGCTTCGAATGCAATTGAAGCTGTTGAGGCAAGGCTTGATGCGGCAAGCGAAGCAGGATTTGAGTTTACCGAAGAGGAGCTCAAAGAGGTGCAGAGCGAGTATAGTGATGAAGAGTTGGATGCCGCAGTAGGGGGGAACAGTCAGGGGGAACTGACGTGATGTTATCAGTTCCCCCTTCTGTTTCCCTTCATCATTGAGCCATCGCAACAAACACCGCAACGGAACCTTTTACAGCCTTATATCGACGCCCCTGGGGATGATCAACCGAAACAAATATTTCCTCTCTACCGACCGCCCCTCTGGTCGTCACCATGACCCCGCGAACCATGATCGCCCCTCTGGCCGTCACCATGACCCCGCGGACCATCGCCCCTCTGAACGTCACCATGACCCTGCGAACCATGATCCTGCCCTTCTCCATGCGACCACCGATCATGACCATGACGACCATGATGACGACCATAATAATCACTCTGCGGACCATGGTGATGCCGCCTGCCATGATTGTAGTGCGCCTCAGCGGTAAACTGTGGTATGCTAAGCAACATCCCTGCAATCCCTGCAACCAGCCAGACCTTTTTGTTCATTGTTCATCTCCGTTAACAAGGTTAGTTTTGCCTGAATTATTAACCATAAGCAAAATATAGTTTATTATACGTTAACAATCGTTATATTATACCAATAATCTTCTTTTTCCCCGCCTTTGGCAGACCCCATAAGTTGCCGCAATTGCCTGTTTCGTCAACCGATTTCATAACAAGGGTACAGCCCATGCCTAAAGGGGTTCGCACCCCTTTAACCCGCCCGCATCGCTGCATAGATCATTCTTCGGCATGGGTGGATATTTCCTTATAATAACAGATGGCTATAGAGTGATTTCAAACCAACGGGAGGTATCATGTCATTAGACCAAGCAAGATTGTTCATCGAGAAGATGAAGTCAGACGAAGCGTTTGCCAAGCGTGTTATGGCGATTGAGGATGTCGCCGGGCGGCTGGCATGCATCCAGAGCGAAGGTTTTGATTGTAGCGAGACTGAGATTAAAGAGGTGTCGGGTGAGTTAGATGATGCTCAATTGGATGGTGTAGATGGAGGGGTTTATACGTCAGATGAACTACGATTTACGTATCAGTAAAGTTAATCGTCAAAAATTATGAATTAAAGAATTGTAAGTTAGGGCATAACTCGTTAACACCTCATTGCAGAGGTCATTTTTCCACGTTACGCCTGTTGATGCCGGATTGATCATAAACCGCTCTGGCATTAGGTGTGGACTGTGGCTCCGGTGATGTTCAGATATTTCAGGACATAGACCCAGTATTTAGTGAAGCTGCATGCTGGTTGATACCATGCACTCTAAATCGCCATGGAGCCAGCGGTGCCATCGGATGACGTACTGCCAAAGTCTCTTGATTGAGGCTTCTCGCTCATAAAGCTGGCGTGCACGTTCTGAAATGCGTTGCAGAGCAACCCGCTTTTGCCGAATACTTCCGCCCAGCTTGCCAGCGGCAGTGGCATGCTGCTTGCGGTGCGGAAAAGCAAGCTGCCCGCCACTGCCTTGCCGCAATCAAAGCAGCGCTATGCCCGGCTGGCACACGGCTTGCGGAAATGCAGCGGCAAGCAGTGCGGCCAGCCGGATGAAGAGCGCTATGCAAGCAGGCTTGCGCCCGCGTGCATGCAAGATGCGGCAAGGGCGTGAGCGCCCATGCCTGAAGACTCCGCTTCGCTTCGAATCATGGCTTGCCCCTGTGCTGCAGCGCTCTGCAACTGGCGCTGCAGGGCGCTGCAGCGTCAGCGGGCAGGCAAGCAGTGCGCTATGCATGCCGGCGCAAGCGCCCGCGTGCATGCAAGATGCGGCACGGGCGTGAGCGTGCAGCGGCAAGCAGTGCGGCCAGCCGGTGCAAGGTGTACGAAACAATAACACCGAAGCCCCTTTTCCAGTTAGGGTTACGCAACAGTGCGGCTGGGTGGCAATTACGGTCAATCCTCCTGCCACGTCCGCACCCACTCCTGTTGGGCTGGAGTTTCGGGCGAGGATGGTCGGGTGCGTGATTTGTCGGTGGTCTGCCACAACTGGTGAACGTCAGCTAATGCCTCCTCGCCTGTCATCCCATGCCGCACAAGATAACAGCCAATCACCATACCTGTCCGGCCAATGCCACCCCAGCAGTGGACGTATACGACGTGACCCTTCGCGGTAGCGTGGTCAATGCTGTTAAGAATGGTGATCATATCCTGGCGTGAGCGCGGGACGCTAACGTCAGGAATGGGACTGCGGCAGTAGGTAATTGGTTTACCATCTGTAGTGCGATCGGGAAGAAATGGGCGATAGGGCCGCAATCCATCTCCAGGTCCATCCCAGGGTTCAGTGAGATCAATCACAGAGGAGATGCCAAACGACAGGAGTTTGATGACCTTTGCCTCAGCCAATGCCGGATCAAGAGCACCCGGATATTCGCCTGCAAGGATGGTATCGGTGACCCAGTAACTATTGGGAAATGGTCGTTGTCGGATTGTTAACGATGAATACATTGAAGTGGTGCCCTATATGGTTAATGATTGCAAGGTTGTGGTGCATTATTTCCCATCAGGCGCAATCAATTGAGCGAGGGTCAGATGGCCGCCATCCGGGTAACCCCATCTTTCAACAAGCTGGTATTTCTTTACTAAATCAAGGTAATCACCACACTGGCCACTGCTTCCCATACTGTCGTAAAACATAAAGGCAGGGAGTCCGCCCTTGTTTTCGAGCAGAACACGTTTCAGCTCTTTTGGATAGTCATGATAATTGCCTCCAAACCCAATCCCGGAGCGGATATGTACCAGACATTTCGGCGCCATATTCTTTCGTGAAAACGCAGAAATGAAAGCGGCGATTGCTTCGCAGCGGGCAAACATGAACTCAAACGCCTCTGGTCCATGATCATCGCCAAAACCATCCATACGTTTGAACCGGCAGAGAACCACAAATGGATCGGACCATTCAAAATGAACCCGTGAAATGGTGCGCTCATGCCGTTGGGCCAAATCTTCCCATGACATTCCGAACACTTTCTTGGGAGTTAATTCCTCGACCGAACCAAGCTCATAGCCTTTGAATCCTTCCTCTTTAATGGAGTTGTCGAACTGACTGCGATCTATTGAATAGTCCGCATAAAAGAATCGCTGAAACCTTTTGCCCAAAAACTTGACCGGCACTCCATGCAGTGCTGAGCAAGGGTAAAAGACGCATTCACGGAGAAACTTGTCGATTGTATTCATGTGCAGTTTTGTTGCGGTGAACGTTGCTGAAACTGATCTGCCTGCGGAATGGAGCGAGGAGCTGATGTTATCCAACTGGTGCAGTCATTCCTTCATGATACACTCAATGGTCAGACAAAAACCGTCATAGGGTTCCTGAATAATCAGTTATTTTATGATATTGGTTTTTAATCCACTCTAAACGCCCAAACCATGAGGCAATCAAGACCGCCGCTTGTCCGGATGCAGTACATCGACCAGCAACTTCGCGGGAATACCTATCCTAACTGCACCAGCATTGCAGGGCATTTTGAGGTTTCGACCAAAAGCATCCAGCGCGATGTCGATTATATGCGTGACTTGCTGCATGCTCCGATCGGCTTTGACAGCAAGAAAAACGGCTATTACTACGCAAAGAAAGAGTGGACCTTTCTGCCCTCAACAACGCTTGACCGGCAGGAGGCCGAAGCGCTGATCGTCACCAAAAAGGTACTCGCCCAATATCAGGGAACCCCATACTACCAGGAGGTAAGCCGAGCCCTCGACAAGGTGCTGCAGTATCTGCCAGGAACGTTACTGCCGAGCCAGTTGTCTGAGATCTACTCCTTCGAGAGCTTTACACCATCAGCCATTGATCCGCACTTTTTTGCGCTCATCGAAGATGCCATCCGAAACAAGGTAAAAATCAATCTCACTTACCGGGCATTCTGGAACAGCCAGGAGACCGAACGGGTTCTTCAGCCCTACCGCCTGCATTATTCACATACCAAAGAGAACTGGACACTCTTTGGCTACTGCGAACTCCGTAAAGAGATCCGTTCCTTTATCGTCAGCCGAATCAAACAGGTCAGCCTAACCAAAACACCGTTCTCCATTCCTGATACCTTTTCAATCGACCGCTATATTGAAGAGAGCTTCGACCAGATTCACGAAGAGGAAACGATGGATATAGCCATCCGCTTTACCCCATACCAGGCACAATGGATCAAAGAACACCGCTGGCACTCCACACAGGTGATTGAAGAGCAGCAGGATGGATCAGTCATCCTGAAAATGCGCATTGGAGCGCTCAATGCCGTGATGCACTGGGTTATGCGCTACGGCAAAGAGGCAGAAGTACTTGAGCCAAAAGAGCTCAGGCAAATGATCACTGAGGAGTTGCGACTCACCAGAAAATTATACAAACCTGTACGGTGACGCCATCAGCCATTTTGTTGAGGGTCAAAAAAAAAGAGAGAAACTTTTACCCGTAAGACGGCCGTTGTCTCACCCTCTCGCTTATTATAAGAAAAAAAGAACGATCCGAGCTTGATGAAGATCCCGATGTTCGTCAAGCAGCACAGGAAATAAATCAAGAACTATTGCTCAATTACCGCTCATCAACTGTCAGGGAGGAATTATGCGTCTTGCAACACTTGTCGAAGAGTTTCTCGCCGATCTCGGTTGGGTAGACGGGATTGAGACCGATGAAGAAAATGATGGTGATACCGGCTTGCGGGTAATTACCAAAGTCCAGCTCACTATAGAAAATCAGACATACCGGCTTTTTATTGACACCATTGAAACGTCGCAGTGGCTCATGCTTACCCTTTATCCGCCCTACAAAGTGAATGAAGGCAAGTATGTTGATGCCTGTATGCTCTTCAACTATTTCAACAACGATTACCTCTTTGGAGGTCGCTTAGCTGTTGGTGATGATGGAACCATCCGCCATAGTCAAATTATTGATGTCAGTGACACCGAGCCATCAAAAAACCTGATCAAGAATATGCTGGAGAACGCCATAGAGATGTTTAAGCAGCATGGAGAAGTTATTGCCCTTGTTGCCCTGACTAAAAAATCCTATGAAGCCATTCGAAAGGATATGGAAAGGAGAGAAGAGATTGAAAGAGGCCGGAAAGGGGATGATCAGGAGGAGGGTTGAGGGCGTAACAGCAAGGAAAACTATTGAGCATGTATATGAACAACAAAAATGAAAACCATGAACAGACTTGACGAAGCGATCATCGACCGTGCAGAAGGGTGTATGCTTGGGCAACTTGCCGGTGATGCTTTAGGGAGTTTGGTAGAGTTTCAGTTGCCCGATGAGATTCTTTATCAGTATCCCGACGGAGTCAGAGAAATGGCCGATGGCGGAACCTTCAACACCCTTGCCGGTCAACCTACCGACGATTCCGAAATGGCGCTGCTCCTTGCCCGTTCTCTGGTAAAAAGAGGCAGTTATGATGCTCCAACGGTACGCAAAGCGTATCAGTGGTGGGTTGATTCCGGTCCATTCGACATGGGAAATACCATTTATCAGGCCTTTCGGGGAAACCGGAGTTTTACAAGCGAGGCAAACGGGGCCATGATGCGCATCAGCCCGCTCGGGATCTTTGGTGCAAAACACGATCTTGAAGAGGTTGCCCGGTGGGCACAAGAAGATGCAGCCATAACCCATCCAAATCGCATCTGCATGCAGGCAAATGCAATGTATGCAATGGCGATCGCTCATGCTATCCGCACCGGAGCAACGCCAGGGGAGCTTTACGCTTCAATGCTCTTATGGATGCGGGAGATGGATATTGAACAAAAACTGAGTGATATCATTCAGCGAGCTGCTGAGGAAAAGCCTGCTGATTACGTCATCCTGCAGGGCTGGGTTCTTAAAGCTTTTCAGAATGCACTCTACCAACTGCTTCATGCCTCAAGCGTTGAAGAAGGGGTGGTCAACACCATCATGCAGGGAGGCGATACCGATACCAACGCAGCAATTGCAGGTGCACTGCTCGGCGCAGTTCATGGTCGCAAATACATTCCGGAAACATGGATCATCACGCTGCAGAATTGTCGACCTGAAGTCAATCAACCAAATGTACATCGTCCTCGCCCAGAATGCCTGTGGCCAGTTGATGCTCTCGAACTTGCCCGTCAACTGCTTTGAATTATAAAAACAAGGCGAAGAGGTAAAGCTTTTGGAAGCAAAGCAGTGTATCAGGCGGGGAGGATAGGTGGTGTAGGTGAACAAAATGCTACAAGTAAATAGCAGACAATGCAGTAAATTTCTGTAAATTAATATAATATGCTCTAAGCAAAGCAACGCAAATCAACTACTGATTTTGGTTTGTTACGAAGGAACTCAAGGTGTTCATAGGTTTGGTTATGGCTCAGAATAAGTGGTGCGCATTATTGCTACGATTTATCTGGTAATTAAATTGTCAGGAGGCTCTATGGAAAGAGATATGCAAAATATTATACTATTTATAGCCATTGCATTTGGTATAGCTACTCTTATTGCTGGTGCATCAAATAAAGTTGTTATCTACTACAATAATGCGGATTTTCGGGATTCATTTTTTGCGTTGGCATTATTAATAGGATCATTTTTCTTGCTTCAATCCGAACCGTTTAATACATCTTATTTTAATTTTATTGCAAACTGGATTGTTGCGCCTATAGCCGGCTTTTTTGGAATCAAATATACAATAAAATCTTTTAAAGATTCTATAAGGCACAACAGAAGCAATGCGATAGGTATATTTATAGGGGTATATAAGCTTATTTATATTGTGCTTGGCGTATTTGTTGTATTTGGTCAGGTAAACAAAATATTTGATAAAAAATCATCATTCAAAGACGTCGCGATAGCCGGCTTGTTATTGTCAATATTTGGGGTTTTACTTAAAGCTATGATCAATGGGGAACGTGTTTATGTGTCGAGAGGATGGGCTTTAACATAATATCGAGAGATTTTGATAGTTTATAAATATCAATTCAAGAGGAGATAAAATGGAAGATAAGTTGGATGCAAATACTTCGTTAGATCGTTGCGGTGATAATTTATCGGATGAGTCTGGTTTAGAAAAAATATTATCAGCTTTGGCAGATAACAATGTGCTACTAAAACAAATCAACGAAATAATTGGCGATAGGTTTACATGCGATGCAGTGAAAGATAAGGCATTTGACAAGTTATATGAGGAAATGATTCGTCAAAAAGAAAGTGTTGAAATTTTAGATCGTGTTATACAACCAGTGCTGAGCGATTTATTGCTGTTGTTTGATAATATTAATAATTTTGAAAACTTGATAAGTAATCAGGCTATTGCCGAATCTGATATTCCGCAATATGTCAAATGTATTAAAGAAGACTTGCTTGAAATTCTTTATAGGCAAGAAGTCCTGCCGCTTGAAGAGAATTGTTTTGAGCGTTTTGATTCTAAAATTCATAAAGCAGAAAAAATAGAGGTAGCAGACAACAAAGAAGATGATTACAAAATAGTTTCGCTCATTAGGAGTGGTTTTATGTGGCGAAAAAAAGTTCTACGGCCTCATAGTGTTGTTATCAAGCGGTTTACTATTAACAATCAATAATCATAAAGGAATTCAATCCATGTCTGATTTTAATCCAATAATAGGAATTGATCTTGGCACAACATTTTCAGCCATCGCCTATATCAATGAATTTGACAAGCCTGTTGTAATTCTAAATCAAGAGAATAAATCAACGACGCCTTCTGTTATTAACTTCTATGATAAAGATACATTTGTAGTTGGGGATGAAGCTCTTAATCGCTTAATTGCAGATAAAGAAAATACCGTAAGCTTTATAAAAAGAAATATGGGCGAAGAAGGGTTTAAATTAAAAATCCACGGTGAAGAGTATACGCCTCAAAAAATATCAGCTCTTATCCTTTCGAAATTAAAAAGGGATGCTGAAAACTATTTTCTAAATCAAGGTCAAGAAGTTATAATTAAAGATGCCGTCATAACAGTTCCTGCTTATTTTGGCATGGATCAAAAAAGTGCCACTAAAGATGCCGGTGAATTAGCAGGTCTAAATGTTTTGATGATAATGAATGAGCCAACTGCTGCAGCACTTGCATTTGGAATAAATAAAATTGGAAAGGATCAGACTGTATTTGTTTTTGATTTGGGGGGTGGGACTTTTGATGTTACCATTCTTAAAATAAAAAAGAATGAGATAAACATGGTCGCATCTGACGGTTGCCCGGAACTTGGAGGTAAAGACTGGGATGATGTTTTGATTAATTATTGCTCATCTACATTTAAAGAAAAATATGGTGAAGACCCACAAGATGATCCCAGCTCTTACCAGGAACTGTATGAAAGGGTATTGAAAGCTAAAATTTCATTATCAAAGCTACCGAAAGCACAAATACAAATCAGTCATATAGGGAAAAGAGAGAATATAGAAATTACAAGAGAAAAATTTGAAGAGCTTTCGAAAGATCTTGTTGCGCAGTGCCGAAGCCTTTGTGCCATGGTATTGGAGAAAGCTAAGTTAAGTTGGTCGGACATTGATACGACTCTTCTGGTGGGGGGGTCAACCTATATGCCGATGATCAGAAATCTCATCGAAGAAATAAGTGGCAAAAAGCCCTCTTTGGAAGTTAATCCCGATGAATGTGTAGCTATTGGTGCTGCTTATCAGGCTCGATACCGATATATTGAAGATCAGATAGAAAAAATAGTCATTGAAAAAGGCGAGAAGGAAGCTGAACAAGCTAAAAAGATTCTTTTAGGCGCACTCCCAGACATAAAAATTAAGGAGTGTGTTTCCAAGTCATTAGGAGTCATCGTCATGGCAGATAATACAGGAAGAGAAATTTCAGAACTTATTCCTGAACAATCTGATATACCGTTTACTGTAGAAGGCGAGTATACGTATGCCTATAATAATCAAACTGGTATTGAACTTAATATAACCGAAGGTACAGGAAAAACTAAGGAAGATGTTGTTATTGTGGGGACTGTGTTATTAAAGAATCTGCCACCAAGAAAAAAAGGCGACCCAATAAAAGTAATCTTTACGATGAATCGAGATAAAATATTGGAGGTTGAAGTTCGTGACGTTGAGACAGGGATCAAACAACAAGGTACTGTAAATCTAAAAGGCGGTATGAGTGCTGAAGAAATTGCCATACAAAAAAAAGTCGTTCAAAATAAAATACAAGAGTGATTTTTTTAAAAGATGGCATATAATATTACAGACTGGGAAAATATCGATAAGTTTCTGACAATTGTTAGGACAGTTGATAGATTTGAAAAATGCGAAACGGTTTATGATTTATTTGGAATAAAAGACAAGAATACCTCATATTCTGAAGTTGAAATAATAATAGACAGTTTTGTAAAAACTTATGCTGGTTCTAACGCCCCAAAATATAAAGATATAGGTAGAAAGATTTCTGGTGAGGCAGAGCGGATAAAGTCAGTTTTAAAAGATCATCGTAAAGAATATAACGACTATCTTAAAAAAAATGATCCGCGTATTAACCGGTTAAGACAGAACTTTGATTTCTGTACAAAAAAAGATAAAGTCTTGGACTCAAAAGAAAAAGCAAGACTTATTGAGCATGGTATAGATGATGGTTTGGCAGAGTCTGAAATTATTACCTGTATACATGAGTGGTTAATTGACTCGGGCGTTAAAGAGGCGGGTAAAGACTCTTATAACTCTTCTACGTCAGCAAACTTTGTGCTGATCCATGGAGGAGAATTTACCATGGGGAGCCCCGGAACGGAAGTTGGTAGAATTGACGATGAAACCCAACATCAGGTAAAAGTGAATGACTTTTATATGGGCAAATATCCAGTGACGGTTGCCGAGTTCAAACGCTTTATCGCCGAAACAGGCTACCAGACTGATGCTGAAATAGGATATTGTAGCCGGATTTGGAACGGTAGTGAAGTCAAAGATGAAGATGGAATAAACTGGCGCCATGGAGTCTCAGGCAGAGTGCGCTCCGAGAGTGAAGAGAACCATCCGGTGATTCATGTTAGCCGGAACGATGCTGTAGAATATTGCCGTTGGCTCTCTGATAAAACAGGTAAGTGGTATCGTTTACCAACAGAGGCTGAATGGGAATATGCCTGCCGTGCCGGAAGCCGTACCCCCTTCAATACAGGAGAGAACCTGACGACCGACCAGGCCAATTATGATGGTGACTATCCCTACAACAATAATCCGCAAGGTGTGTACCGGCAGAACACCGTTGTGGTAAATAGTTTTGCACCCAATGCGTGGGGTTTGTATAACATGCATGGCAATGTCTGGGAGTGCTGTAGCGACTGGTTTGATGGCATATATTATGACTACTGTAAAACAAAAGGTACGGTTACCAATCCTTGTGGGCCGGATACGGGTTCGATGCGTGTACTTCGTGGCGGGAGTTTGCTCAGCAACGCCATGAGCTGTCGGTCGGCTTATCGCAAACCCATCCTCCCCGTCAACAGGGCCTTCAGCATTGGCTTCCGCCTGGTTTTCGTCCCGTAGGCAGTTGGCTGCTCATTCCGGCTTTGTTTTTGAGCGAGTGGTAAGTACCTACATTTTGGTGAGCGGTGGTGAGGGACGAACCGCCGCACGCCGAAATTATTCGGTATCCACCGACTACAACAGTATAGCTTTACAAAAAAAATCGTTCATAAATAAAATACAAGAGTGATCTTTTAAACGATGGCATATAGCATTAAAGACTGGGAAGATATTGATAAGTTTCTAACAATTGTTAGGACCATTGACAGATTTGAAAAATGCGAAACGGTTTATGATTTATTTGGAATAAAAGATAAGAATGCCTCATATTCTGAAGTTGAATTAATAATAGACAGTTTTGTAAAAATTTATGCTGGTTCTAACGCCCCAAAATATAAAGATATAGGAAAAAAAATTCCGGGTGAAGCCGAGCGGATAAAGTCTGTTTTAAAAGATTATCGTAAAGAATATAATGACTATCTTAAAAAAAATGATCCTCGCATTAAGCGGTTAAAACAAAACTTTGACTTCTGCACAAAAAAAGATAAAGTCCTGGACTCAAAAGAAAAAGCAAATCTTATTGAGCATGGTATAGAAGATGGTTTGGAAGAGTCTGAAATTATTACCTGTATAAATGAGTGGCTAATTGACGCCGGCGTTAAAGATGGGAGTGGTGGTTTTAATAACTCTCATGATAATAGTCCCTCATATAGCAAATCCAACCCTTATAACTCTCATGACAAAAGTTCCTCATATACCAAAGCCAACCCTATTCTATCAATACTGTTTGATAAGTCAAATATAATTCCATTTATTTTAGTTTTGTTTTTTGTTGTGTTTGTGAATTCCATTCATTCGTGTAGCAACAGTAAAAAAGATGTTATTTCTGTTGAAACCCCAACTGCACAGGTAGCGCCATCTCCTTCGAAAGTACCACCAGTAGCTAATGCACTCGATACAATAGCTGTTGAAATACCGTCTGCACAGGTAGCAGAGCCACCAGTAGCTAATACACTCGCTACATTAGCAGCCGCGGTACCTTTATCTGATGAAGAAAAAGCAAAATTACTGGCAAAGTTTGTGCTGATCCATGGTGGTGTATTTACAATGGGTAGCCCTGAGGGTGAAGCTGGCAGAGAGCTTTCTGAAACTCAGCATCAGGTGCGATTAAGTGACTTTTCTATAAGCAAATATGCAGTAACCGCTACCGAGTTCAAGAGATTCGTTGATGCGACCGGGTATCAGTGGGTCTATGGATTCCAAGGGAATGAGAACCTTCCGGTGGTTAATGTGAGCTGGAATGACGCAGTCGCCTACTGCACATGGCTCTCGGCAGAAACGGGTAGAATATTCCGGTTACCAACAGAAGCCGAGTGGGAATATGCGTGTCGTGCAGGAAGCACAACGGCCTTCAATACGGGAGAAAACCTGACAACCAACCAGGCAAACTATAACGGTAATTTTACGGTAGTTGCAGTGAACACTTTTGCTCCCAATGCGTGGGGTTTGTATAACATGCATGGCAATGTCTCGGAGTTCTGCAATGATGTTTACAGCTATGATTACTATAGAGAATGCAAGGTAAAAGGACTTGTTGAAAACCCTGCTGGGCCAGCGCCGGATATGGGTTCAACTTCGTCACGTATACGTCGTGGAGGGAGCTGTTACGCCAAAGCCGTGGACTGTCGGTCGGCTTCTCGTGACTTATACCCCCCCTACTACCGGGGCGGGAACGGCGTTGGCTTCCGCCTAGTTTTAGTCCCGTAGTCAGTTGACAGCTCATGCCGGCTTAGTTTTTGAGCGAGAGGACGGCAGCAATATTGCTTCATCTTAGGAAGGGAACCCGCCACTTTTTGACCGGTAAGTTACGCCCCTCGTTCGCAGCACTTCTGGTAGATTGCATCAGCAAATCACATAAGGTGGTTCAGCAAACAGCAAGATCAGTTATGCTTTTTTACACTTACTGTGCGTGAACGGCATGCAGGCTCTTACTGAGGGGTAGAAGAGAGGTAAAAAACGGTATTGTGAACCACCACATCAATAAAAAAATATATTATGGAGTAACGACCAAGTTAACCAGTTTGCAGAAGGCCAGTCTGGTTCATGGATTGGTTAGGCATTGACATATCAATTCATTAAGGGACTTTATTTCATCGCAATCAAGGGCTTTCGATAAATTATCAAGTATTTGTTCTATCGTAATCTTGTATTGATTGGGGTGTTCACCTCGTACAAATGTGAAAAAACCAGTTCCTTTGCCGTATTTTTCTATTGATTTATACTGTTCTAAAGCAATATTTCTATCAGACACGACAATATATGCATACTTAGATCTGTCACTAAATGTCAATTCCTTTCTAGTTGGCAAGTTCTCTATTGTTTGCCAATAAGTGACAGTCTGTTTTTTAATTTCATTAAATCTTTCGGAAGTCCGTTTAATATTTTCTATCGCATTATCTCGTGCGTAGCCAAGATCCATTTTGAGATCAAACATAATTTTAATAATATTATCTTGAACAAATATGATGTCTGGCTTGATTCTGAGTCTCTTCCCTTCGGTTGCGAATGTTATTGTTTGATTTATAAGAATGAAATCTATATTTTTGTATGTATCGATGAAGGCTTTTGCTAATAAATCTTCAGCAATAGACGCTACTGACCTGCTTTCGCCACGAAACAATCTTGGATCTGATTTAATAGGTGTTCGAGCATTTCGGTATTCTTTGACCAACTCATTTAGAAATTTAGTGATGTTGTCATTAAGGATGCTGGCATTATTAATGCATAAAAGATTAAAGTGGTTTGACATATTCGCGAAACAGTTTATCAACTTGATAAGCGCACAACAAGAAATTTTTCGATATGAAAATGCTAGACTATAAACGGATAGGGTGGGGTATATGGCTTGTTCGTAAAGAATTACGGTTGAGCTATTGTTGAGATTATATCTTTAAATCGCTGACAAGGAATGTGTTTGCTTTCAATAACCGCCATAAAGAAGATAATCTATTTGTCTGGGAGTGATATTGTTGTTAAGTAAAATATTATCCCTAAAATTGATGCAACGTAAAACGTGGCTTGTGTATTCGTTATCTATATCTCCAAACTGTTCAGTGGTTATGATAATGGGTGACCTAGAAGTGCGTGTAATGGTCCTTAACCTCTGATTTACTATGGAATCATAAATGAAGAAAGCATTAGGCGCATGAAAATGTAAATACTTTGATGCAAGTGAGCGCTTTTGAGGAATTGGTATGGGGATATCTGGTCTATCAGGATTTTCGATAAGTTTAGTAAAAAAATCAATCAAGTATTTGTGTGTAGTTAAAACCTTTTCTATATCACTATTTTCTGTTAATTTTGTGATCTTTCGAATCTCATCAATTCGGTCATCGATATTATAAAGAAGCTTGCTATCATTGCGTTTAAGATGTTGTAACGATTTATTTAGATTAAATTTAGGTCCAACTCTTCGTTCTAAGGTGGCAGAATATGCTCTACCGATTAGCCAGATTTTTGCTTCCACAATATCAATATCATCGTGCTTTGGGAAGTCATTGCACATTTTATACAGGATCTTATTGCCAAAACCATAGTCTGGTGATTTATTGACATAGTTATCGCTGCAAAGAATTTTGCTGATTATTTCCATAACAAATATGGGGAATGACGTTAGAAAAAATTACCAAATTATGAACAGATTGCTTGCAAGATATCGGCCTTTTTCGTTAAGGTGAAGAGGACCCCTACCGATAGACAAAAAGTGGCTGAGTTTAATTTGGTAACCTGACCTGTTCATATAGCGGAAAGGCGCTACGGCATTGAATAACTCGAACAACTTTCCAATTTACACATTAAAGCAACAAAAAACACGCTTTTTCGGTGTTATTACCCCATCGCATCCTCCGATGCCACCCCGCCCCGCAGCGCTCTGCCTCCGCTTGCATCCATGCCCGCTCACGCCCCGCTGCGCTCTCTGCTTTGCCCGCCTGCCTGCCTGCTCGCAGCGCCTCTGCTGCCCGCCCGCCTGCCTTTGCTGCCCTGCAGCGGTGCGTCAACGCACTTAAAATCTGCGCGCATTCGCTTGCCTCTCCGCTTCGCTGCGAATCATGCCCTGCTGGTCACGCCGCTTGCCAACGCGGAAGAGCAAGCCGCATGACCAGCCGGATTAAGAGCATTCTGCGCGCTTCGCTTGCTCTCCGCTTCGCTGCGCGCCTTCGGCTTGCCCCCGCCAGCGCTTTTGCAGCAGGAGCATTGCTGCTTGCCTGCAAGGGATCCGCCACAAGAATGACTCCGCTTCGCTTCGAAACATGGCCTGCCCCCTGTGCTTCCGTCACCCTGCAACTCCAGCTTCGCTCCGCTGCAGGGCGCTTCAGCGTCAGGGAAAGGGCAGGCATGAAGAGCGCAAAGAAAGCCGGTGCGAGTACACACCCGCTTTCTTGCAGCAAGATGCGGCAAGGGCAGGGTACCGCCCATGCCTCAAGGGGTTCGCACCCCTTTAACCCGCCCGCAGCAGCAAGACAGCTCCGCAAGAGCGCATTGCGGCTTCGCCTCCAGGCGCTCATGCTCCGCTGCAGAGCAAAAGCGTCCTGCATCATTCTTCCACCTGCGCGGGAAGAACTCGCTGCATTCCGCCGCTGCTCCGCTTCGCTGCACGCCGCTCCATTACGCGACCCGCTCCGGATTCCAGAACGTGCAGCGCGCGCTGCTTTTCTGCGCGCTTGCGCTTGCTCGTAGCGTCAGGCTCAGCGGCTTTGCAGAGGCAGTGCGGCGGTTGCCGGCAGCTCGCTGCTCCTGTACCGGCAGTTCAGTGGTAGTCCGACCGCTCAGTCACGCTTTTTGCCGGGAAGAAGAGCAAAAAGCGCGCCTTCGCTATTCCGCAGTCATCCCAACGCTCTTCATGTTGTCAGGGCACTTTTGCTCGCAGCGGGCACGCAGGCGGGCGGTGCAGCAGCTCTCTCGGAGGCTCTCTTGCTCAGGGTGGCGCTCTATACTCCCTTACTGATTCCTGATGCCTCTCAACTGAATACTTCAGGAATAAACGCGGCGAGGTCTGGCAGCAGTTCGGCAGGCAGTGCCCGCGGACGGCATGATTCGCAGCAGTCCGGGCGCTATCAAGCAATCGCCCTGCATGGCGCGCGTGCAGCTTTTGCTTTGCTGCTCGCCTGGCGGTTGCTGCGCCATGCCGTAACGGCGAACGCTGCTTTCTGCGCGCTTCGCTTGCTTGGGCGTCTGAACAGCATATAGGGCGGCTGGTGCCAGTAGCCGGTCGCGGCCGGCCAGCATTACATAATACCATTATGCAGTCAGTCGCAGGGTTGTTATCACTCAGTAAAAGAAGAGGTTAGCGGCCTGCTCCTACACGGGGTACCGTGTTGCATAATGGTGCATTATGTAAAGTCAGGTTTTGGCGGGCAACCGGCCCTTTGGCGTTCCCTTCATGCCGCAAGCTTGCATTTCACCGTCAGCAAATAATTACCAGCAGCAATCCATCCCGTAGATCCCGCCAAGCCCGGTAACCGCACCCGCCTGCGTTCGCTCCGGGCTGTCACGCTTTTTGCTCAGCAAAAAGAGCGAGCCGCGCCAGCCCTCCGCTCCTTGCAAGCCGGCGCTCAGGGGTAAACCGTAGCTCACGTAAAAGCGGCAAATCGCCCTGCCGGAGTACCGGCAAGGCGAATGAAAAGCGTTGCCTCCGCCGCGCGTGCCACGGCGCATTGGCCCGGCTTTGCCTGCTGCTGCTTTGCGTTGCGCCCCTGCACGCCCGGCTCCGGCGTTGGCGATAAGCAGCAAGCCGGGTACGGCATGACTGCATGAAGAGCGTTGGCGTTGCCCTTATGCGGTGGCGGGGTGGTTGCTGTCGGGGTTTCGCGCACTCTTGCTTTCCGCTCCCCGGCTGTCACGCTGCTTGCGGGAATGCAGGCAAGCAGCGCGGCCATCCCTCCGCTGCAAGCAAGAATGCGCTTGCGGTATGGCGGCGGTCAGCAGTGGCGGCCAATCGCTCTTGCTTTGCAAGGCGCCCGTGGTTTATCAGTAAAAGTTAAAACGGTCTCAGTTGCTGAAAAATTCTATCTGCAGGTTTTCATTGGCTTGCTCAGTGAGGGTGTAGTAACCTTTTTTTACAATTGAAAGCCCTTTTTTATCAGCAGCGGGTATGATGCTCTGCTCAATATTATCGGCATTTTGTTTCAGGCATTTCTGGTTGAAGAAGAGATTCAGTGCCGGGCCTGTATTTTCAAACTGAAGCAGAAAATCATTGTCGTTGACAAAAACAAGATCGT
>CAJAOR010000033.1 GCA_903942355.1 uncultured Chlorobiaceae bacterium | reverse complement strand
TCTGAACTGTCTGGATTATTACTTATCGCTCAACTTAGGTGTTCATAAAAAGTACTTACAAAATGGAGTTAGCCGAAAATCCAATAAAAAAGAGTAGGCAAAATTAATGCTAATAAACTAAAATGAAAACAACATTCAAATCAGCATTGTTAATTTCGTTGTTTCTCCTTTGCTTTATTAAAGTTAGTATGGCAGGTGATCGAGAAATAGGCGGATATGTCGACAAAGCCGAAGACCGCTTTGTGAGAAACGTTTGGAACTTTGTCAAAAACTTTCAAGGTTGGCAAAACATTGGCGGCAATCGTTATCAGACTTCACAGTATTATTGGTCGGAGCCTCGATTCTTTAATACGGAGTCCGCTAACTTTGTTGACAAGATGGATCTTGTCTATGTAGCATCGCACGGTTCAGCCTATTATACCCAAAGCACGCAAACCCCGAATACAGGCGCTTCACTTAACCTCTGTCCCGGTTATGGATACTTGCCCACGAATGGCGATATCGAGTTCCTCATTATTGAATCATGCTCTACCGTTACTAGCGCACCAGAAGCGGCAGGCGGAGATTGGTGGTCTCCCTGGGCAAATTCAATTTTCAAGGGATTGCATCAACTGGTCGGGTTCAGGACATTAAGCTATTCTGATAACGGAATCCCAAATAATTTTGCAAATAAATTAAAAGGTAACGGCGGCGTTTGGCAATCGTGGTTTAATGCCGTTAATGAAGAGCGTTCAATATGGCACGACAGTTCGTGGCCGGGCTATGCTAGCGCCATACTGTATACGACAACAGAAAATGACCGCCTTGGCAATTATGCTGCAGACCCTGCACCGGGAGCCAACAATATGGAAACATGGTGGCAATATTAAGGTTTAATCGCTAAGGGTTAATTCCCCAAAAGCGGCGTTTCGTGCAGGAATCAATCTGAAATAAACCAGTACTTAGAAGCCCGGCTTCGATAGTACGTTAACTGAAAATCTAAAAATCAGGTAAAATGAAAAAATCGAATAAAATACAGAGAATAATCACCCCTGTGCTGGCGGCTGTTTTTTTATTGCCGGCCCAGCCCAGAAATTGCGTTCAATCGTCCAATACAGCCCAGATCAATCAGTCGAGCCTAATCACCAGAGCAGAGAAAGTTTTTACCTACTCGTTTGATGCGCCAAAAGAATTATCTGTTGCAAGCGCAGGCAGGATGGCATCAAGATTAATGGATGCTGGCATTGTTCCGCTTACCGTAACCGATCAGAGAATAGCCTGTTACTCCTCACCTGAGGATGCGTCGGTATATTTTGAGCAGGATTTGGGTACAGGCAATCTCAGCTTCACAAAAAGCATGAGAAAGTATTATGGCAGTGCCGTACCTCAACTTCCGTCACCTGAAGAAGCTGATAAGATAGCCAGGGAATATTTGCAAAAGTATAACCTGATGCCCGCTAACGCAGGAGAAATTCAGTTGGTCCATAAAGGAGGACTAAGAGCATCCCAGGTTATTGAGGGAAAAAAAGGCGGGCCTATTATTGATAAAATGATAACCCTTACCTACGGAAGAGTTATTGATGGAGTCTCTGTTGTTGGGCCGGGGTCCAAACTGGTTGTTAACATTGGCAATGCCGGCGAAATAACAGGAGTAGTAAAACGTTGGAGAGAAATAAATCTGCTGACAAAAACTCAACTAAGGCCGGAACAAGTTGTCAGCCAGGCAGAAGGCGAGTTGGAATTGAGAAGATTAATAGCAACTGAATTCGGTCGGGAGGCAACGTATGAAGTAAAGAGCAGCGGCAGGGCATACTATGATGGAAACGGAAAAACGCTTCAGCCCGTTTTTATTTATGAAACCAGGGTATCTCTCGGCAAAGGCAATATTGAGCCATTTAATTATCTCGCATTAATCAATATTCAGCGCAATCCGGTTGAATCGGTCAGACCGGTTCTCGATGAAAGAGCAAAAGCAAGTTTGAGAGATGCAAAAGGGGTCGAAAGAATACGTCCGTTGGATAAAGAGGATTAACTTTCCTGCAAAAAAAAGGGGCGTACTCCATGTGTGAGCCGCCCCTTTTTTTTTGACGATCAATCAAGCTTGATGGAATCTCTGGTCTTCTCTCTTCTGGAACTTTCCTTTGATCTGTACTCGTCCATGCAAGGACTGTCCGGTCCCTCTACCATAGAACACTGCAGATAGTCTACGATTTCCATGATACAAGCCCTGATTGCTTTCCCTACAGGTGTATTCTGATACTGTCCAAGGTGCCCGTTGAAGCCCCCACGAGATACGCCCACACTGAGACCACTGGATTTTGACGTGGCCTCTACAGTTCGGGCGTCATAGATTTCGCCTGTTTCAACATCAATCACTTTCAGATCGACAGCCATGTACGCCTTGTCCTGCCTTCCTCCCAGGCTGATACCGCCAAAGGAGAGCCCACCTCCGCCGCCGCTCGTATTCTGCTCAAAGGCTGAAAGCGTAGCGGCAACCAAATATCTGGCACCGGTAATCTTTCCTAATCTCGATCTTGTTCCCGGGTTAACCCTTCCGGAATCCCCCAGATCCTGTTCACTGATAACGGCATCAAGTTCTCTCCTTTCGAGCACCCGAAAACTGTTCGTCGCTGCCAACTCTGCAATGAGCATATCCTGCAGATCCGTTCCGACACTCCCATCCCACCATCCAGCAGAAGTGTGGTTTGTAAACCTCAACACCCCGATCCGGGGCCTTACGGCGGCATATCCTTCAGAAAAAGCAGAAATGGAAAAAAGAGCTATAAACAGCAGAAAAGCTTTGATCCGCATGATAATCCTCCAGGGTTATTAAGTTTAAACAGGAAAATGCAAAATAATTACTATTAAAGTATCACAGTAAAAAGAAAAACCAAAGCGAGAAAGGAGCAACAGCTCCCTTAGGCGTGACTTTTTCTCTTCCTTACCTTAACGCTATTGCGAGCAAACAATTCCGCCTGCATGCATTTTTCTGATAATTTGTGAAATGTGATTGATTGAGGCAACGATTTTGCTGAAAAATTAACGGTTGTCGTTTCCCCGGGTCAGATTTCAGCAGTCAGCCTCATGTCATCATCTGAACGATTTTGTGATCAGGCTGCTGCTGGTGCTGAAAGAGCGGAGTTGAATCAATACCCTTCAGATCTTCGTAAAGTTCACGACCTTCATGGCGGAAGAAAACGCCCAGAGGGAGTTTGTCATATCCGGTTGCAAGACGGAATGCCGCATTACGGTCACTGGTGCGGTGGCCCTTGGGCAGGTAGTAGATATTTTTTTTGAACCACTGACAGGTACTCAGTTTGTTGAAGAGGGCGCAGGGCTGCAATATATCGATCACCGAAAATCCCCTGAATGCAATTGCCTCCATGAGCATCAACTTTGTCTGCTCAACATCTCCGGCAAAGGCTCTTGCTATAAACGGAGCATTCATGGTCAGTGCGACACCCAGCGGATTAAAGGAATCAGGCTTGGCACCGTTACCCTGTGCCGATGTCTTTGTGCCGTGCGGTGAAGGGGGTGTGGCTTGAGCTTTGGTGAGGTCGTAGACCATGCTGTTGTGAAAAATCACGGTGACATCAGTGTTCCTGCGGATGGCATGGAGAAAATGATTGCCTTCTTCGCCCAGCATGTCGCCGTCACCCGATTCAACGATCAAAACAAGCTTCCTGCTCGACAGCTTGAGGTGAGGTGTGGTATGTTGCGAGCGGTCATGCAGAGCGTTGAACATGCTGGCATTCAGATCTTCCAGTGTTTTGGCTGCCTGACCTATCCCTGAGACCATCACAAGGTTTTCCAGCTCAATATTGCGTTCATTCATTGCCAACGTTACTGCCTTTTGCAGAATGTGGTTTCCGCATGCAGGGCACCATGCGGCATCGGTGATGTGGGGCATATTGAACTCGGTTGGTATATGATAAATAGTGTTGGCTTAAAGATTTCGTTACAACCAACAAACGTCCTGAAAAGTGTTGACGAAAAAACAGAGAAATCTGAATTAATTAAGGATTTCTGCCACTTGTTTGAATTAAGCAATTTTATTTTGATTCGCCAAAAATCGCCCCGCACTCTTCTCTCCGACAATACTCATTATGGCCTGCTGATATCCGAGCTTCTATTGGGTCCGGACTGTCGACAGGGTAGTGCTCCTCTTCATAGTGTTCAATCAAAATGCCAAGGATTTCCAGCTCATCGCCTTCGTTTGTATCCGGTTTCGCTGTAAATATTTCCTCAAGGCGTTTGAGTGCCTGCTGATAGTCCTGTTCTGTTTTTATCGGTTTGCTGTTCATGCTTATCGTTACTCACCCCTTTGCGGGAAGATGTTGTTTTACTGCGGCGATGAGTGCGTCAAGGTCGGCCAGGTCATCGATCTCATTTTTCGACAGCAGCACATCTAAAGTGTTATTCTTTTTCAGGATAAGCGGGTACTGGAAGTGTTGGTCATATTTTTTCTCGAATTCATCCCGGTGCAGGAACTCTACCGGAACCCCAATGGAGATGCGGAACGCTTTCCATGCCTCTTTTTCGGTGAATGGTCCATGGGTCAGTTTGCAGAGGCTGCAACTGTATGTTTCTGGGCTCAAGATCTTGTGTCCCAAGTCGATGAGACTGCTGACGGGGTTGCTGTCGGTGTTATAGACAAAGATAAGTGTCATCGTCGTGGATTTAATGGTTTCGTCGCGCATGGTTTACTATAATTCTCGCTGTAATTTATCTTTATTCCGTCATGACGGCAAGCGTTCGTGAGTGAACGGCTTATTGATAAAAAACGGTAACATCGTTCTCGTGAGTTGAAAAAAGAACGTTTCAAGTGATAAATTGCGAATAATCAACTTTTTTGGATAGTTCTCCTTTCAACACAAGAACAGGTTATGATAATTATACTCGATAGAGCTGACAGCCTTTTTAATTCGTTGGAGCATTTTTGGGAGCATAAGCGCACAAAGCGCATGGCAGCAAACGTATTGATAATTACGTTTCTCAGCTCTCTTGCCCTGATCGAACTTTGCCGTCAGGGATGGCTCCCTGGAGAACTTGCTGCAATTATTCCATCAAGCCACTATTACGCTATCAATATTGCGTTTTCCATGTTACTTGGCCTGGAAGTTCTCGGCTTGGTTTTCAGCCTTGCAAACTCGGTTTCAGATTCGGTTGGCAAGCAGTTCGAAATCCTCTCTCTCATTCTGCTTCGGCAATCTTTTGAGGAATTTATCTACTTTAACGAGCCTTTGGTATGGGTGGAGGCATCAAAACCGGTGCTGCACATCCTTTCCAATGCTGGCGGCGGGCTCCTGATTTTTCTTCTGCTTGGCCTCTATTACAAACTTCAGCAGCACAGAGTCATTAAACAAAGCTCTGTTACCACAGCAGATTTTATTGCCTCAAAAAAGCTGGTGTCACTTTTTCTTTTGCTCACTTTTATTGGAATCGGCATCACTGATGCCTCATTTTACCTGACAAACCAGCCGACATTCGATTTTTTCCCCATATTCTACACCGCTCTTGTTTTCAGCGATGTGCTGCTGGTGCTGGTTTCTCTTCGTTACAGTTCAAGCTATGAGATTCTCTTTCGCAACTCCGGTTTTGCTGTTGCCACCGTAGTTGTGCGGCTTGCCTTGACGGCTCCGCCCTTTTTTAATGTCCTTCTCGGTGTCGGGGCAATGGTTTTCGCGATTGGCATTACGTTTGCCTACAACGGGTTCAAAAAAACAGAGGCAGTCAAATCGTTACCGGCCGACGTGCCGCAAGGGCGTGTTTAAGATTTATGATTATCTCTTTTCAGCAGACCTCAATTGGCAGAGTCGCCTTGGCGGAGAGCGGAGGCTCTATAACCAACCTCTGCTTTTGTACGGATACGCTTCCGCAACAAGCCGAAATTGGTGAAACGGAGCTGATCAGGGAGGCTTTCCGGCAGTTTGAGGCTTATCTTTCGGGTAAGCTGCGGATATTTTCGGTACCGGTTGTTCCTTCAGGGACGCCCTTTATGCTGCGGGTCTGGCAAACTCTTTCTTCGATTCCTTATGGAACAACCCTCACCTATGGCGATATAGCTGTTGCTGTGGGAAGTCCTTTTGCTGCCAGGGCAGTGGGGAGGGCAAGCAACAGAAATCCTGTTCCGATTTTTATTCCCTGTCACCGGGTTATCGGCTGTAATGGTGCGCTTACCGGATATCGTGGCGGGATCGGGTTGAAAAAAAGGTTGCTGGAGCTTGAGCGGGGATCGTTAGGTTATAAAATTTAAAATGTCATATTTCAGAAGATTTTACAAGGTGCAGACCGGTTGTTGTCGGCAGATTTCAGGAGCCGTAGGTCGCGGTTGTCAATGAAAGATAGTGTCGCTACGGTTTTGGCCGGTTCAGCAGATAATTAAAATGAGATGATGAACAAATATTCGATAAAGAGCTTTTTCCGTATTCCGGTTGTTATCGGCATCTGCATACCGATCTTGTTTTCCGGTTGTGGAGCAGGAAACGGGGGCAAAGAGGGCGAAAAAAAGGGAATGCCAGCCCTTCCGGTGATGACGGTTACAGCGGGAGATGCAACAGTAAGCACCGAATACTCCTCTCTTCTTGAAGGAAAAGTCAATGTGGAAATTCGTCCGCAGGTTGACGGTACACTCAGCGCAATCTATGTCGATGAGGGTGCCTTTGTCAAGGCGGGCCAACCGCTCTTTAAAATTGATGACCGAATTTATCGTGAGCAGTACAACAGCGCACTGGCGACTCAACATGCCGCTGAAGCTTCGCTGGTTGTTGCAAAGCTCAACGAGGAAAAACTTGTTCCGCTGGTAAAGAATAACGTGATTTCTGATATCCAGCTCAAAACCGCCAGGGCAAACCGTCAGGCGGCCAAAGCGGCGGTCGAGCAGTCAAGAGCAGCCGCTCGGTCAGCCTTTGTCAATTTGGATTATTCCACCATCAAGGCGCCCGTAAGCGGATACATCGGAAAAATTCCTTTACGGCTTGGCAGTCTGGTCAGCAAAAACCAGAGCGCATGGCTGACTCTTCTGAGTGATGTCAGCGAGATTTATGCCTATTTTAGCATGAGCGAAATAGATTTTATGCGGTTCCGCAATCAGTATGAGGGCGCAACCTTACAGGACAAGGTAAAGCAGGTTGCTCCGGTTTCACTCATCACAGCGGACGGGAACCTCTTTGCTGAAAAGGGAACAATAAGGACCATAAGCGGCCAGTTTGACCCCTCAACCGGTTCGGTCAGGATCAGGGCTGTTTTCCCTAATCAAGGGGGGCTGTTGCGTTCCGGCAATACCGGAAAGGTCGTTATTGAGTCACTCTACCATCATGTGCTGCTGGTTCCGCAGGCTGCAACAGTAGAGCTGCAGGACAAGGTTTTTGTTTTCCTTCTTGGTAAAGGCAATATGGTAAGCAAGCAGGTGATTGTGGTCGCAGGCAAGAGCGGCAACAACTATATCGTGAGTTCCGGTCTGAAGCAGGGTAATATTATTGTGACTGCCGGTACCGAAAAACTGCCGGATGGTACGGTAATCAAGCCGGTCAACAGTGCGGCGGTTGCAGGGGAGACTCGGCAATGAGTGAAAGTGTAACAGTTTTCCGTAACGGGCTCAAGACGCTAAACCAACCTATACATGTTTGAACGTTTTATATCAAGGCCTGTTCTTGCTACCGTCATATCGATAATCCTCGTTATTCTCGGCGTTGTCGGCATCAACCAGCTTTCGATTACCCGCTTTCCTGATATTGCGCCTCCGAGCGTCTCCGTGTCGGCGAGTTATCCCGGTGCCAGTGCTGAGACGGTTGGCCGTTCTGTTGCTCCTCCGCTTGAGGAGGCAATCAACGGGGTTGAAAACATGACCTACATGACCTCGACCTCGGCCAATGACGGGTCGCTCTCCATTGCGGTCTTTTTCAAGCAGGGCACCAATCCCGACCAGGCGGCCGTCAACGTGCAGAACCGGGTTGCTCAGGCCGCAAGCAGGCTCCCTGCTGAGGTCAACCAGATAGGCGTCTCGACCGTCAAGCGTCAGAACAGCCAGATCATGCTGATTGCGCTGTCAAGCACTTCAAAAGCGTATGACCAAATTTTTTTGCAGAACTATGCCAAGATCAATATTGTCGATGATCTGGCACGCGTTCCCGGTGTCGGGCAGGTTTCGGTATACGGCAACATGGATTATGCCATGCGTATCTGGCTACGCCCGAAGCAGATGGCAGCCTATAAAGTAACGCCTCAGGAGGTGTCGGCCGCCATTCAGAGCCAGAACCTTGAAGCTGCTCCGGGCTCGTTCGGCGAAAACAGCACCGAGGCAATGCAGTATGTGATGAAGTACAAAGGGAAGAATGCATTCCCGGGGGATTATGAAGATATCGTGATTCGTGCCAATCCGGATGGGTCGCTCCTCAAACTTGGCGATATCGCCCGTGTTGAGTTCGGCGCATACCGATATACGGTCGATACCAAGGCAAACGGCGAGTCGGGTGTGGTGCTTGCAGTCTATCAGTCGCCGGGATCAAATGCCAACAAGGTTGAAATGGGACTGCGCAAGGTGCTTGAGAAGGCTTCCGGCACCTTTCCTGCAGGCATCAGCTATTCGATTCCCTTCAGCTCCAAAAAGGTGGTCGATGAGTCGATTGTACAGGTTGAGCACACGCTGATCGAGGCCTTTCTTTTGGTTTTTCTTGTCGTCTTTCTTTTTCTGCAGGATTTCCGTTCCACCATTATTCCCGCCATTGCCGTACCGGTTGCCATCATCGGCACCTTTTTCTTCATGAACCTTTTCGGCTTTTCTATCAACGTACTGACGCTTTTCGGCCTGGTGCTGGCTATCGGTATTGTTGTTGATGATGCTATTGTGGTCGTTGAGGCGGTTCATGCCAAAATGGAACAGAAAAACTATCCGGCCAAGGTGGCCACCGTTTCAGCCATGCGGGATATTACCACCGCGATCGTTACCATTACTCTCGTGATGGCCTCAGTATTTCTTCCTGTCGGATTTCTTGAGGGTTCTACCGGTGTTTTCTACCGGCAGTTCGCCTTCACCCTTGCCATAGCCATTCTGATTTCAGCGGTCAACGCACTGACACTGAGCCCTGCTCTTTGCGCCCTCTTTCTCACCAATCTTCATGATGCGGATGGTACGGCAAAAGCGGGAAAATCGGGGAAACTGAAAAAATTTGGCGGCTTCGGTCACCGGTTTTTTACCGGGTTCAATACCGGATTCAATGTCCTGAAGCGCAAGTATCTCGGTTCACTTGTCTATTTGATCCGCAATAAGCGGGTTACCTATACGCTTCTGGGGCTTATGGTTGCACTCTCTTTCTGGATGTTCAAGGTGACGCCGACAGGGTTCATCCCTGACGAGGATAACGGTTTTGTGATTGTCTCTGTTTCCCTGCCTCCTGGCGCATCCTTTGCACGAACCCAGGCCGTCATGGACAAGGCAGCAGTAACCCTCAGAACCCTGCCGGCAATAAAAAAGGTGATAGCCGTTGCAGGCATCAATGTGCTCTCCAGAAGCTCATCACCCTCATCCGGCCTTCTTTTCCTGCAGTTAAAAGATACCAAAGAGCGTGGGCCCGACGGTAATATCAAGAAGGTTCTTGCCACCATCACCCGGAAACTTTCCGGCAGGGAGGGCTCGTTCTTTGCCCTTGCCCAGCCGACGGTTCCCGGTTTCAGTACTGTCAGTGGTCTTGAGTTTGTTGTGCAGGATCGCAGCGGAGGCCGGCTCGACAAGCTGGGCAATGTTGCACAGGGCTTTATCGGTGAACTGATGAAACGCCCGGAAATCGGCTTTGCTTTCACCACGTTCAAGGCAACCAATCCCCAGTATGAACTGGTAGTTGACAATATCAAGGCCGGTCAGCTCGGGGTCAATGTCAAGGAAGTTCTGACTGTCTTGCAGGCATACTATGGCAGCATGCAGGCTTCGGATTTCAACCGTTTCGGCAAGTACTACCGGGTCGTGATGCAGGCTGAACCGGGGGAGCGCTCTGAACCGGCCTCCCTGAACGGCATCTTTGTCAAGAATTCTGGCGGCAGCATGGTACCGGTCTCGTCAATTATTACCCTGAAACGGGTTTATGGAACCGAATCGGTTGACCATTTCAACATGTTCAATGCCGTTTCCATCAATGCAACGGTTAAACCCGGCTTCAGTACCGGTCAGGCCATCAAGGCCGTAGAAGAGGTTTCCAAAACCCACCTTCCGCTGGGTTATACGTACGACTGGAAAGGGCAGAGCCGTGAGGAACTCGAATCCACCGGCGGCCTGCTCTTTATCTTCATGCTCTCGGTCGTCTTTGTCTACTTTCTGCTTGCCGCACTTTACGAGAGCTATCTGCTTCCCCTTGCGGTTATGTTTTCCATTCCGACCGGGTTGCTGGGAGTCTTTATCGGCATCAAGCTTGCCGGGGTCGAGAACAATATCTATGTCCAGGTTGCCGTTATCATGCTGATCGGGCTTCTGGCTAAAAATGCCATTCTGATTGTTGAGTTCGCCCTGCAGCGGAGGGTCGCAGGAAGTTCGCTCTCAGCCGCAGCCATTGAGGGCGCAAAGGCGAGGCTCCGGCCCATTCTTATGACCTCCCTTGCCTTTGTTGCAGGGTTGTTTCCGCTTCTCTTTGTGACCGGCCCGGCTGCTTTGGGCAACCACTCCATCGGTGCGGCGGCTATCGGAGGTATGTTTATTGGCATGCTGCTCGGTATTTTTGTAGTTCCGGTGCTCTTTGTGACCTTCCAGCACCTGCAGGAGCGCATTACCGGCCCTGCCTCGGTCATCGTTGAGGCGGGGGATCTGCTCGAAGAGGTTGTCAGCAAGGAAAAAGAGAACGCCCGGCAGCCATCATGACACGTAACACTGAATTAACGCCTAACCTATGAGAATGCCGGTAAAAGATATATTAAAAGGTTCGATACAGTTCCTCCTGCTCATCAGCCTCTCGGCATGTGGCGTCACCCATGAGTATAAAACGCCTGATGCGGCTTTTCCTGAGGGCTACCGTGGAGGGTTCACCCCGGCAAAAGGCACTCAGCCGGAATCCTCAGTAGCGTTGCTGCCCTACAGCAGTTTTTTTGCCGATAAAACACTGTGCGCTCTGATTGACAGTGCGGTCGCCAATAACATTGACCTGCAGGTGGCGCTTAAAAATATCGACTATGCCCGCCAAACCCTTCATTCCTCAAGGCTTGGGCTTCTGCCAAGCCTTAATGTCGGCATCCAGAATACCCAAACCCATCCTTCGGATAACGGGGCAAAAACAAATGTTGACGACTACACGGCTTCGGCCACATCATCGTGGGAAGCGGATATCTGGGGGAAAATTCGCAGCAGAAACAAGTCAGCTCTGGCCTCTTACCTGAAGACGCAGGAAGCTGCCAAAGCGGTCCGTACCCGTCTGGTGGCAGACATCGCCTCAGGGTATTACACCCTGCTCATGCTCGATGTTCAACTTGAAAGCTCAAAAAAAAGCCTGGCCCTTGCCGACACGACGGCTAAGATGATAGGGCTTCAGTACAATGCCGGTCAGGTCACCTCACTTGCCGTTCAGCAGCAGGAGGCGTTAAGGCAGTCGATAGCCGGCTCACTTCCGGCGATTGAACAGAAAATTTCGGCGCAGGAAAATGCGCTCAGTATCCTTTGCGGCAGAATGCCGGGAGCCATTCAGCGAGACCCCGCTCTTTTTGCCTCCAAATTGGCCGATAATCTTCCCGCCGGTATTCCTGCCGCTCTGTTGCAGAACCGCCCCGATGTCCGTGCTGCGGAACTGGCTGTCAGGGGAGCCCATGCTGATATGGGCGAAGCCAAAGCCGGCCTCTATCCTTCGCTTACGGTTACCGCAGCAGGTGGCGTTGAGGCTTTTAAAGCAAGCCAGTGGTTTACCCTTCCCGGCTCCATTTTTAGCCTGGTGCAGGGCGCACTGCTTCAGCCTGTTTTTCAGCGTGGCCAGTTGAAAGCAAAGTATGAACAGTCCAGAATAAAAAGGGAACAGGCAGAACTCGAATTCAAGCAGTCGTTGCTCAAAGCTGTCGGGGAGGTTTCCGATGCGCTGGTACAGCTCGAAAAGGTGAAGTTGCAGGAAACAATTGCCGAGCAAAGGGTTGCAACATTGCATAAAGCTGTTTCAGATGCCGGCATGCTTTTCAACAGCGGTATGGCGACCTACCTTGAAGTCATGATGGCCCAAACCAATACCCTCCAGGCTGAACTTGATCTTGCCAATCTCCGTCGTCAGCATCTGACGGCTATGGCTGAGCTCTATCGTTCACTCGGCGGCGGCTGGCGATAAATGTTTGCCTGCATGGAATTGTTTCCGGCAGTTGGGTGTTTATGGGTAGGAAATACTTAACATATTACTAAATATCAGGATAAAGAATTCTAATAGAGTATGGATACAACACGATACAATGCTACGGTTGTCGGTAAAATCATGATTACTCCAGATCTGATGATTTTTCGGCTTGATACCGATGAAGCAAGAGAGGAGTTTGAAGCAGGGCAGAATCTGCTGCTTGGTCTTTACGGATTCGAGAAACGTTCACCAAACTCGGAACCGGAACTGGTTCCTGCAGACGAAGAGAAGCTCATTCAGCGACCCTATTCAATCGCCTCGGCAAAGACTGAGACCCGACAGTTAGAGTTTTACATTTCACAGGTCAAATCCGGTCAGCTCACATCTCGGCTCTTCAATCTCAATGTTGGAGACAGGGTATACGTAGGTACAAAGATCAGCGGAATTTTCCGTCTTGATGAAACACCTGACGGCAGCGATATTGTTATGGTGGCCACAGGAACCGGGATTGCGCCCTATATCAGCTTTTTGCGCTCCCATATCGTTGAACGACCGGAAAGCAAAATGGTGGTGATCCAGGGTGCTGCTCATCGCTGGGATCTTGGCTATTCCAGTGAACTCACGTTCCTCGAAAAAAGCTTTGCCAACTTTTTTTATGTACCAACCCTTACCGATGCTGATGACCGCTGGGACGGGTATAAGTTGTGTATTGAGGATCTCTTGAGAAATGATGTCCTGCAGAACGAGTTTAACATAACGCC
>CAJAOR010000032.1 GCA_903942355.1 uncultured Chlorobiaceae bacterium | reverse complement strand
CTCACTGGCTGGAGAGGATGATAGTTTGCTATCTGAACGCACATGGAGGCAAAGCAACACAAAAACGCACCGGGTGGGAGTTGACCTGGCCTGATGGCGATGTCTCTCATCGGTGCGTATTCAGCTCCAGAGATGCACAAAACAAGCCGGATACACTGTTGCTTAATCTGGAAAATAATCGACTTCGAGGGCTTGCACTCAACTTGCCGCAAATTATGGCTGCTCAGCCCATACCTTGCATCTCCTTAAGTGGACTGCCTCCAACGATTTCAGGTTTCTGGGCTCTTTTTGAAATCCGCCTGCAAGCAGGGATGCACCAGAAAGGCGGGCTTATAAGAATCCCTCTCGTTCGTCGTCGCTACATTACAGTTTTTCAGAGTGAAGAGGGTGACGTCTTTATGCCGACTGCCCGCCATATTTGGGATTCATTACAATCAGAAGAGCTGAAGGTACTTGCTGCTATGGATTCAGATGAATCAATCACCATGTTTGATCGTCTTCTGCAAGTTTGTGAAGAGGAGGGCAAAGAGTTGTTTGATGCATTGCAGCAGCAACATCAATCAGCTATTGATCGTGAAGAAGAGCGGGGGGCTGTTGCGTTCAGTGCCCGGAGAAGGGCTATCGAACGGGCAGGGTTACCGGAGGTGCGTCATTATCGAACAACGCAGTGTAATGTTGATGAGACTGGGTGGCGCAGAGAGCTTGAATCAGCAAGGCAGGTAGTTCCGGAGATTCGTCCGCTGCTGCTCATGCGCATCATAAAGGGAGGTTCACAGTGAAGAGCTGGAGAGAGAGTATTCTGAACGACTTTGTGCCGAATGTTAGCAGGCTCACCCTCGTTGCGGACCCTGACAGCCTGTTAACGGAAGAGATTCTTGCTCTTGAACTGCGCCGTCGCGGTTTTGAACTCATTGAATTCAATGATCCTGTTGAGTTTCGATATGCTTATGAATCAAAATACCGTGCAATTTGGGACAGGGGTGAGCATACCGGTTTGGTGGTTATTCTTCGGCTTCAGGATACAGAATTGGAATCTCTGCCTTATGACCTGTTGCAGGCAGGAAGAAAACTCTCTTTTAACCTTGGCAATCTTTTCCCAAACTTGAGCTACCCGGTTCTCGAGCAACTGGATCGCTCGTTTCTGGATGCATTGTTCGAAGCTCAGCATACATTCTCGCCTGACCGTATGGGTGACAATGCGACCAGGGATTTTATCCTGCGCCATGTTTTCAGGGTTGCAGCAGAACTGATTGTGTCCGATGTCGATCTGCTCAGGGTGCTGCTCCGCCTGCATTACAGTAAAATTGCTCTTCCTGAAATTTTGGCCCTTCGTCTGGTCCAGCAGCTCCGGGGGCAAGCAGGGTTTCATGAATGGCCACTGGATGTTATCGTTTCGGATGAGGAGGCTTTTTTTGCATTCCTTCAGGAGCGGTGGCCACTCTTTCTGGGCAGAATCAGTGACAACAGCCAGCTTCGTGAAATCCCCATGAAGTACCGGGGGCCTGACTTTCTTCCTTTTGATCATCATGATATACGGGTTTACATCGACAATCTTTTTGTTGAAGGGAAATTGCATCCGGTTCAAAAACTTGGAGTCTCCATTGATGTATCGTCCTGGATTCGGAGTGGTATTGTTGACTCAGGGGCGGCAGATGATACGTTACGGATTTCCCGGCTTTTTGAGATTATTGAAAAAGAGATACCGGATGAGGTCTGCCGTTATTCTGATTGGATCACTTATGCCTTGAAATGGGCGGAACTGACGGCATTGGTTCATTGCTCTGCGAATGAGGAAAGTAAAACACGGTTGCTGCAAATCGGTGATACACTGAATGCCGTCTTTGCTCAATGGTTAAGCACCCATTATTCAAGTATCATCAATCTGCCACCAAAGAATCCGGCGATGCTGCACCATGTGCCAAGAGCTTTTGCCCGTGAACTTGATGATGATAAAAAACGTCGTGTGGCACTGCTTGTTGTTGACGGTTTATCGCTGGATCAGTGGGTCTCTGTTCGTGAGATTCTCCGGGTTCAGAACAGCAGTTTAATCATGAGGGAGTCAGCGGTGTTTGCCTGGATTCCCACATTGACCTCGGTGTCAAGACAGGCGATTTTTTCAGGCAAGCCGCCACTCTATTTCCCTGCGTCAATACAGTCTACAAAGAGTGAGAGTAATCTCTGGAAACAGTTTTGGGAGGATGCAGGACTCTCTCGTCTTGACATCGCTTATCAACGAGGTCTGGGCGATGGAGATGTTTCAAGCACTCTTGAAGCGACAGTGCATCCCGGTAAAACAAGAGCACTCGGGCTGGTCGTGGACAAAGTTGACAAGATCATGCATGGAATGCAGCTCGGTGCAGCGGGCATGCACAATCAAATCAAGCAGTGGTGTCAGGGAGGGTTTCTCAATTCGCTTATCGATTATCTTTTGCTTCATGGTTATGAAGTCTGGTTGACCTCTGATCATGGCAATATTGAGTGCCAGGGCAAAGGTCGTCCTTCTGAAGGTGTCATTGCTGAAACTCGCGGAGAACGGGTTCGCGTCTATCCGACGCATGAACTTCGCACAAAGGTCGCTCGTGAATTTCCTTTAGCCAGTCAGTGGCAACCGATCGGGTTGCCTCAGGGTTATTTTCCACTTATTGCCAGCGGCAGGGATGCATTTGTTACTCCAGGAACGGCAATTGTCGGGCATGGAGGTGTTTCAATCGAAGAGGTCATTGTTCCTCTGATAAAGTTCGAGAGGGGTTTATAATATGAGCAAGCGCCATGAAAAGCTGGGGATAAAGCAGACCATTCAGAAAGAGTGGATGGACAAAACGCTGAGAATGGTGCTGGCAGGGATGAGTGAAAAGGATATCCGAGAAAATCTTGACCAATATCTCTCCACTCAGAAGCAAAGCGGCGGAATTGGAGAGCGAGGTCAAAAAACTTATGGGATGGCTATAGGGATACTTGCCTCATGGTTTGCTCCGGAAGATGATCTTCGCCGGTTTCGGGATGAAGCGTTGAAAATTGCGCGTGTAATTCCAGAAGAAGAGTGGCTGCCACTGCATTGGGCAGTTATTTCGGCAGCATATCCATTCTGGTTTAACGTAGCAAAACAGGTTGGCCGTCTATTCAACCTTCAGGAAAGCGTGACCCAGGTACAGATTTTTAACCGTATCAAGGAGCAATATGGAGACCGTGAGACCGTTGCCAGAAATGCCCGGTACACCGTTCGGTCTTTTGTTGCCTGGGGTGTTTTGCAGGAATCCGGTATCAAAGGCTGCTATAAAAAATCTGATACAAGAGCAATTCTCGATAAAAAGCCAGCTCTTGTCATGTGTGAAGCTGCCTTGCATGCTCAGCCTGAAGGAAAAATGCAGGTCAGCCAGTTGTTACACAATCCCGCATTATTCCCCTTCCGTCTGCCATCTTTGACCGGCGATTACATCTCGGGCAACTCAACCGCCATTGCCGTTATTCGTCATGGGCTGGATGATGAGATATTGACTATTGTTCAATAGTACCTCGATTCAATATGCCAAGTGAACAAGATTATCAGAATCACCCAGTTTTTGCTCAGTTGGAGCGTTACATCTCATTCTACGAGTCTCTGGCTTATTCAGTATTCTCATTTATTCCCGGTGGAACAAGTGCTATTTGCAATATTGATTCAAACGTATATTCATCTATGCAAGAGACATTGGCATCAATCCATACGATTCTTCATGGCGGAAAAATCAATGATGCCTATGCCTTGCTTCGGAAGTACTATGATGCTGCTATAATCAACATTTACTCCAATCTGTATCTTGAGGATCACTTCAGCATTGAAAACTTTGTTGTTCAGCATATAGAGAATTGGCTGAACGGAACAGATCGTCTCCCTGAATATCGAGTGATGTCTCAATACATTCGAACTTCACGCAGAGTTACGCCTATTTCTGAGGTTATTTATGGCGATGAGCGATACAAACAATTGAGGGATCGTTGCAATGACCACACTCATTACAACTTCTATTATAACTTGCGCCTCAACGACATAGAGGTTGACCTGTCAACACGTCTCAAGGCATTGGATGTGTTCGCAAGTGATGTACGAGATGTAATGATTCTGCATGTCGCCTATCTGTTCTTCGCCAAAGAGTACTATATGGCATCGGACGATTATATTGACTGCTTGGATTGTGGTGTAACGCCAGAACCCGATTCGCAGTACTGGGTTGCCCCCTTTGTTCAGGATTTTTTTGATCACATTGTGACGTTATATCGACCTGATATTGCGGCTCGAATCAGAGAAAATACGAGCATGCATTTAAAGTAAAGTTTTCATCCTTTTCAATGGCCAGAACTTCAGCGTCAGTCAAAGATGCGAACTCTTTCTGGTGTCGGCGAGGATGTAGTTTTATACCGTTTGGGGTGATGAACATGATGCGGGATCGCGCCTCAAGCATAATCGATAATTGTCGAAAAATGGATGTTGATGTCGAATCCCTATGCATCATAACGCTTATTGTCGAATTAATGTGAAGCTTTTTCCGCTCTCCGCTACTTACGACTACTCCACTTCATACGTATAACCCCTCCGGTTCCGTTGCGCAACACGTGCTTTTAACCCCCTTTGTCAATCATACCCGATGTTCCATCGGATGGAATCCGCCCGGCAGGCCATTTATGCCAGCCAGCCGGCGGGTCTATCGTAAGCTATACTGGCTTCACGTACAGCATAGTATTACACTGTTTGGTCAAATTGGGCTCCAAAACTGCGAGGGTCTCATGTCAATGCTTCTTCATACATGTTTCAGTTGGAAAAATAACATGGTAGTTATCTCTGGAGCTCAACATTGTCTGAACTACTACACCCGTTGTTGTTTGGGCGGGAAGTCTGGGATGGGGATAGCTACACATGCACTCCTGCAGTTCTCGCTGATTCCCTGTTTCTGGGGGTGACAACACACATTGACATTGCATCGAAATTGAACCTCAGGCGCATGCAATGTAGACTACGGTCTATGAAATCATCACTGGTCAATCGTCCAGCTTGCAAAGGTTATCGTTCCATGTTGTCAGTCGTGGTGTGGCGGGTTTGATGAAGGATCTTGTTCCTGTAAATATCTACCAAGAACACATACATAATACCTGTAACTAACCAGTAATAACCAGTTATTGACAATAGATATAGCTTTGCTACAGAAAACATGGACAATAAATGACAGGAGATGAAAAGAAGTACAGAGTAATAGGGTTGGTCTCGCAGTAACTATGAGCTGTCAGATTCATCGGGTCGTAACTAACCGAGAATAACTGCTAATCGTTAATAGATAGACGGTGACACTGAAAACAGAACAATAAATGACTGGGGCAATAAAAAAAGGTAAAGAATATTGTGTTTGGTCTCGCAGTAACACCTAGGCATTTATTTACAACTAACAGGAAATAACCGGTTTTGTGTAATAAGTAGACGGGGGGTTTTTCAACCAAAAAAAGGAGTGGTTATGGAAGGATAAAGAATATTGTGGGGAACCCCCCATCCCTGAAAGGGGGAAAGAACAACGGGCATGACAGGTGTAGCTGCCGGGTAAATCCAAAGTGACCCCGGTATATCCGGGTTCGATTCCCGGCATGTCCACAAACTCAAGCAGCTAACTTCAGCTATCTCTTCGGCACTAATAAGTAGCAGCTAATATTATTGACATAACGAAAATTAAATCAATACCATTATGCAGAATCTCTTCGTCACATACTGGGCAAGATTTGCTCACTTTTTCAAGCATCCTCAAGGCGGAAAGCATGTGGCTGAAGTGTTTGTTGCGGAAGCTGCTGAAAAAGCTTGGGAAACCAATAAAAAATTGACTAAGGAAAGTCTTGTTCTTGCAGGTCAAGCTAAAACGATTTTGGCTCGATTCAAGGAAAACGTGAATCACTCCATTCTTGGGGATCAGTGGTGTCCGGTTAAAATAATGCCAGTTGAGATACCGGATCCCTCACCTTTTTGAGAGATTGTTCTTTGAGAGATAAAATATCGATCAACAGGCGCTGCTCCATGACGACTGCGGCGATCATTCGTGTCAATTCCTG
>CAJAOR010000031.1 GCA_903942355.1 uncultured Chlorobiaceae bacterium | reverse complement strand
AGAAGGGGAGCTGGAGTTCTGGGGCAACAGTTTTGTTTGCGATCCCTTTGGTCAGATCATCCAGGAGGCAGCACATCAGGATGAAACAATTCTGCTTGCCGAGTGCGACAGAAGTCGCATAGCTTTTTACCGCTCACACTGGCCCTTTTTGCGTGATCGCCGGATTGAAACCTATGGCGAATTGCAGAAACGTTATCTTGACTGACAAGCAGTGCTGACCGGCCTTCTTGATTGACCTTTTTTTCAAATTGAACCTATGCTTATGAACCTGTTTGGTGCGGTCGTTTTCTGGACGTTGATTATTACCTTTTTTGTTAAACTGATTTCGGAACTGCTGAATCTCAAAGCGGCTGATGCCAAGCTGCCTCTGGAGTTTGTCGGACTCTTTGATGAGGAGGCCTACCAAAAATCAAGAGACTATCTCGGCAGTTCAACCCGCTTTTCATTATTCAGTTCGGCATTTGATCTCTCCATCCTTCTGCTTTTCTGGTTTATGGGTGGATTTAATCTGCTCGACCAGTTTTTGAGAGGCTTCGGGTTCAATCCGATTCTGTGCGGAGTCCTGTATATCGGAGCGTTGTTGTTGCTTCAGTCGCTGATCGATCTGCCGTTCAGCATCTACAAAACCTTTGTGATTGAGGAGAAATTCGGCTTTAACAAAACCACCCCGGCTGTTTTTGCGGCGGATCTCCTGAAAACCCTTGCACTTTCCCTTCTTCTTGGTGTTCCTTTGCTTGCTGGAGTGCTCTGGTTTTTTGAAGTGACCGGTTCGATGGCCTGGCTTTGGGCATGGGGCGGGATTACGATTGTCTCTCTGTTGATCCAGTATATTGCTCCAACATGGATTATGCCGCTCTTCAACAAGTTTGTTCCTCTTGAAGAGGGGGAGCTGAAAAGTGCGATCATGCAGTATGCCAGAAAGGTTACGTTTCCTCTTACCGGCATTTACGTTCTTGATGGATCAAAGCGTTCAGCAAAGGCAAATGCCTTTTTTACGGGCTTTGGAAAGCGCAAGAGAATTGCCCTGTTCGATACCCTGATCAATGCTCATCCTGTTGCTGAGCTGGTTGCGGTTCTCGCTCATGAAATAGGTCACTTCAAGAAAAAACACATTATCATCAACATGATTCTGAGCCTGTGCAATCTTGGTGCGCTTTTGTTTCTGCTCTCTGTATTCATGAAGAACCGATCTCTTTTTGATGCATTTTTCATGCATGACCTCTCCGTCTATGGCAGTCTGATCTTTTTTTCGCTGCTCTATACCCCGGTTGAGTGGGTTCTTTCAATTTTCATGCAGGCACTCTCTCGAAAACACGAGTACGAAGCGGACTTTTATGCGGTCTCGACTTTTGAGCATGGAGCCTCTCTGGCCGATGCACTCAAGAAGCTGTCACGCAACAATCTTTCGAATCTGACGCCTCATCCTGTTTATGTTTTTCTCAACTACTCCCATCCGCCAGTGCTGCAGCGCATTCTGCGCATCAGGGAACATGCTGCCGCTTGTGAGGTTAAACCCTGAATTGATCGATTTTTATGACGGAGTCATGTTATTTTATGCCCCCCGGGTGGGCTT
>CAJAOR010000030.1 GCA_903942355.1 uncultured Chlorobiaceae bacterium | reverse complement strand
TCCGATTGTTGTTGACCGTTCATTTGTTCCGGCCGATTATATCGCAAAAGAGTCGGAAATTTATCGCCAGCAGGCTCTTGAGCAGGGCAAGAAAGAGGCGTTTGTCGACAAGATTGTTATCGGCAGGCTTGAAAAGTACTACCAGGACGTTGTGCTCAGTGAACAGTTCTTTATCAAAGACAATAATACAAAGGTCTCTGATGTGCTCAGTGAGTTTCGAAAAAAACATCAAGTGAAGGCTGATGTGATTGAATTTGTCCGCTGTAAATTGGGAGAGTAAGAAAAAAAGCCTCGTTGTTCGAGGCTTTTTTTTTGTACATATTTATAAGGTTGTTTTTATTAATTCTTTCTTGCTGAGGATAAGGATATGCTCCACTACAAGCGCATTTTGCTGAAATTAAGTGGCGAAGCACTTGCCGGAGCGGACGGCTATGGCATTAATCCCGAGATGCTTGAGCGCTACGCCGATGAAATCAAGGAGGCTCAGGAGATGGGTGCCCAGATTGCCATCGTGATTGGTGGAGGCAATATTTTTCGTGGCATGTCCGAGGCGGCAGAGAAGATGGATCGTGTACAGGCAGACTATATGGGTATGCTTGCAACGGTGATCAATGCGTTAGCTTTTCAGGATGCCCTTGAACGCCAAGGAGTTTTTACCAGGCTCCAGACAGCCATAAAAATGGAACAGATGGCTGAGCCATTTATCCGGCGCAGGGCAGTTCGTCATCTTGACAAGGGACGGGTCGTTATTTTCGGTGCCGGTACTGGAAACCCCTATTTTACAACCGATACGGCCGCCTCGCTGAGGGCTATCGAGATTGAGGCTGATATTATTGTCAAAGGAACCAGAGTTGACGGTGTCTACGATTCTGATCCTGAAAAAAATTCAAATGCACAGTTTTTTGCCGACATATCCTATCTTGATGTCTTGCGCAAGAACCTACGGGTTATGGACATGACCGCCATTACCCTTTGCAGTGAAAACGCGCTTCCCATTGTGGTCATGAACATGAATGAAAAAGGGAATCTGACTAGACTGCTCCGTGGTGAAAAGGTTGGCTCGCTGGTGCATGGATGACGGCTGGTTTAACAGGGTTCTTCAAAATCCGTACTGGATGCATGCAACTGCTTCAGTACGGTTTGAATCTCCTGCCATTCAAACCCACGGTTATTGAGGAATACTTCCAGCTTTCTTTTTCGCTCGGCGTCAGTGGCATTATGCAGTGATGCGACTTTTTTTTCTGCTGCCCGGTAACAGAGTTCGGTACTGTCGTACTCTTTGAGCAGTTCGCCGATAATAGCCTCCGACACTCCTCTTTTTCGCAACTCCATACCGATTTTCAATTTTCCTGCCGGTTTTCGCCTTGACCGGCTTCTGATGAGTTCCATAGCGAACACTCGGTCATCAAGTACTCCCTGCTGTGTAAGTTTTCCAAGCACCGGTTCAATGCTCTCTGTTTCATATCCTTTTTTCCTGAGTTTACGCTCAAGTTCCTTGTTGCTGTGATTGCGCAGACCAAGCAGCTTGAGGGCGAATGCCATTGCAGAGGGTGTATTGCTGTCGGTCATGATCAGGACAATGAGATAGTGCCAATTGTTGTCACACAGAGTTGTTAAAGGTTGCTCTGTTTGTCATTTCCCTTGTAATCTAATCGGTAAAGACTTTCTGATCAATAAAAATGTTTGCTATGATTCGCTATCGGTACCATTACATGCTGCTGCTGATGACTCCTTCTTTCAGAGGTTTTTTCTCTCTCTTCAATTTTACTATATTCCATGCGCCCAGTTTGAGCGTGCTGGTCTGGTAGTTGCAATGTTACTCGTAATTTTTTTTATCAGTTAAGCGTAAAAAAAGATGGCTCGTTATACCCCTGAACAGCTTGTCAAAAGGAACGCTTCAATCTGGACCGATATTCAGATTATTCTTGCACCGATCCAGTTTTTCTTTTTTGTGGGCGGCGTTACCATAACAGCTCTTTACGCAAACGAACTGTTTGGTTCGAGCTTTTACTGGGTCAGCGTAGCTATTCTGTTTAAAACGCTTTTCTTTGCTCTTCTTTTCATAACAGGCATGTTTTTTGAGAAGGAGATTTTCGATAAATGGGTTTACTCAAAAGAGTTTTTTTGGGAAGATATTGGAAGCACGGTTGCTGCATTCTTCCATCTGCTCTATTTCTTTCTGGCTTACTTCGGTGCTTCCACACATGTACTGATTATGGATGCCTTTCTCGCCTATTTTACCTATGTGCTCAATGCGTTGCAGTACCTGGTGAGGATCATTCTTGAGAAGCGTCATGAACGCAAGCTTCGGATTAACGGTCAAATGTGACCGGTTTCGCTATTTCTGTAAAGACAATAAATGTCATGAAATACAGTTTCAAGAGACTCTGGAATACCACTTTTCTGTTTGTAGGACCTGTCTGGTGTGTACTGGTTTGGATGATCTGGTCTTCCGGTCAGTTGCCCGCGATTGGTGACAAAATCTCTTTTCTTGGTGTTGTGATCCCCGGTTTTCTCCTTATCTACAGTTCCGGCTTTTTTATTGAAGGGTGGCATGAAAAGAAAAAAAAAGCTCGATCCTGAACAGGCAGTAACTCGTGTGGGGATCTTTATTTTTAAACAATACATGCCGGGTTTCGGCGTGAGAAGTATGATTTTTTATGCAGAACCTTTGGAACGATGCAGCTCTTCAATGCTCCGTCAGGGAGCAGTGTAGTTCAGCCGAAATGCAGGCAGAACTTGCCGAACTGGTTTATGCCTCCCGTCTGCTTGGCAGCGAAAGTTCGTTGGTGATGCACGGCGGAGGGAATACCTCAGTTAAATGCGAACTGGTGGATATGGTCGGCAACCGGGCTGATGTACTCTTGATTAAAGCCAGCGGTGTTGATTTGAGTCGTGTCTCAGGGTGTGATTACACGCCGCTCCGGTTAGGGCCACTGCGTAAACTGGGTGAACTTTTCACCCGCAACGATCTGGTAAGCGAAGAGGCTCTTCGGCGCTTTTCGACCAAAGAATTCAAGCACCTTCTGCTTCTGAATATGTTCAGTCTGACTGACCATATGGCCGAGCACAGGCTGACCCCTTCGATTGAGACTCTCCTTCACGCCTTTCTTCCGCACCGTTTTATTTTTCATACGCATTCGTTTGCCTTGCTCACCCTCAGCAATCAGCCTGATGGCGCAAGGCTTGTTGGTGAAACGCTTGGCGACAGCTTTGGTTCTGTGCCCTATATCAAGCCTGGTCTCGGTTTGGCCCGTTCGGCAGCTATTGTCTATGAATCAAACCCGGATATTAAAGGACTTGTGCTGCACAAACATGGTCTGGTCACGTTCGGAGCTACGGCCAAGGAGGCCTACGGGCGAATGATTGAGGCTGTCAGCACGCTCGAAGCGCGTATTGCTGAGGCAGGGAGAAAAACCTTTCCATCCGTAACCCTGCCATCGGAAATGGCTTCGGTTGAAGTTGCTGCTCCCGTCATCAGGGGAGCCTGTGTTGATGAAAAGTCACCCGGTACGCGAGAGTATCATCAGTTCATTCTTGAATTCCGTACCTCGCCGCTCATTCTTGACTATGTCAACAGTACTGATCTTGTTGGCATGAGCCAAAAGGGCGCCATGACGCCTGACTTTATTATCCGGACAAAAAACAAGCCGCTTGTTGTTCCTGCTCCCGATGCACGAGATATTGCGGGATTCAAGGCTGCGGTGCATGAGGCTGTGCAGCGCTACCGTGAAGAGTACACCAACTATTTTAATGCCCAGCAGCAGGCCTCCGACATGCAGGTAACCATGCTCGACCCGTTGCCAAGAGTGGTGCTTGTGCCCGGTCTTGGGCTGTTTGGCCTTGGTAAAACCGCTGAATCAGCCGCAGTCAATGCCGATATCGCAACAGGCACAGCTTCTGCAATTCTTGATGCCGAATCAGTTGGTACCTTTGAATCCATCAGCGACCGTGAGGCTTTTGAAATAGAGTACTGGGACATGGAGCAGGCCAAGATGACCAAGGTTCATCATGATGTTTTTGCCGGCAAGATTGTCATGGTCACGGGAGCTGCAAGCGGCATCGGCCTTGCGACGGCTAAAGCCTTTCGCCAGAAAGGGGCCGAACTGGTTATGCTCGATCTCACCCGCGACGCACTTGACCCTGCAGCAGAGGAGCTCGGCGGCAACGTTCTTGCCCTTACGTGTGACGTTACCTCCAGAGCTCAGATCCGCTCGGCTTTCGACGCGGCATGCCGCCGGTTCGGAGGAGTGGACATTATTGTCTCAAATGTTGGAGTTGCCATTCAGGGCCGCATAGGCGAAGTCTCCGACGATCTTCTGCGCAAAAGTTTTGAGCTGAACTTTTTTTCACACCAGTCCATTGCCCAGGAGGCAGTCAGGGTGATGAAACTTCAGGGTACCGGTGGTGTTCTGCTGTTCAACGTTTCAAAACAGGCTGTCAATCCAGGTCCTGACTTTGGCCCTTATGGTCTTCCCAAAGCGGCAACGCTTTTTCTTGTTAGGCAATATGCGCTTGATCATGGCCGTGACGGAATCCGCTCAAATGGTATCAATGCCGACCGTATTCGCAGTGGCCTGCTTACCGCAGAGATGATCAAGGCGCGGTCAACAGCCCGCGGCCTGAGTGAAAAGGAGTACATGGCCGGAAACCTCCTGCAGCTTGAGGTGACCGCTGAAGATGTTGCGGAGGCCTTTGTCCATCTGGCGCTCGAAATAAGGACAACCGGTTCCATTACCACGGTGGACGGTGGCAACATTGCAGCCGCGCTCCGCTGAATGAAAGAGAATGCAGAAATAACAGAACCATAACCGAAAAATTGGAGACCCATCACTATGGCAGAGTACGATAAAGACAAGCAGGCCAAAGAGTATTATCTTGATATTCCGGTCAACAACTACGGATTTTTTTTGAAAGGTGCACACTCTCTTGATTGGGGAATGAAAAACCGTCTTTCAAGGATATTCCGTCCCGATACCGGAAAAACGGTCATGCTTGCTATCGATCATGGCTACTTCCAGGGTCCGACTACCGGTCTTGAACGTCCCGATGTCAATATCGTTCCGCTTATGCCTTATGCCGATGCCATCATGCTTACCCGCGGTATTTTGCGCACTACCGTTCCGCCGAGCCTCACCAAGGCGGTTGTCATGCGCTGCAGCGGAGGGCCGAGCATTCTCAAGGAACTCTCCGATGAAGAACTTGCGGTTGATATCGAAGATGCCATCCGCATGAATGTCGCAGCGATCACTCTCCAGATATTCATTGGCGGCGAATATGAGACCCGCTCTATTCACAACAT
>CAJAOR010000029.1 GCA_903942355.1 uncultured Chlorobiaceae bacterium | reverse complement strand
TGCTGCCAGACGTGGGAGGTTAACAGGTAGTTCAGCGAAGAAATGGGGCGACGCCAGGGAATTTCATCATTGGTTATCTTCAGCCACTTTGCGTGCTGATTGAACATCGAATCGATGATGTGTATAAAAGCCTCATAGCAGGAAAAAAGACCATGCCGGCCGGTCAGCAGGTAGCCTTCGAGCCAGCCCTGGCAGGTATGTTCGGAAAGAATCTCCATGACCCTGCCGTTCCGGGAAAGATTTTCATCATATGGCATGACATGCTCCATCCATGCCCGGTCGGTAACCTCAAAAAGCGATCCAAGCCTGTTGGATGCGGTTTCATCAGGCCCGAATACCCTGAAATTGGAGTCGTGCTCATTCAGTTTCATGATATCCCGCAAAAACGTACCCATAACCCTTGTCGCCTCAGCCTTGACAGAACCTGGAGAGAGAACAGAAACAGCATAATCGCGGTAATCAGGCATATGCAGCGATTTCAAAAGCAATCCTCCATTGGCATGAGGATTATCACCCATCCGGCGCTGCCCTTTTGGCGCAAGCTCTTTCAGTTCCGGTTTCAGCGAGCCCTCAGCAGTAAACAGCTCTTCAGGCCGGTAGCTCTTCATCCACGCTTCGAGCAGCGCAAGATGGGCTGGATTTTCCCTCACCGCCAAAAAAGGCACCTGATGCGAACGCCAGAAATCCTCGGTTTTTTTGCCGTCAACCTCTTTCGGCCCAGTCCAGCCTTTCGGAGAGCGCAACACAATCATGGGCCAGGACGGCCTTTCCGTCGCTCCATTTTCCCGCGCTTCGCGCTGAATGCTGGCAATCTCGTCAAAACAGCTATCGAGTGCGGCGGCCATCTTCTGATGCATGATTTCAGGATCGGAACCTTCAACAAAACAGGGCTTGTACCCGTACCCTTTCATCAGGCACTCGAGCTCATCATGCGGCAGACGGGCAAGAAAGGCTGGATTGGCGATTTTATACCCGTTCAGGTGCAGAATCGGAAGAACAGCTCCGTCGCGAGCAGGGTTAAGAAACTTGTTTGAATGCCACGATGCAGAAAGAGGGCCGGTTTCAGCTTCACCGTCACCCACCACACAGACAGCAACCAGATCAGGATTATCAAAAACCGCACCGAAAGCATGGGAAAGCGCATAGCCGAGTTCCCCCCCCTCATGGATGGAACCGGGAGTTTCAGGCGCAACATGGCTCGGAATGCCACCCGGAAATGAAAACTGCCGGAAAAGCTTTTTCATGCCGGCCTCATCTTCTGAAATGTTGGGATAATACTCACTGTAGGTGCCTTCAAGCCAGACATTGGCTACCAGCGCAGGACCGCCATGCCCCGGCCCCGTAAGGTAAATCATGTTGAGGTCTCGCTGGCAAATCTGGCGGTTAAGATGGGCGTAGATAAAATTAAGCCCGGGTGTCGTTCCCCAATGCCCCAGAAGACGCGGCTTGACCTGCTCAGGCTTCAGCGGTTCGCGAAGCAGCGGATTATTCATCAGGTAGATCTGTCCGACAGAAAGATAGTTTGCTGCACGCCAGTAGGCATCGATACGCTGCAGTTCATCACCCGAAAGCGGGCCTTCATGAGGAAGAGGAGACTGATCCATACGTCCATATTTTAAATGAAGAAAACGCTGCGTTATGCCTTATGGGCGATGAACGGTGCCTGCAAGAATATCCATGGTGTGCCGCACGATCATCAGCTCTTCGTTTGTTGCAATAACCCTGACCGTAACCGCGCAGCCATCAGGCGAAATGACCGGTGAAGAGAGCCGGTTACGGCACTCATCAACAGCAATACCCAGAAAACCAAGCCCGTCACAGATACGGCTGCGAATAACAGCCGCATGTTCACCGATACCCCCTGAAAAAACAAGGGTATCAACACCACCCATCACCGCGGCATAAGAGCCCAGATACATTTTCGCCCTGTAACAGAACATGGCAACCGCTTCGCGGGCTTTAAGGCTCTGCGGCTCCATCGAAAGCAGCACCTGCATGTCGTCACTGATCCCTGAAATGCCCAATAGCCCGGATTGACGGTTAACCATCTCCTTGATCTCGGTGGCACTCATTTTGTCCTGTTGCAAGAGAAAGAGAATCACTCCCGGATCAAGATCCCCCGTGCGGGTACTCATCACGAGCCCGCCCGCAGGAGAAAATCCCATGGTGGTATCAATACTTCTGCCCTCTTTCACAGCAGCCATGCTGGCGCCATGACCCAGATGGGCAAGAATGATCCTTCCCTGGCCGACTTCACGTCCCCCCTGCCGTTCAAGCTCGCCCAACAGATACTCATAGGAGAGGCCGTGAAAACCATAACGCTGAACACCCTCGCTGCGAATCGATTCCGGTAAAGGGTAGAAGCGTGCGACAGGCGGCATGGAAGAGTGAAAGGAGGTATCAAAACAGGTCACCTGAAGCGTTCTGGGAAAATGTTTCGAGCCATACCTGACAGCCTTCAACGCATGCGGAAGATGCTCGGGAGCATAGGGAACCAGCTCCTCAAGAGAGGCAATCAGTTCAGAAGAAACTGCCTGCGGGACGGAGTATCGGGGGCCGCCATGCACCATACGATGCCCTATGGCATCAGGCGCGTAGGCTTCACCCTGCGACACGACCCAGGAAAAAAGAGAGGCACATGCAGCATCATGATCCGGAAAGGCAACACGTTCAGCGGCAAGAGAGCTCCCCTGCCCGTCCCTGACAGAAAACGATCCGCCCTCATGGCCAATCCGCGTCAGCGAACCGGTAAACAGAAGCTTTTCGGTCTCACCGGTTTCGTACAGCGCAAACTTGATGCTGGATGAGCCGGTATTGAGCGCAAGAATTTTTTTCGGCCTCTTCATTGAATCAAGAAAAATATCAGTTCCGGCATGATGAGAAAACTTTCTTCATGAAATATACGCGCCTTTCTTCTTAAATAATACACAACTGATCCGGCAGGCTTTCAGGATTTCTGATATCCGTTTTTCTTTTGAACAGACTCTTAACTTCTCCCAACTTTTCTTTATTTTTACTTCAGGAGGCTTTTCTATTTCAACGGTCGGTCAAGCATCTCTATGCTAAAAGGGCCATTGCGAAAACAACCCAATCAAATAAGAAGGAATAACCATGAACGTACTATCCGTCATCAAGTACCTCTTCACCGGCCTCGGTGTTGCAATGCTCGTCGGCACGTTCTACATCAATGAAGATACCCGTTCATTTCTCGCAGAAGCCACAAAAGCGGAAGGGACTGTCGTTCATCTCATCCTCTCTTATTCCAACAAGTCAAGGACCTATCATCCTGTCGTTCGTTTCACTGAGCGTAACGGCAAAGCAATAGAATTTGTCTCATCAATTGGCAGTAACCCGCCGGGTTACTCGGAAGGCGAAAAAGTAGAGGTGCTCTACCTCCCTGCTGAACCGTATAAGGCGAGGCTCAACAGTTTCTTTTCGCTCTGGGGCGCGTCTATCATTGTTGGAGGGTTGGGGGGCATATTTTTGCTGATTGGCGTCGGCTTTTTCCTTGCGCCCAAGCTGAAAAGCCGAAAAAACGAATACCTGAAGGAACAGGGATCCCCGATTGAGAGCGAATTCCAGTCAGTCGCATGCAATACAGCCGTATCAGTCAATGGCCGAAACCCGTTTCAGGTTATAACGCAGTGGAAGAATCCGTCAACATCGCAAATACATATTTTCAAAAGCGACAATCTCTGGTACGACCCGACGGACTACATAAAAAACAATCGAATAAGAGTGTTTATGGACCGTAACAACCCGAAAAAATACTACGTCGACCTTTCGTTTCTCCCCAAGCTTGCTGAATAAACGCCTTCATGCAATATTGCGGCGATTTTTCATAAATTGCTGAAAGATTGCGCATTAATGTGGAAATTTACTGTACGTTCCCGAATACAATTCCTTTAACCTCGTTACGCCATGAAGTCGCTTGCCGGTTTTATTGCAGGGATACCAAAAGCAGAGCTGCACCTGCACATTGAAGGAACGCTTGAACCTGAACTGATGATAGCCATCGGAAAACGCAACGGCGTCTCGCTTCCCTATCCTGACGCCGAAGCGGCCAGAAAGGCCTACAACTTCAGTGACTTGCAGTCATTCCTTGACATCTATTACCGGGCAACCGCAGTCCTGATCACCGAAGAGGATTTTTACGACCTCACCATTGCCTACCTCCGCAAGGCGGCATCGCAGCAGGTGCGTCATGCGGAGATCTTTTTTGATCCCCAGAGCCATACAGCGCGGGGCATTGCGTTTGAAACCGTTGTAAGGGGAATTGAGCGGGCACTTGTGGAAGCAAACGATACCCTCGGTGTTTCTACCAAGCTTATCATGTGCGTCCTGCGCCATCTGAGTGAAGAGGAGGGCATAAAAATGCTTGAAAAAGCGATGCTGTGGAAGCAGTGGATCGCGGGTATCGGCCTCGACTCTTCGGAGCGTGGCAACCCTCCCGAGAAATTCATCCGCCTCTTTGAACGGGCACACAGGGAGGGCTTCCTGACCGTCGCCCATGCAGGCGAGGAGGGAAGCGCAGCTTCGGTGAAAAAAGCGCTCGACACCCTGCATATCGTCCGCATTGATCACGGCGTTCACTGCATGGAGGATGAAAGGCTGGTGGAGGAACTGGTTCGCAGGCAGATTCCACTGACGGTCTGCCCCTTGTCGAATGTGAGGCTCAGGGTATTCAAAAGCATGAAGGAACACAATCTGAAAACCATGCTGGAAAGGGGCCTTTGCGTTACCGTCAACTCGGATGATCCGGCCTATTTTGGCGGGTATATAAACGAAAACTACATTGAGGCGGCAATTGCTCTTGACCTTGACCGTGATGCTATTGTTCGACTCGCACAAAATTCCTTTACAGCTTCTTCGCTCAGCACCGTTCACAAAGAGCTCTACAGGAAGGAGATCGACCGGTACATCCAGCAAGAGAGCAACTGAACCATCACTTTTTTCAAATGAGCAAAAAGCAAACCGTCACCACCATTACCCCGCTTTTTTCGGCAGAAACAATCGGAAACCGTATTCGGGAGATCGGCAAGGAGATATCGGACGATTATGCCGGAGCAACACCCGAATGCCCCCTTCACCTTGTCGTAGTCCTGAAAGGAGCCTTTATCTTTGCGGCTGATCTTGCTCGCGCCATAACGATTCCCTGCACCATTGACTTTATTCATGCATCAAGCTACGGCTCGGAGAGAACCTCTTCAGGAAACGTCGCCATCCGCCATAACCTTAACGTTGCAGGCCGCCATCTGCTTCTGGTTGAAGATATTATCGACACCGGGCTTACCATGCAGCAGATAACCGCTGAACTCAGGGCATTGCAGCCGGCATCACTGAAGATATGCTCGCTACTCGATAAGCCGGAAGCACGAAAACACCCGGTTGCAATTGCCTATACCGGCTTTATCGTACCCAACACCTTCATTGTCGGCTTTGGTATTGACCATAACGAACGCTACCGTGAACTCCCCTCATTAGGGATACTCTGCTCCTGACGGGAGCAAAATTTCCCCTCACCCACCGCCAATGCCTCAAAATAAGGCCCGTGATCACACTTTTATGATAAAAGATCACGCGAAAGCACAAAAATGTCTAAAATTTTTATTACAATAATCATTATAACCCTTATTTATTTAGGTTATAATGAGTGGACGCTTAAATAATTTGATATCGGGAGAACATCCCGAATGAATCACTTGTTCACAGAAGAAAACGCCAGAATATGCACATAGAGAGCAGAATATCTACTCGTTCCGCCGTCAGGCCCTGGATCATCGATACAACGCTGAGGGACGGCGAACAGGCCCCCGGAGTTGTTTTCAGCAGTGCGGAAAAAATGGAAATTGCCTGCCTGCTTGCCGAAATTGGGGTCAACGAACTGGAAATCGGATACCCGGCCATCAGTAATGAAGAACGGAACACGATAAGAGAAATCGTTGCACTGAAGCTTCCGGTACGCCTGACCAGTTGGGCACGTGCAAAATGGCAGGACATTGAGGATGCATGCCTTTGCGGCACCGAGGCGGTTCATATCAGCTTTCCGGTTTCTGCATTGTACCTGGAGCTTATGGAAAGGGATTATGCTTGGGTACAGGAGCAGTTGCAGGAACTCATTCCAAGAGCAAAAAAATATTTCGACGTTGTAAGCGTTGGAGCTCAGGACGCTACAAGAGCGGAGCCTGGACTGCTGAAACGTTTTGTACTCGATGCTGAAGCGTGCGGCGCGGACAGGGTTAGAATTGCCGATACGGTCGGCATCGCAACACCATCAACAATAATCCAGCTTATAGGCTTCCTGACATCAGCAAGCAATACCGCTCTTGAATTTCATGCCCATAATGATCTCGGCATGGCAACAGCCAACGCCTTTACCGCTTTGGAAGCGGGATGCCATGCCGTCAGCGTTTCGGTAACAGGACTTGGCGAGCGGGCCGGAAATGCTGCACTCGAAGAGCTTGCCATAGCCCTGAAGCTTTCTGGAAAGTACAAAACTGACATTGACACGAGAAAGCTCTCACACCTCTGCGCTGCGGTAAGCAGGGCATCGGGAAGAGCTATCGAAGATCAGAAACCGGTCGTAGGCAGATCGGCATTCCAGCATGAATCAGGTATTCACTGTTCAGCGCTACTGAAACATCCGCTCTCCTATCAGCCATTTCTTCCGGATGAGATTGGACGAGACAAGTACGAACTCGTGATAGGAAAACACTCGGGAAGCGCATCGATACAACATTTTTTTTCAGAAAAGGGAACCATCATGACCAGAGACGAAGCTAACCATCTTCTTGCTCTTGTCCGCACAACAGCCACTGAAAAGAAACGGGCACTGAAGCCGGAAGAACTTGAACGCATTTACAACAACGCACTTTTAGTCAAACACTGATAATTTTACAGTAAGCATCATGCTCACAGCTCAGGAACAAGAACATAGCAGTATCAGCCTGCTTGCTGAAGTCAGCAGGACCATAACCCATGAAGATGATATCAACAAGGTTTTAAGGCTTGTTCTTTTCATCATGTCGGAAAATATGAACATGCTGAGGGGAATGATTACCATTCTTAACCGTGACAGCGGCGAAATTGTTATCAACGAGTCATTCGGACTGACGGAAAAAGAGAAGGAGAGAGGCCGATACCAGATCGGTGAAGGAGTTATCGGCCATGTGGTAAAAACCGGTAAGGCAGTCATTGTTCCCTCTATTGAAAACGAGCCGCTTTTTCTCGACCGAACCCGCTCAAGGGCCAAAGCAAAAAAAGAGAGCCTTTGTTTTATCTGCATTCCAATCAAGGCGGGCATGGAAATAATCGGCACTCTGAGCGCAGACCGCCAGCTTGAAGCCAGTGCCGGAGACAAAAGCACCAAAGCAGCAAAAGCCGGTGAGAAACGCACCGATATGCTCCAGCACTATGTAGACCAGCTCTCGATTATCGCCTCCATGATTTCACAGGCAGTGCGCATCAAGCAGCTTGCACACGAGGAGAGCGAAAAAAAACCTCTGGAGGCAAAAATCACAGAGACGGCAGCAAGGCAGAACTCCCTTCCTGAAAAACACGACGAGGAGACTCTTTCAGAAGCTGAACGCCCGTCAAATATTATCGGGAATACAAAGCCGATGGTATCGCTCTATAAAATGATTGATAAGATCGCCAAAACCAACGCAACAACCCTTGTACTGGGAGAGAGCGGCGTGGGAAAAGAACTGGTGGCCAGTGCCATTCATTTTAAAAGCCACAGGGTCGATAAGCCGTTTATCAAGTTCAACTGCGCAGCCTTGCCTGAAAGCATTGTCGAAAGCGAGCTCTTCGGACATGAAAAAGGGGCATTCACCGGAGCGTTGATCACCCGGCAAGGACGATTTGAGCTTGCCCATACCGGTTCGATCTTTCTCGATGAGGTTGGCGAACTCAGCCTGGCGGTTCAGGCAAAACTGCTCAGAATCATACAGGAAAAGGAGTTGGAACGGGTAGGAGGTTCAAAAACCATCAAGGTTGATGTGCGCATCATAGCCGCTACAAACCGCAATCTTGAAGAGCTGATACGGAGCGGCCTCTTCAGGGAAGATCTCTTTTACCGGCTGAATATTTTTCCCATAACCGTTCCTCCGCTCCGTGAACGGAAAACAGACATCTTGCTGCTTGCCGATTATTTTGTAGAAAAATACAACGGTGCCAACCATAAAGGGATCAGGCGAATCTCGACCAATTCGATCGACATGCTGATGCGCTATCACTGGCCGGGTAACGTACGCGAACTGCAGAACTGCATCGAACGGGCGGTCATTTTAAGCGAAGATAACGTTATTCACGGCTATCATCTCCCTCCGACACTCCAGACTGCAGAATCCAGCGGTACGCCCTATACTGGATCGTTGCAACAAAAACTCGATGTCATTGAAAAAGAGATGATCATGGAGGCGCTCAAACGCACAAAAGGAAACATGTCCCGTGCCGCAGTACAACTTGGCCTTTCAGACAGAATCATGGGACTTCGTATAAAAAAGTTCGATATCGACTACCGAAAACTGAGGCCCTAAACAAAAAAAACATTGAGTAAGGCAATTATTTTGCACTTACTCAACGCTTAACTTGATAATTATCCAGAACGTATGAGACACTGTATCTGACCGTCAACCTTTTTTGATAACCCCGCTTTATGCCGCGGTCAGGTCGTATAAAGGCCTTTATACTTCTCAAGGTTTTCAAGAATCTCTCCCGCTCCCCTTAACACAATCGTCTGGGGGTCTTCGCAAATATGGACTGGAACGTTCGTCTCCTCATGAATTTTTTTGTCAATGCCCTTGATCAGTGCTCCACCTCCAACCAGGAAAAGGCCGCGATCAAAAATATCAACCGAAATTTCCGGTTTGGTAACCAAAGCCTCAAGACTTTTTTTGATTGCCGTGACAATCTGGTTAAGCGGAGTTGAAATAACCTCTCTAATGGTGACGGAACTGAGCTTCCGTACCTCAGGAAGTCCGGATTCAAGACAGATACCCCTGACTTCCATGGTCAGTTCCGGATCCAGCCTGTAAGCCGACCCAATAGTTGTCTTGATATTTTCAACGGTGAGTTCGCCAACAGCCATGTTGTATTCATCACGAAGATGACGGGCAACCAAATTGGTCATATCTTCTCCGGCTACCTTCACACATTCACCGGAAGCTATGCCGCTGAGTGACATAACCGCAATTTCTGTTGTCCCCCCACCGATATCGACAACCATATTGCCCATAGGTTCCCTGACTTCAAGCCCGAGCCCTATAGCTGCCGCCATAGCGTTACTCACCAGGTAAACTTTTCGGGCACCAACATGTTGGGCAAAGTCACGCACAGCCCTTTTTTCAACCGGGGTAATTCCCGAAGGAATAGTGATAACCATGCGGTTGATGCCGTACGAATAGCGTGTTTTTGTCTTATTGATCAGTCCTTTTATCAGCTCCTTCATTGCCTGATAGTCGCCAATGGCACCATTGAAAAGCGGCCGGACTGTAACAATGCCGCCATGAATCTTATCGCTCATGACAAGAGCGTCATTACCTATAGCCAGAACTTTTCCTGTTTTGAAATCTCGGGCAACAATTGACGGTTCATTTAAAACAATACCCACACCGTGAATAAAAATCAACGTGTTCGTTGTTCCGAAATCAATAGCAATATCCCTGTACAGATTACTGAACAAACTCATACTCAACTGGTTCTCTTGTGATTTTCAAAAAATAAGACTTAACTAACAATTTACGTGATTTATAACGTAATGCAATAAAAATATTAAACCCAACCATTTAACATTAAAATAGCCGATAACACCGCTAAAAGTTTCACTTCCGACAAAAAAAAATTTCAAACTCCGGACAGCAACTCCCAAAATTCTTACTTATTTCGGCATGTTGGCAATAAAAGACCCAACAGCGTCAATCTCTTCCCCGCTCAGCCTGAACTCCCCTGCCCCGACAATCCCCTCAACCTGGGCTGCATTGCGTCCGCCAACAATAGCTCCCGTAACGGCAGGATTGCGCAAGACCCAGGCAATGGCAACCTCTCCGGCAGAGCGTTTGTGCGGGTTTCCGATCTGTTTAAGCAACTCAACCAGTTCAAGATTTGCTGAGAGACGCGGCTCCTGAAACTCCTTGTTCTGGCGACGCCAGTCATCCAATGAAAAGTTCGCTGCCCGTTCACGGGTCATGGCTCCAGTCAACATGCCGGAGAGCATCGGAGAGTAGACAATAACGCCAATATGCTGATCGAGACAAAACGGCAGAAGCTCCTTTTCTGCAGCAGGCCGCAACATCGAGTAAGGCGGCTGAAGAGAGGCTACCGGTGCGATGGAGAGTACCCTGCGCAGTTGATCAACACTGAAATTCGAAACACCGATATGACGAACCAGTCCCTCCTCCTGCAGACGGGCCATCTCAGTCCAGCCATCCTCCAGATCAGCATCAGGGTTTGGCCAGTGAATCTGGTAAAGATCAATGGCATCAACCTGCAACCGCTTAAGGCTCGCTTCGCACTCGCGCCGTATCGAATCAGCCTTGATACTGTATCCAACCTGGCGGGTAACACTATCCCAAACCATCGAACACTTGGTAAAAATATAGGGCTTCTGCTTCATACCGGCAACAGCCTTTCCAACCAACTCCTCCGAATGGCCAAGCCCGTAGACCGCAGCCGTATCAATCCAGTTGATGCCAAGTTCAACTGAGCGCTCAATTGCCGCTATGGCATCGCCGTCATCCTGTGCACCCCAGCCGTACGACCAATCGCCACCCCCGATAGCCCAACTTCCAAAGCCGAAAGGAGTTAGGTGCATATCCGTATTGCCAAGCTGTTTTTTCCGCATGATTTGATGATTTAAATTGCTTGCCGGTTTGATTTCCTTTAATCGTGCATGCATTAAACAATTGATTCAAAGCTTCCCTGTCAACATTTTCCGTACTAATAATATCAATCTGTTACCACATTCAACATAAACAAACTGTCAAATAGCCACATTTTTTTCAAGTGCCCGCACCGAGTCACCTCCATAAAACGCCTCGCAGGCTGGTTTGAATCGAGATTCCTGTACGATCAAATAAGAATATGAGAACAAGACGCCGAAGCGAAAGCGAGGAAATCAGCGGAAGGGCGTTTTGTTCATGTAGCCAAATATTTCTTCCGTAAAATATGTACATACAAGCATAAACAAAACAAGCTTCATCAGATCTGTTACCCATGACTGAAAGCCAGTAACTTGATTTCGGCAAAGCATTAACAAGTCATTACAAAGAAAACTATTACAAAGAAAATTCGTTACTTTCATCTGAATTACCATTATATTAATTGTCTATGGAAGGCAGGTAATTTTTATGTTCCGAACAAATTCAGCTGTCTTAACTGATAATACGGTCTCTCCGACAAGATGACAACGAGATCTACAGAACCAATTGAACCCCTCGTTTATGACCCCGGAAAAAAAAGTAAGTACCCCTTCCTGCAATTCAATCGAGGCCGCAATGCTTTCAAGAACGCAGTTCCGGTATATTTCACACAGACCTGCCTGCCCTGAATTGATGGGATTTGTCCCGCTGAAAATCAACAGCCGCCAGCTCGCCGATCTTGGTCTTGACTATGAGATTACCCCGGAAGTTGCTTCCCAGCTTGCAATTGGTTCGGAATGGTTTGCAAAACTCTACGAAAACAATAACCTCACTGCCGGCGACCATTACCAGGAAAGCCTTACAGATATAAACCAGCCACTTGAGATTCACAACTATACCGGACTCTGTCCTACCAATGTGCTGGAGATCTCACCTTCTGTCGGGTCGTGTGCAGTTGCATGCCAGTACTGCCTGGTGACCGATGGCAATCATGTAAAACCAATTACCGTCTTTACTAACTACCCGGAACGATTGGCTAACTCTCTTGAGCACAATCACCTGAAGCCGCTCTTTTACTACTTTTCACCAAAAACCGAGGCGTTTTCCGAACCGCACCTTTTCAACGGTCTGGCGCACGATATCCTGCGGACCTTTGTGCGCCATTTTGAGAAATATCCCGATTCTCCGGTGCGAATTTTCATCGCGACCAAGGCAGGCCCAAAGCACTTGCAGGTAACCCACAAAGGAGACTCCCTATTCTCTTTGATGAGCCAGATTGCATCTAAAATTCAACTGAATGGCAGTATCGGTATCATGCCCCGGTACCTTCGTGAAGTACTTGAACCAAATGCCGCATCAATTGAGGAACGCCTTGAGACACTTGTTCAATGCAGGGAACTCGGTTTATTAGCCGAGTCTGTTCTGTGTCAGCCTTTGATGCTCCCTTACCTGACCGATGAAAATATTGACCAGTACATGTCGCTTCTGGCATCAGCCGGTGTCCGCAACATCAAACCTGAATTTCTGACTACAGAAATACGCAACCTGGTATTGCTTTCAAACTACATTAACCACTATAATCCCGAGCTCATCGGTGAATTTTTCCGGCCGTATCTATCGCTTGAGAATCAGAACCATATCAAACAGCGCTCAAGACTCGCACCTGAACGCGCTGTTTGTGTTGAGTATCTCGAGAAGATTCGGAATTCCACGGAGAAGTATGGCATAACAATCAGCATATGCAACTGGGTAAAACAGGAGCTGAGTACAAACGCTGAGTGGGTTCGCCGCATTGATCAGGCATCAGCAGCAAACGGTTACCGCTGCCTTGGCTATCAGACAGGTTTATTCCCTGAAAAAAACGGCACTCTTTGAGTTTGTATGCATTATCAGCAGAAAATACAGGACTGTTTCACATTATCAGCGAGAAGGCAACCCTCCGCTCCTGCGATTATTACCGATGAGGTGCTCATTACCTATGCAGAACTGGACGCCGCTTCCGAAAGACTAGCCATTGAACTTCAAAGCAGGAACATCAAGATCGAAGAATCAATCGGTGTTCTCACGGACCGATCCGCTGATCTGCCCGCAGCTTTTCTTGCCATACTGAAAGCCGGCGGCGTCTATGTTCCCATGGCCGCAGACCTCCCTGCCGACCGGCTGGCTAATATGGCTGAGCAGGCAGGGATTCGTCGGCTGATTGTTCTTGACGGCATAGAAATTCCTCCTGCACTCGGTAAGAGCCTCTTAAGCAATGGATGCGGCAAACTGAGCGATGCCGTCATCCGACCCGAGGAATTGCCGGCATCGGGCACCGGTGCAACAGACGTCGTTGACAAAAAAAACAGCCGTCTGACAACTCTCGCGGCCATTCTGTTCACCTCAGGCTCTTCCGGCACTCCGAAAGGTGTTACCTTGACACATGCCGCCTGCATCAATATGGTGCTCGGTCATATTAACGCACAAGGCATCACCAGTAAGGATCGCATTTTGCTCTCCTCTTCGCCGGTTTTTATCCTTGGTTTTCGTACGCTCTGCATTCCCCTGATTGCCGGTTCAGCTTTTGTACCGGTAACGCTGGAAATAATCTACAATCCTGACCGCCTGCTTGAACTGATGAGCCGCCATAAGGTCTCGATCGCGTTTTTTACACCCTCATACCTGCATCTGCTGAATGGAGCAGTGCCGAATGGACTTCGTTGCATCATTACTGCCGGCGAACTCCCGAACGCCGATGACGCTCGACATTATGCACGGCATGTCGACTATTGGAATATCTACGGAGCTACTGAGGTCTGCGGCACCATCTGCATGCATCATGTCGATCCCGATGAGCAGGGCGCCATTCTGAGCGGCAGGCCGTTTGCGAATACTGAGGTATATCTGCTTGATGTAAATGGCAATGAGGTACCTAAAGGCGAGATCGGAGAGGTTCATGTTATTGGAACCGGCGTTTCTCCTGGGTATCTGAAACAACCTGAACTCAATGCTGAGTATTTTGTTGAAACTCGTTATGGACGGGCATTCCGCTCTCATGACCTTGCCAGATGGAACAGCAATGATGAGCTTGAAACACTTGGCCGATCAGACAATACGATCAAAATTTCCGGGCAGAAAGTCTCTCTTGATGAGATTGAGCTGGCGCTGCAGCGGCATCCCAGTGTAAAAGCAGCAAAGTCAGTGCACCTTAAAGGCCGTATTTTTGCGTTTATGGAGTATAAGGATACAAGAGCAAAAGAAGCGGTAAACTGGTATGAATTTCTTCAGAGGAAGCTCCCATCATACATGATTCCAGCCCATTTTGCCGTGCTGGATAAGATACCGCTAAATTCTGCCGGCAAGGCTGATCAAAAGGCCCTTCGGGCGATTGCAGAAGAGCTCTTCAATAACGGCACTATTGAACAGGGTGATTCAACTCCTCCATTGGGCCCGCTTGAGCTGGCTATAGCTGCCATATGGGAAGAACTCCTTGATATCCGCCCGATCATGAGGGAACAAAACTTCTTCGCCGCAGGAGGAACAAGTCTGCTTGCCATTGCGGTAAGCCAGCGATTGCATCTGCTTGGGTATAATGTACCGGTGCAAATGGTCTTGAGTGCGCTGAACGTGAAAGCGCTTGCCCATCATATCGCGTCAATTGAGCAGGAGAGTGACTCCCTCCTGAACAGTGATCTTTCTGTTTCAAATATTGCAACGGTCGATCAGGAGGATTTCTGGATCGCTTCGGAAATCGGGCTGGCTCCAGCGGCGTCCCACATTGTGCGTTTTCTGCGTGTTCACGGCAAGCCGTATTCTCAAGTTGCATGGCAATCAGCCTGGACCAGCCTGCTTGATCGCCATGCCGCACTGCGCACGGCCTTTTATGCAGACGAAAAGAACAGGATTCGATGGAAAAGTGTTTCGTCCGGTGAACTCTCCCGCCATGCAGTTCTGCGCGTGGATCATTGCTGCTCCATGGAGGAAGCCCGCAGCATAGCCGCACACTGGGGAAACGAAAGGTTTCTGCTTACCGATCCACCACTTGCCCGGGCAGGCATTGTCCGAATTGATGAGGAAAATGAAACGCTGTTCTGGTTTGTGCTCCATCACTCCCTGGTGGACGGGACATCGGCCCGACTGATACAGGATGATCTGCTTGCCCTGCTTGGCGGCAGGAAATTGCCGCCAGCACCAAACGGTGTCGCCATGGCCAGCAGCAACGAACAGCACTACCTCAATTCCAAACGGGCTGAACATGACCGCAGGTTCTGGATGAGAGGCTTTGACTCGTTAGCTGTTCGCGGGAGTGGAGCCTTCAATGAATATGTAACAGATCGCCAGCGGCCGTCATTGCCCCGCAAACAAGGTTGTGAGCCGCTTGTCGAGCCGCTTGACGGCGGGACGGTTCAGACGCTTGGCCGGCTGGCAAAAAGCTGTGGAATCGGGCTGCACGCTCTGCTGCTTGCCATTCTTGCATCAGAAATCCGACGACGCAGCGGACTAAGTGACCTTATGATCGGAAGTGGCATAACCATTCGCCCTGCAGGAGGAGAACAGGCTGTCGGACATTTCGTCAACCTTCTTCCCGTGATCCTGTTGAAGGATGGTGACCTCCCCTTCTCGGAGCAACTGCGCAACACCCAGTCAGCACTTACCGAAACGGTTGAACATGCAGCATATCCTTCAGGGATGCTCTACCGCGAGTTCCGGCAGCGACATCCCGACCTTCGCCCACGAGCCCGCACGTCACTTTTCGACATAGCCCTGACAGCGATTCCTTCCCGGACCATCAGTGATCCGCAGAGCGAACTCACTTTAGAACCGCTTTCCCTTGCCGGAGAACTTGAGCACCCTGCTGCCGGTCTCGATCTCTCATTCAGTCATGAACCCTCTTCTGACAGCCGCGGAGGGCTGAATTTGCTTTTAAGCTGGAATTCCGATGTTTGTTCAATCGAGAGTGCCCGCGCATGGCTCTCTTCATTCGCCGCATGGGCTCGATGGCTGGCCGATGAACCTGAAAGAATCCATCAGCCTCTTCCTCCGTTGCTTCCAGCCGAAATGGAACTTCTGCAGAAATGGGAACAGGGAAAGAAAATACCGCGCCCCGATCAGCGCGTCCACGAACTTTTCGAAGCGATCGCTGACCGGTATCCAAATCGGCCTGCACTCATCAGCCGGGAGCACTCCGCAACCTTTCGCGAAATCGATTCACTGGCAAACGGCATTGCGGCCTGCCTCATGGAACAAGGAGTTGTTCGCGGAACAGCCATTGGAGTGCTTGCTTCTGGCCCCGAAAATCTTCCGGCCACAGTGCTCGCAATATGGAAAGCAGGAGGAGCCTACCTGCCACTTGCCTTCGATACCCCGCCATCTCGACTGGCCTCAATGGCTAAAGATGCCGGAGCAAAACACCTCATCGTCCTTGACAGGCTCACTCCTCCCCGGCTTCTGTGCGGCGAAGTGGACACCATCATCTTTCCGGAAGAGTGTTCCATGTCTGAGCAGCGTCCGGAGAGCGATGGGTCAACGGATGATATCGCCTACATCATCTATACATCGGGCACAACTGGCACTCCAAAGGGGGTTCCTGTAACACATGCCGCATATATCAATACAATACTTGGAGTTGCAAAAAGGATAGGGCTTCGTGACAGTGATCGCATCGCTCTGGTTTCGACCATCAGTTTTGATGCATCCCTCTGGGAGATCGGTCACGGGCTCTTGAACGGGATCACCCTGATACCGGTATCGCCCTCCCTTCGGGAAGACCCCTGGCAGATGAAGCCATACTACCATGAACTCGGTGTCACCATTGCCTTCCATACTCCATCATACCTGAGAGTCAGTGAGAAACTTCCATTCGAGGGACTGCGCATTCTGCTCACGGGAGGAGAAGCACCGAACCATCAGGATGTCAGACTCTACGCCGGCCGGCTCGCATTCTGGAACTTTTATGGTCCGACCGAAGCATGTATTGTGGTTTCAGGAGGACGCATACTGAGTGATTATGATCCGGAAAAGCCCCTGCATGTAGGCTCTCCGCTGCCCAACATGAAGATTTCAATCCGCCGTGATGACGGCTCACTCGTCCCGCCCTGCGTTCAAGGGGAACTCTGGCTCGGCGGGATGGGAATTGCACAAGGATATCTCAACCAGCCTGAAGAGTCTGCGCAGCACTTTGTTGATACACCTGAAGGTCTTTTCTACCGATCAGGAGACTATGGACGCTGGAATGCAGAGGGTCAGGTCGAGATCAGCGGACGAATCGATCAGCAGATCAAACTGAACGGTCAGCGCGTTGAACTGGGTGAAATTGAACAGATGCTCTGCAAGCATCCTTCCGTTGTCAATGCTGCAGTGCTTGCCGATGAACTTCCGAACGGAGTCAAGGTACTGAAGGCTTTTGTTCAACCAGAAAACATGGCTTCGTTTTCCCAGGCTCAACTTCTGGAATTTCTTGCCCGACACCTCTCTCTGCACATGGTTCCGGCATCCATCATGCCGGTTGCAGTAATTCCTCTTACCCCTTCAGGAAAAGTTGACCGGGAGGTGCTGTTCAACCGTGCGAAGGAACTGCTAAAAAACACTGACCGACAGATACCCCTGAATTCGCTTGAAAAGCAGGTAGCCGACATATGGGCTGATGTGCTCGGCCACACTGTTGAGCGCAACGACAATTTCTTTGCACTCGGAGGCAACAGTCTGCTCGCCGTAACGCTGGCACATCGTGTGAGCGAAACGCTTCGGCACCCGGTATCGGCACGCACGCTCTTCGCTGCTCCGACCCTGTCGGCTTTTGTTGAAAAAATCAGTTCTGTGGCCGCCATATCCCTCCAGGAAAACATTGAGCAGGAAACTGATCTTGCCTCAGAAGGAGAAAAGGAGTTCTGGATTGCCGAGTCGGCCGGACTTGACACCCGGAACTTCATTATTCCGGTACACTATCTCATCAATCAGGAGGTGACTGCTGATCGCCTGCAGGAAGCATGGGGTATCCTTGTAAAGCGCCACGCGGGTTTACGCACCTTTTTTGAAGATGATGAATCAGGCCTGTTGAGAAGGCGGTTAGCGCCAGAAATCGACTGGACGCTTGAATCATCCGTTGCCTACTCTACTGCCGATGCCATTGCCTTGATAAGGGAACGCCAGTTCACCTCCCTCTCGATGAATGCAACACCGCTCTGGCGGGCAGGTATCGTTGCTGCTGAAAAGGAAAAAAAACGTTTTTTCTGGCTTGCCCTTCATCATTCGATTGGTGACGGACAATCAATCGGAACACTTTTCAATGAAGTGGCCATTCTGCTTGACGGAGGACCACTCTCTCCTATCTGTCCTGGCGGAATGGTATTTGCTTCACGCGAGCACACCTACTTTGCCTCTAAAGAAGCGCAGCATGACGGCCGCTACTGGGAAAACCTGCTGAACCAGGTGCCGGATTCCGCCTTTGAAGAGTGGCCTCTTGATATGGCCCGTTCATCGAGGAGCGCACCCGGGAGCCATCGTTTTGAACTGTTGCTTGATGGCCGGACGGCAGAGAGTCTCAAAACCCTTGCACGTATTCACCATTCGACTCTCCATTCGCTGATACTCACGCTTCTGGCTCTGGAAGCAGGCCGACGCGCCGCACGTAGCAATGTCATGATCGGCACCACCGCCTCCGTCAGGGAGAGTGCATCCGACTTTCAAGTAATCGGCTACGGCGTAAACATGTTGCCGCTGCATCTGAAACCTCTACGTAACCGCTCGTTCGGTGAACTTCTGCAATCGACACAACAAAGCCTTGCCGAGGCACTGCAGCATGCACGCCTGCCCTTTGCCCATATTTACCATGCATCCTGGAATAAACGTCCGGAACTGCGCAATCCCCTGCGCTATCCTCTTTTCGACATTGCCGTAACAGAAAATCCCGGAGGCCGCGAAGATGCTGCCGCCCGTTTCTTCACAAGCGCCGAAAGGACTATAGGCCCCATAAGTTACGAATCCACCTGCGCATCTCCTGGCCAGGACATGGTACTCATCCACGAGAACCTCGAGGGCGGGGAACTCCTTCTGCAATGGCATGTCAATGCAGCAATCTACACAGAGCAAACAGCCCGGCTCTGGTTGGAATCCCTGAAGAAGTGGGCTCACTGGCTTGCAGAAAAACCTGAACATGCAGCAGAACCGCTTCCGGATCTCCTGCCGGAAGAAAAACTGATGCTTGCCTCCTGGCAGCAAGGTGAAATCGTAGAGCGACCGCATCTGCGTTTTCACGAACTCTTTGAAAGGATTGCTGACCAGCCGGATCAGGCTGACAGGGCTGCAGTCATAACCCCTGACAGCAGAATCTCCTACCGTTCTCTTGATGAGGAAGCCAACGCCACTGCGCACGCTCTTTTGCAGCGAGGAGCCGCTCGCGGCAGCGTTGTCGCTGTGCTTACCGGCCGGTCATTGCAGCTTCCAGCTGCACTATTGGGCATTTGGAAATCAGGCGCCGCCTATCTGCCGCTATCAGTGGAACTCCCCCCGGAACGGATACGATTTATGGTCGCTGACAGCGGAGTATCCCACCTCATCGTCCTTGACGGCATTGCTGTACCCGAAGAGCTTGACCGCATCTTTTCCGACCCGCTGCGGCCAGAAGAATTGCCTGAACTGTTTCGGCAGCAATATTCAAACAGAGCCCTTAGCGACGGACAACCCGATGATATCGCTTATATCCTTTACACGTCAGGCTCCACCGGCAAGCCGAAAGGCACATTGATTGCTCACGACAGCCTGGTGAATATGGTGCTTGGCGCCGCCGGGATCCTGGATTTCCATGCCGATGACCGCTCACTTCTGTTCGCATCCCCATCGTTCGACGTCTCCCTTTCCGACATCGGGGTGCCTCTCGCCTCTGGCGCGGCAATCTGCCCTGTGCCTAAAAGCATTATTGAGTCGCCAAAACGGTTTCTTGATTTCCTGCAGGAAATGCATATCACCGTGGCCGACATTACGCCGACCTATCTCGGACTCCTGGAAGGGGTGAAACTCCCCGCATCTCTGCGTGTCCTGGTCACAGGAGGCGAAGCTCCAGTTGCGGAAGATGTGAAAAGATACGCGCCTCATCTGAACTATTTCAACGCCTACGGCCCGACTGAGAATACGATTACCAGCACAATGGGGCTCCTGAAGGTTGACGAACAGCGTTTTTTCACTTCAGGCAGGCCGCTGCCGAATACCAGCGTCTATATCTGCGATGATGAAGGTCATGCTCTGGCGCCAGGAGTAACCGGAGAAATCTGGCTGGGAGGAGTCGGTATCAGTAAGGGTTATCTGAACCGGCCCGAACTCACGGCGGCAAGTTTCATGGAAAGCCCCCATGGCCGTCGCTACCGCACCGGCGATCTTGGCCGCTGGCATGCAGACGGAACTCTTGAAATCATCGGACGTATTGACGATCAGGTGA
>CAJAOR010000028.1 GCA_903942355.1 uncultured Chlorobiaceae bacterium | reverse complement strand
TGTTTCATTTTCTGGTTGTGCGCCCGGCAGGGCGCACTTACTTGGAGGTGAAAGTCCTCTACTCGCCCGGCAAGGGGAAGAGTTAGCTGAAGGCAAGGGTGTCGCGGGTGACTGCGAATCTGAAGGAAGCCGGATGCAAAGCGCTGGCCTGACGAACAGGAAGCGGATATGAGGCGACGTATCGGGGTAAGCAGGCAACAATCTGCAAAGCCCGAAACTTGCACGGAACGATACGGCGTAGATCCGACAGGCATAAGCGGGAAGGTGGGTGCGCAATACCCGGGGAGATCTGTATGGGTGCCACTATGTGCTACCATCATCGAGAGGTGATGCGATGCCCATGCAGAAGTCAGCAGAGGCCATAGTATTCCATCAATGGAAGAAGGGCCGAACATGAAAGATCGCAAGTAGACCATGGAGCCCTCAATGAAGTCAACGAAGGCAGATACCAGCGGAGAACGCTGGACCCGGAAGCCCTCTGATGGACGGAATCCATCAGAAGTCCTCACGGACGCCGAGACGGAAATGGTGGACCATGCGTGGACGAAAGCGAAGCCAACGCAGTACATGCAGCTGATGGAGGTCGTCGTCGAGAAGGCCAACATGACAACCGCCTACCAGCGGGTGATGAAGAACAAAGGTGCTGGCGGTGTCGATGGCATCGAAGTACCTGAGTTCAAAGGACACTTGCAGGAAACCTGGCAGACGATCAAAGCTAGACTGCTGGTCGGGGCCTACATTCCCCAGCCGGTACACCGGGTAGAAATTCCTAAACCGCAAGGTGGGACGAGGAAACTCGGCATTCCAACGCTCGTGGATCGTCTGATCCAGCAAGCGTTGCATCAGGTAATGTCACCAATCTTCGAGGTGGATTTCTCGGAATCGAGCTACGGCTTCCGACCGGGAAGAAACGCCCATCAGGCGGTGCTTGCCGCACAGAAGTACGTTGCGGAAGGCAGACGCTTTGTCGTGGATCTCGATCTCGCGTCGTTTTTCGACAGAGTCAATCACGATATTCTGATGGAACGAATAGCCAGAAAGATAGGGGACGAATGGGTGCTTAAGCTGATCCGGAGGTATCTCGAAGCGGGAGTGATGATAGGGGGGCTTTGTGGTCCCCGTACTGAGGGAACACCGCAAGGCGGCCCCTTGAGTCCGTTGCTGTCAAATATCCTGTTGACAGACCTTGACCGGGAACTGGAAAGCAGAGGCCACAAATTCTGCAGATACGCCGACGATGTGCAAGTGTACGTCAGAAGCAGGAAAGCAGGAGAGCGGCTGATGCTGAGCCTAACCCGGTACCTCAAGGAAACGCTGAAACTGGAAGTCAATCAGGAAAAGAGCGCCGTGGCCCGAGCATGGGAACGCAAATTCCTCGGCTACAGCTTGACATGGCACAAAGTACCAAAGCTTCGGATAGCGCAGGCAAGCCTAAAGCGAATCGAAGCGAAAGTGCGGGAAACCATGAAGGGCTCAAGAGGAAGAAGCCTTCGCTACACCATTGAAGAGCTCAACCCGATTCTGAGGGGATGGGCAGCATATTTCAAGCTGACCGAAACCAAAAGAAAACTCGAAGAGCTGGATGGGTGGATAAGGCACCGGCTACGCTGCATCTTGTGGCGACAGTGGAAGCGACCTCGCACCCGGGCAAAGAATCTGATGAAAGCAGGGCTGAAGGAGAGTCGAGCATATCACTCTGCCTATAACGGGCGGGGTCCATGGTGGAACAGTGGCGCAAGCCATATGAATGCGGCATACCAGAAGTCCTACTTTGACAAATGTGGATTGGTCTCTGTACTGGAAACAGTGCGAAAGTTTCAGTATCATTCATGAACCGCCGGATGCGGAACCGCACGTCCGGTGGTGTAGGAGGACGGCGGGAGTAATCCCGCCTCCTACCTAATTCTAAATTCAAGTAGTGACGAGTCAACTGCCTACAGGGTGTGCAGCTGTCTCAATTCCGTTTTCAAACCCTCCGCCTGAGCCTGAGTAGAGCAACGATACAGGCTTCGTTTTCAGTAGTCCAATAACGTTTTCGAAGTCATCCAAGTGGTAATGCACTTGGGCTTGTCCGCTGGTTGATGTATCTGGCGGAAGCGCGGCACCGTTAGGGTGAAAAATAAGTTGACCAATGTTTTTGCCAGCACTCTGAAGCCAAATCCTTGGGAAGAATGAGTTTGCAGAATACATAACCTGATACGTATCGATTGTTGTCAGTGCCATACCTTGCCTCCTTTGGTTTTACGTTATGTAAATTGATATTCCTATTTCATCACAACGATTTTTTTCAGCATTAGAAGGTGATGTTATCATTTTCAAACAAGATTCTATTCTGTTCAAGCGATAGTAATCGTTACTAAATATCAGGGGATAGGGGTACAAAATTTTGGGGCACAGATTCAACCAATTGTCTGGCTTCTTCAAGAAACTGGCCATTGATAGATGGAACTTGTGCTTGATAATTTCTAAACTCATGATATGCGCGTTCAAAAATTTGTTTTGCTTCCTCAGATTTAAGGAAGTCAGTAATATGAACATCTGGCCCAGCCTTCTTATATGCTTGTTCGAGTAGGTCACAGTAGATGATGTTAGACCGTTCAGAGATAACTTTACGAGGATATGGTGTATAGCCATTCGGCAGGGCTGTTGAGTTTAGTTGCAACCGCTCAAGAGCTTTTCCAAATCCCGGATCACTTTGTCCGTAAATTGTGCGACGAACCTTTTGAAGTGTCATCATTCCTGAGCATTGAGCACATGGTTCGAGTGTCGTGTATACCGTATAGCCATCAAGGTTTTTGATATCCGGAACTATCTTGCCATGTTTTCTGTCGGAGTTTAGTTGTGCAAGATACCCGAGCATTAATCGAACCTCCCCGTGCTGGGTTTCATTATGAGTGATTGTATTGCAATTCCGCGCCCAAAATACCAATCGGCCATTTACCAGGGAATCATTGCTTAAGAGAACTGATCCAATATTGTATCCACGTGAGTTATTGGTTTGCCAGCCTTTGTACACAACAGAATATGCTGCTAACATCCCGATATGGTTTCTTTCTGTTCTCCAGTATATGGCATTTGAACCAACCGTAACGTTATTGCTATTGAATTCTTTGGTTTGTGCCGTTTGAGGCCCGGCAAGTGTTATCATCATGATAACACTAAGTAGATAAGGCAGATAAAAACGTTTCTTTTTCATTTCAAGCAGCTCCATTTAAGTTTTTTATTTTTTCAGTCTGCAAACGAACTCGGAATATGTTCAGCATTAACAAGCCATCCTTGTCTCGGGTGATATCCATGTGCCAAAATGGTAATGCGGTCGACCCGGTTTTCAACAGTCACATCAATGTTATTAATTGGTTGTAAGCCGTTTAAAAAACATATCTGAAATGACTTACGAGTAAGTCAGCATGACAATGCGTAAAGAACGCTATCCGTAGATGAATTGGTACAAATATGGTAATGATAATTCGGTACTGCTGAACTGCGATGGTATCGAAAGGACTACCGGTAGATGCTCGACTTTTAGAGATTCATTGATAGAAAACCAAACTAAAGCGTGTTGATGTCTGATAACTACAATAGATGTTCTGT
>CAJAOR010000027.1 GCA_903942355.1 uncultured Chlorobiaceae bacterium | reverse complement strand
TCATCAAGTGCTTCAATGGCTGTTTATGCCTTGCTGGTCGATGCAAAAGACGAGAACGCATCAACGTTTTACCTGCACCATGGATTCATTCCCTGTGTCGGTGCACCTCATACATTGTTTCTGCCATTAGGCACGCTCAGGAAACTCTGACAGCTCATCAGCAGCAAGGACGTGAGCCCGTAAAACGGGACCACTTTGTTGTGGAAAAAATGATTAAAATCAACCAAGGAGGTTACACACATGAAAACCAAGCGTTACAGTACAGAACAGATCATCAGCATCTTGAAGGAAGCCGATGCCGGCATGCCTGTCAAGGATCTTTGCCGTAAGCACGGCGTCAGCGATGCGACGATTTACAACTGGAAATCGAAGTACGGCAGCATAACAACACTGATTCCTGCGTCTGTTGCGTGAAGCTTGTGAAAATAATGTAAGCAGGGATTTTGAGGACTCCACGTTTTATAGCGTATTTTCGGCTATTGGTGATCAAGAGTTTTTGGCAACTATATCTCTTTCTTAGTCCGACCGGCTGCCTGCTCTGAAATCGCGAACCTCATCGAGGATCCACCGGGTAAATCATCAACCTCTGGTTTGTCCCTGTTTTGCGGCGCCATCAACCAGTGTTCCGTTAATGAACTTGTGAATAATACTTGCTACATAAGTCTGGTAAGGCAAACCTTCTTTGATCGCCTTTCTTTGTAATTCAGTGAGGTCTCTTTCAGAAATCCGAATATTCAGCCTCTTATCCTTTTTTAAAGAATTACCAGCGTACTCAGCCAACTCTTTTCTTCTTTTTGAAAGATCGGTAACAGGAATCCATTCACCTTTTTCAAAACTATCCAGTATTTCTTTCTCTTCTTTGGTCAGTTTAGCTTTCATGTTTTTCTCCAAAATATTGCTGAGTGGCCTTCCTGCTCGGGATAATGGTTTTCAGAAACAACTCTTCCTCATTCTCAACATAAGGTACGAGATATGCGTAATTGGTTATGCCAATGACCATGATTCGTTGTCCAGGGTATACCTCCTGATTGGGATGTAGATAGTCGTCCAATATCTCACCCCTTTCAACAAAAAAAACCACATCCTCGAAACAGATTCCCCGTGACGCTTTGAGTACCACGCTCTTTTCCGTGTTCCAATTGATTCTTTTCATCTTGCCAATTTATCACAATGTGTGCAGTTTGGCAACGTTCAAATTGAGGGGCTGGCCGATTACAAATCTTGCCCGGAGTTCCGAAATGTCAACAACCGCAGGATAGCTCCTATGGTCTGATACTTTCTATGGCATAACGGCGCTGCGGATCAGCGGCAGACGAACACGCGAGCTTCCTCTCGGGGGCGGCTGTTCGCTGCATCCACTTGATAACTCAGGCATCGTCTACCTGCTTGAACCGTGGCACCCCGGAACGTGCGCTCCCATTTATTACTATCGCGACAAAGACGCCAAAGAGATCGATCTGCTCATTCATCAGGATGGGACACTCTATCCGGTCGAAATAAAAAAATCGGCATGTCCGGGAAAAGAGCCCATTCGCCATTTCCAGGTGCTTCAAACAATGAAACAACCGATCGGGAAGGGATGCATCATCTCGCTTGCCCCCATGTATCTCCCGATCACATCGACCACCGATAACGTACCCGTGGGAATGGTGTAACCACGCAGTCAGGAATACAGGGCATGATCCCTATTTGGTGCTTCAGCATCATGCCTGTCAGTGCGGCAAGCTCGTTTCTGTGAAGCGGTTCTCCGGTATCAATAAATCACGTCGTTGAGACCGCTTTCGATAGCGGCTATCTGTAATTCAATTTTCGGCCAATTGCAAGATTTTGCTCGTCTGATTGTCGGCGATGATACGTCCGGTTGACCGTAGAGTTCTATCACATTTCACGCGCTACGGGAATGGTGTGATCGGAAAACAAGAATAAGCCAAAAACGGAAAATAAGAATCACCCAGGGTTAGCGTAAAAAACACCCATAGCTCGTAGTTTGAAGGTGCAAACCAAATCAAACCCCAGAGCTATGAGGACACAGTTAAAAAAGC
>CAJAOR010000026.1 GCA_903942355.1 uncultured Chlorobiaceae bacterium | reverse complement strand
CTCACTAAGCATCGTTGTAACTTGTTTCATGGTCTGGAACTCCTTGTGGATAGGGCTGATATCAATCGTTTGGTCACTTTTAATATCACCGTTTCTCAAGTGTTTTTCAGACCTTTTTTGCTTTTAACCGGACACTACTGAGTATCTTTCTGTATTAAAGCCGAATTTACGTATTTATGCAGGGAAAAAAAACGGCTTTCTTGCAGCATTTCTGCACCAGCCTGTCATCCCGCTTCCAGTAGCAATCAGCATCACAGCGGCGGGGAACGTGGAGAATCCGTTCGCTTGAATAAAATGGGCAAACAAGGAAATCACCTCATGGCAGCATCAGGCAAAAGCAACATTGATGCGGGGGCTGGGCATGGCAGTCGGGCAAAAGCGCTTCGCAGGCTGCGCTTGCTGCCGACTTGCGCCCGTGGCCGCTTGGGGGGAGCGGCAAAGCAGCTTCAAGTGCGGTGGAAGGGCAGGGCAGGCGGGCAGGGGTGCTGCGTAAGATTCGCAGGCGGCGACCGTTGGGGAGGTGAATAAAATACTACAAGTTAAATCGCGGATATGAGGCAAATCTCTGTAATTCATCAAAAATTGTACCCGATTTTCAGATATCCGGAAGTCTGCGAACTTTTCGAGTCCAGGGCAACAAGAGACGTGGGGACACCGCTGATTGATTGGGTTTGTGTTCCGTCCACAATGATCTTTGTATAATGCACACCGCATTCTATGAAAAGAGAAGAGGAAATAGTATACGTACTAGAAACATTTATCATATAGGCAGAACCATTCATATCTCCGTTGAGTTTTCTGTCTTCTAAGAGAAGCATGCCTTTATCTTGGGCACTGACATAGGGTGAGTAGGCAATGCTTCCGGCAACGGCAATGTGTTTGGATATATTGTGTTTGCCGCCGAGAATCAGATATGGCATTGAATAAGATATGTCATAGGTCATGCTAACACTGCCGTCACCATAAAAATCTTTAAAATCCGGCAGACCGGAGGGCGAATACTGGTGTATTAGATTTGAGTCATAGCTGAATTTCTGATACTGATAACCAATGCCGGCATATACCCTGTTCGATTTGTTTTTCAGAAACACCCACTCAAAGTCACAGTCCAAAATCAACGCACTGAAATCAGAATTGAATGACTCGGAATATGCATCAAGCTGAGTTGGATCAGAATCAGTTATCCAGGCTTTATCGACCATATTCCGTCCTGGCTTGGTTGTGTTTTTTTTAACGGTCCCGTTAATACGCGCTGACTTACCGATATTAACTCCAAGGTCAACTCTTGCCAGCCAAGTATCCAGTGGCCATTTAAGTTCACTGAACGGAAAAAACCCCTGATAAGTCAACCCACCTATTTCAGTGACTGGATAACCGATACGGAAGGTAGTGTTACCTGACATACATTCAGAACCGACCGAAATATCAAAATCAATAGGACCAACTTTTCCGGTATCCCCGGCATGCAGGGTATTGGTACTTATGGTAGCAAGAGCAAAACCCAATGCGATTACCTTAATTGTTCTTTTCATAATTGCCACCCCCTTGAATTTAAGCGTGAAGTGGGTCCAACCGGTAAACAAAAAAATGGCTGGGTTTACGTTACAAACCTGACCTGCTCATGCTGAGGCAAGGCATTGCTTCATTGAATAACTCAAACAACTATTAAGTTTACACATTAAAGCAACAAAAAACACGCTTTTTCGGTGTTATTACCCCGTCGCATCCTCCGATGCCACCCCGCCCCGCTGCGCCATGCTTTGCCCGCCTGCCTGCCTGCTCGCTGCGCCTCTGCTGCCTCGCTTGCCTGCCTTTGCTGCCCTGCAGCGGTGCGTCAACGCACGTGACCTCTGCGCGCTTGCGCTTGCTGCTCCGCTTCGCTGCGAATCATGCCCTGCTGTTCACGCCGCTTGCCAATGCGGAAGAGCAAGCCGCATGACCAGCCGGGTGCTGAGCTGTCTGCGCGCTTCGCTTGCCTCTCCGCTTCGCTGCGCGCCTTCGGCTTGCCCCCGCCCGCGCATGAGCATTGCTGCTTGCCCGCAATGCAGCATCAAGAGCGCTCCTCAACAGCGCCCTCCGCTGCCGCTCCAGCCGCTCTTGCTCCGCTTGCAGCAAAGCGCTCAACTGCCATGGCGCCCGGCTCGCTCTCTGCTCACCGCTTGCCTGCCTTTGCGCCACAGCAGTTCAGCGCACTGCTCTTGCTGCGCGCTTCGCTTGCTCGTAGCCCCGCGTGCCGTGGTTGAGGCGGCAGCTGGCAGCAATGCGGCGCCTGCATCATGGCGGCAAGGCGCACGCTCTTTGGTCGCACCCGCCTCCGCAGCGGTGTAAAGCTGTCTATGTGCTTCGGCGGGCGCTCTTGGGCGACAAAGCCGCCCGCTTGCCAGCGGCAATGGCATGCTGCTTGCCTGAAGCGGAAGAAGAGCAAGCTGCCCGCCACTGCCTTGCCGCAATCAAAGCAGCGCTATGCCCGGCTGGCACACGGCTTGCGGAAATGCAGCGGCAAGCAGTGCGGCCAGCCGGATGAAGAGCGCTATGCAAGCAGGCGCAAGCGCCCGCGTGCATGCAAGATGTGGCACGGGCGGGGGACCGCCCCGGCTGTGGGGGGCGGCGATGGAAATGCAAATACGCTTTTTCGATGATGTTACAGCGAATACGGAACCTTGCCATCATGTTAATCCAGCGGAGTGGGGGGGGGTAAGGAGGCAAGGGTTTCATGCACGGCAAGAGAGAGTGATTTGAAGCGGAAGGGTTTTTGGATAAAACCGATTTTTTCATCAAAGAGCCCCTGACTGGCAATGACGTCAGGAGTGTAGCCAGACATAAAGAGTGCCTTGAGATCCGAGATGGTTGGCAGCAGCTTTTTGTAAAGATCGCATCCGGTCATCTCAGGCAACACCACATCACTCAGGAGCAGGTTGATTTTCTCCCTGTGCTGTTCGGCAAGCTGGATGGCCTCAGTGGGCGTCGCGGCAGCAAGCACCGTATAGCCGTTTTCTTCAAACATCTCCTTGCAAAGGAGCAAGACATCAGGTTCATCTTCAACAAGGAGAATTGTCGCCAAGGAATGGCTGGCAGCCGGCTCCGGCGGCAGTGCGATCTCAGTCGATTCCTCAACACCTTCATACCTCGGCAGATAGACTGTGAAGCTGGTTCCTTGTTTTCTGGTGCTTTCACATTCGATATAACCGTGGTTCTGTTTGACAATGCTTTGGATGATTGAAAGCCCGAGACCGGTACCTTTTTCAGCAGCTTTTGTCGTAAAGAACGGTTCGAAAATATGGGGAAGATCTTTTTTTGCGATACCGCTGCCGTTATCAGTGACGGTAAGTATCACGTACTCTCCGGGCTCCTTACTGTTGTTGCCAGAGGTGCAATCAGCCTGATTGAGACTACGGTGGCTTGTTTCGATGGTGATATGACCGTTTTTCTCTATTGCATCGCGTCCATTGACGCAGAGATTTGCAAGAATCTGGTCGAGGTGAACCGGGTCGATCCTTACTTTTGCAGGCTCGCTATCGGGGATCCAGGTGAGCGTGATCTGTTTGCCGATAAGCCTTTGCAACAGGGAAACCATCCCCTCCACCATCATGTTGAGTGGAAGGATTTTTGGTGTCACGCTCTTGTTTCTAGCAAAGGCAAGCAGTTTCTGGCTCAAATCGGCCGAGCGTGTTGCAGCATTGTGGATGGCCACAAGGTCAGCATGGAGTGGCAGTTCAGGCACTACTTCCTTGAGAGCCATTTCCGTATATCCAAGAATAACACAGAGCATGTTGCCGAAGTCGTGGGCAATACCTCCGGTAAGCTGACCAACTATCTCCATTTTCTGCGACTGGATCAGCGCATCAAGCGTCTTTTTTTCGCTTACTTTCGCCAGTTTGCTGTCGATGACCGTATTGGCAATGTCGGCAAGCGCTGTCACCCATCGGATATCATCTTCGTCATAGGGGAAATACTTGTTGCCCACTCCCATATAAGCTATCACACGCTTTCCTTTCATGACCGGTACAACCAGTGTTCGCGTGAAGCCGGTATGCTCATTGGGTGTACCTCGCAGTTTCATGAGCGCCTTGTAATCGTTGTGGATTACGGCTTTCTGTTCCTGCTGGGCGTCAGCCCATATCCCGGACTTGTT
>CAJAOR010000025.1 GCA_903942355.1 uncultured Chlorobiaceae bacterium | reverse complement strand
GGCGTAGGTGGTGAAATCCTGTTCCGTATCTATTAATTCATAAGCCAGAGAGCATTAGAATACCATGTCAAGAATAGGAAAAATGCCCATAGACCTGAGCAATCAGGCGAAGATAGAGATCAATGGCACGAATGTCAGGGTATCTGGACCTAAAGGCACTCTTGAACAGAGGCTGACGGATCAGGTAACTGTATCAGAAGAAAACGGTGTTGTAACCGTCCAGAGAATCGACGACAGTAAGAAGGCGAAGGCCCAGCATGGTCTTTATCGTATGCTTATCAGCAATATGATTGATGGTGTGACAAAAGGTTTCACCAAAAAACTAGAAATTGCCGGTGTCGGATATCGTGCGGAATTAAAAAACGATCTGCTCGCTCTGACTCTTGGTTATTCGCATATGATTTATTTCAAGGCTCCTGATGAGATTAAAATTGAGGTGCCCGATCAGGTTACGGTGCTTGTAAGCGGTATAGACAAGGCGCTTGTTGGCCAGGTAGCCGCTAAGATCCGTTCATTCAGGAAGCCGGAACCTTACCGTGGAAAGGGCATCAAGTATGCAGGTGAAATTATCCGTCGCAAGGAAGGTAAGGCTGCAGGCAAATAAAGCATGCATGAGGAGCTCAAGTAGTCAGGCAATAACATTATAGAATGGTTCAAGAGAATGAGTCAAATCGATAAAGCCTCCCGGAGGCAGAAAATCAAGGACAGAAGCAGAGGCAATGTCCAGGGTACCCAGGAAAAACCAAGACTTTGTGTCTACAGGAGCCTTTCACAGATTTATGCGCAACTGATTGATGATGTGAATGGAAATACGATATTGACCGCATCAACGCTGTCAAAAGATAATTCGGCTCTTCAGGGTACCAAGTCAGAACGCTGCCGCATCATCGGAAATCAGCTTGGTCAGAAAGCCCTTGCCCAAGGGATAACAAATGTAGTCTTTGACAGGAATGGATTTCGTTATCATGGTAGAGTCAAGGCATTGGCTGATGGTGCGAGAGAAGCAGGACTGATCTTTTAAAAACTTTTCAAAGAGATAGGTAAATGGCAAAAACATCTGCTAAGAGTATCAGGCCAGGTGAATTAAATCTGAAAGAGAAGCTGGTTCATATCAACAGGACCGCAAAAGTTGTTAAAGGCGGTAAACGCTTCGGATTCAACGCTATTGTTGTTGTAGGCGATAAGGAAGGTCATGTCGGTTACGGTCTTGGCAAAGCAAACGAAGTACAGGATGCTATTGCAAAAGGTATTGAGGATGGCAAGAAAAATGTTATCAAGGTACCGATTGTCAAGGGAACCATACCTCACCAGATTATTGCTAAGTACGGTTCAGCAAAGGTCATGATGAAGCCGGCAACACCCGGTACCGGACTTATTGCCGGTGGAGCTGTAAGGGCTGTTCTTGAAATGGCTGGTATCCACGACATTTTGACTAAATCGCTTGGATCATCCAACCCCCACAATGTGGTAAAGGCTGCTATCAAGGGACTTCAGAGTATCTCTGATGCCTATGATGTGGGAGAAAGACGGTCAAAGAGCCTGAAAGAGGTTTTTGAAAGCTAAAAATGACAAACGCGATCATGAGTGAGAAAGTATTAAGAATTATCCAGGTGCGTAGCATCATCGGTTGCACAAAAAAACAGAGAGCTACCATTCAGGCGCTTGGCCTTGGCAGACCCCATTATCATGTTGATCGCCAGGACAATCCTTGCACCAGAGGTCAGATCAGGGTTGTGCAGCACCTTGTAAAGGTTGAAGAGGTCTAAGATTTTTACTAATAGCAAGTCGGGAATTGAAACCATGGATTTAAGTTCACTTCGTCCTGC
>CAJAOR010000024.1 GCA_903942355.1 uncultured Chlorobiaceae bacterium | reverse complement strand
TTGGAGCATGAGTTGTAGGTGGTAGGACCTTTGCAGCCCATCTTGTAGAGGCACCACCCTTTTCTTGTTGCTTCATCATCGAAGCTCGGGACAAACATGCCGGCATCAAAGAATGCACGGCGGTAGCATTTGTCGTGAATCCTGGTATTGTAGAAGGCTTTTGGACGACCCAGACGGTCAAGATCAGGCAGGGTACCGAAGGTATGGAAATGGGTAATAACGCCGGTCATCACCTCTGAAATCGGCGGACAGCCCGGCACCTTGACAATCGGCTTGTCTTTGATAATGTCGGAAACCGGAGCAGCACCGGAAGGGTTTGGATGCGCATTCTGCACACAGCCGAAGGAGGCACAGGAGCCCCAGGCGATGATTGCAGCTGCATCAGCCGCGGTCTCTTTAAGCGTGTTCAGGAAGGAGTCGCCGCCAACCATGCAGTAGACGCCATCATCTTTAGTGGAGACATTGCCTTCAACGGCAAGGATGTATTTCCCCTTGTACTCTTTCATGATCCTGTGGCGCTGGTCTTCAAGCTGTGTGCCGGCGGCAGCACTAAGCAAGTCATCATAGTCGAGAGAGATCATGTTGAAGAGCAAGTCTTCAATGGAGGGGTGCGAAGAGCGGATAAACGACTCGGAACAGCAGGTACATTCAAGACCGTGAAGCCAAATGACCGGAGTCCGGGGCTTATTCTCCATTGCCTGGACAATGTTTGGCACCATTGAGGGTGAAAGACCAAGATAGACCGAGGTAAGTGAACAGAACTTCAAAAAGTCTCTGCGGCTTACACCCCTGGCCTTGAAAACATCGGCAAAAGTCTGATTGCTTTGCATTATACTGCCTCCCTTTATATAAATCAGATTAGCTGGAAAGAGCTTGTAACAAACTGTGTGAAAAAGAGGTGCTGTTCTGCCACCCGAGTTTTTGAGCGTAAAAACAGATTAACCTTAAAACTAACAATTGTTTTCGTAAATACCATAAAAAAACCCCGTTTATCCTTGCGGAAAGCGGGGCCTTAAATATTTTACGCCCAAAGTGCATTACGGCAAAGGCAGCGTCATGCCAAACATTGCTGATGAGTAGTTTGCAAAATCGGAAAGCGGTGCAAAAAAGATTCCGAATACAAGTGTCAGAACCATCAGAACGGTCATGAAAATCTGCGGTGCAACGGCAAGCTGCATGCTCTTTTCGTCGGGCCGCTTGGATTCGCGGAGGAACATGTTGAGCGGAATCAGCATATAATAGTAGAGTGAAATAACACTCGTCATAATGCCGACAAGAGCAATGCCGATGTAGAGAGAGCCCTTTGAAAGCAAGGCTGAAAAAATGTAAAGCTTTCCGATAAAGCCAACGGTTGGGGGAAGACCGACCAAGGAGATCAAAAAGACGGTCAACGCTGCACCTGCAAGCGGCATTTTGATGCCAAGGCCACGGTAGTCGTCAAGATTTTCGCTGCCTGTTTTGTTGGCGATAAGAATAACGACATAGAAGGCGCCGAAATTCATGAGGAAATAGGAGAGCAGGTAGAGGAGCGTTGCCTGATTGTTCATGACAATGATGCCGAGCAGCAGGTATCCTGCATGAGCAATGGAAGAGTAAGCAAGCAACCGTTTGACATTTTTCTGCCAGAGCGCTACGACGTTGCCGTAGATCATTGAGGCAACGGAGAGAACAATCAGAAGCGTCACCCAGTCGAGGCCGAGCTTGTTTTCGACCGGAAGACCGCCATGAGGAATTGCAATGTAGAAAAAGCGAATCAGCAGGGCAAAGCCTGCGGCCTTTGAAGCAACCGAAAGGTAGGCTGTAATGGGAGTCGGTGAACCTTCGTAAACATCAGGCGACCAGAAATGGAAAGGCACAGCACCGATCTTGTAACCGAAACCAGCCAGCACAAGAAGCGAAGCAAAGATCATCACCAGCGAGTCGGAACCATGGGCAGCAAGTTCTTGGCTGATCTTGATCAGATTGGTCTGGGCCGTGATGCCGTAAATCAGTGAAAAGCCATAGACCATCAGGCCTGAAGATACTGCGCCATAGACCAGATATTTAAGGGCAGCTTCTGATGAACGGGCATTGCGCTTGAAATAGCCGGCAAGAATGTAACCGGTAAAGCTCACCAGCTCCATCGAAAGGAAGATCATCAGCAGATCGGCCGAGGAGGCCATCATGATCATGCCGATTACCATCGCAACAATGAGCGCATAATACTCGCCCATACTCTTCACTTCCCGGTCGAACTGCTCATCAATCATCGTAACGATAACGGCAACAATACCGGAAAGAACAAAAAAGTACTTGAAAAAGAGAGCAAACTCGTCCAGGACATACATCCCGAAAAAGAGCTCTCCCGGCGGCAGGCTATGCTGCTGGAAAATAAAGAAGGTACTGCCCGCAAGCCCGACAAGGGTTGCTATAGCGAGCAGGTTGTTTTTGCGCCCTTTAGCAACCAGATCGATGAGGATGAGGAGCATGAAAAGGACGGACAGATAAATTTCAGGTATAAAAAACCCAACGCTTGCTTTTGTAGCAGCAATGATTCCCTGGATTTCAGCACCTGATGGCAGCTCGAACATAATTCTCTTCGTTTATTCTTTAACCTCAGTCAATTCCTTTAAATCACATCTGTGACATTACAACCGGGGAGAGCACTTGAACCAGCTTGTTAATGCTTGACGTCAACATGCCAAGCACCGGCATCGGATAGATGCCAAGGAAAATGGTGATCACGACAAGCGGCACCAGCATGGCCAGTTCACGTCCGTCAAGATCGATCTTTCCCTTCCAGTCATGGAAGTGGATATGCTCATGGCCGTCGGTTCCAATTTGGAGATCGTAGGCTGCATCGGCTTTCCGCGTTCCGAGGAACATCCGTTGCAGAGACCAGAGCAGGTAAGCTGCACCGAAAACAATGCCGAGAACGGAGACCATGGCGATGTAGCGTGTTGTTGGCGAACTGAAAGCACCGACAAAGACCAGCGCTTCGGAAATAAAGCCGCTCAGGCCGGGAAGCCCGAGTGAGGCAAACCAGGCAACGGTAACAACAGCTGCATAGACCGGCATGTAGGAGGCAAGGCCGCCGAACTTGTCGATCTGGCGGGTATGGGCACGGTCATAGATGACGCCTACAAGAAGGAAGAGCATGGCGGTGATGGTACCGTGGTTGAACATCTGGTAAAGCGCTCCAACCATTCCCTCGCTGTTTCCGGCCGAAAGACCAAGAAGCACATAGCCCATGTGGCTGATGGAAGAGTAGGCAACCATCTTTTTAAGATCCTGCTGTGCAAGGGCACAAAGGGCACCGTATATAATATTGATAGCACCGAAAATACCGATCACGTACATCGATGCGTGGAATACCTCCGGGAAAAGCGGGAAGTTGATACGGATCATCCCATAGGTACCAAGCTTCAGCAGCACACCGGCAAGAATAACCGATATCGGTGTGGGAGCCTCGACGTGAGCATCAGGAAGCCATGTATGGAACGGGAACATCGGAACCTTGATGGCAAAACCGATAAAAAGGACAATAAAGGCGACATATCGCCACATGACGTTGTCGGGCCCGAGGATGGCGTCCTTGATATAGTTGCTCTGGGTTGCCATGGCAACAAGACTGAAAGTGTGGTTGCCGGTAACCGGATCAAGCACACTGAAGTAGAGGGCGATCATGACAAGAAGCATGAAGACCGAGCCGAACAGGGTGTAAAGGAAGAACTTGATGGCTGCATATTCACGATTGGGACCTCCCCAGATACCGATAAGGAAGTACATCGGAAGAAGCATGATTTCCCAGAAAACGTAGAACAGGAAGAAATCAAGTGCGACAAAGCAGCCCATCATGGCCGATGCAAGCAGGTTGTAGAGGATAAAATACCCTTTGACCTGTTTCTGGATGGTCCAGCTTGAAAGCACACCGATTGCCGAGACGAGAGCAGTCAGGATCACCATGGTGACGGAGATGCCGTCAACGCCGAGGAAGTACTCGATGTTCAGTGAACCGAAACCACCGAGGTGGAGACTGATCCATGGAACCTTCTCAACAAACTGGAATGAGCCGAGAGGGCTACCTCCAGGTCCGGCTGTTATTCCTGGCAGCGCAGGATCGTAACCTCTCCAGATCAGAACTGCCAGCACTCCCTGGGCAAGAGCCGCAAGCAATGAAACGATTCTGATTATCTGCTTTTGCGATGAAGGCACAGCAAGTATTACCAGACCGGCAATAATAGGCAGAAATACAATTAAACTCAGCATGTTCCGTGTCTGTAAGTTTTCAGATTAAAATTAAATCCCTCTGATCAGTCGTGTAAAATAAAAAACAAAGTAACCAAAGACGGCAATAAGCAGCATGACCACATAGGTCTGCACCTTTCCGGTCTGCAGTTTTCTGAGTACCGCGCCCGTCGTGTTGACGGTGAAAGCCGTAAAGTTTACCATACCGTCAACAACATGCCTGTCGAAACCGTCATTGACAAAGGCAAATTTCTTTACGAGAAGAGCAACGCCGTTCACAATTCCGTCTACAACATTGGTATCGAACCAGGAGAGCATTTTGGCAAGCACCATGGAGCCCTTGATAACGGTGGCCTCGTAGATCTCGTCCCAGTACCATTTGTTGAGCGAAAAGAGATAGAGCGGCCTGATGAGGCGTGCGGTTTTTTCGGGATCGATAATCTTGAAGACGTAAACGACAAAGGCCATAATGATACCAAGCGCCACCATAATGCTTGAGATATAGATAGCCGTATAGTGTGCTGCATGACCGGCATGAACTATTTCAGCCTGGCGCGGGTCTGAGTAGAGGTGGCCGCCCTTCGCTTCGCCATGTTCAGCAGTGGCAACAGCGGGTTCGGCTGCAACAGGAGTAGCAGCAAGTGCAGGAGCCGCCGTTTCACTGGCAGGAACAACACCGGCAAGGTGCAATGGGGCCGTACTTGAAAGAAGCGCGCCTTTTTGCGGGTTGGCTGCACCCACAACGGTTGCGGGGGTCGGAATCATCTTCATGAACCACCCTTTTGCGCCGTCAAGCGGATCAGGGGAATAGACTGCGTATATGGAGAGTGCTGCCAAAATAACCAGAGGGGCACGCATGTTCCATGAAACCTCGTGCACGGCGTGAGCCGAATGATGAGCGTCGGCATGGGTGGCATGCGTGTCGTGTGCATGATGAGCCTGATGACTGGTGTCGGCAGGTTTCAGGTGCGTGCGACTATCGCCAAAGAAGACAAGCCAGATTTGACGGCCCATATAGAAGGCGGTCAGCATAGCGGAAAAGAATCCAAGAACGGGAATAAGATAGTAG
>CAJAOR010000023.1 GCA_903942355.1 uncultured Chlorobiaceae bacterium | reverse complement strand
GGTTCGGGAAGTTCTTCTTGAGGCTGTCCACTTCGGGTTTAAGGTTCTCGTTCGCGCCGGCAATACCCTCCGTAATGATTACGATCAATATCAGTCCTCCGATCCGGAGTTTCTTTTTCTTCAGAATTCTCACTTGTCCTCCTTTTGCTGTGTGGTTATCTCGACCCTTCGGTTGAGATACCTGTTGTTTGACGCCGGACAACATTTGCCCAGACCTTCCACTTTCCCCACCGATATCCCTTTCTCTTCCAGGTATGAAGCGACCCCTCTTGCCCTTATGAGCGAAAGATCCATGTTGTGAGCAGTGCTGCCCAGATCACAGGTGTAGCCCCGTAGATTGGCAACGGTGCCGGTCGGGATATCCCGGATGAGTTCGTCAAGCTTTGATCGCTCCTTTTCCGTTATTTCTGCGCTGTCAAATGCGAAATGAATCGTTTCCGCAAGGCAGGAGACATTCCCCATCACACGATTGGATTTTGGTGACACCTCCGGATTGCCGACAACCGGCTGAACCGGCCTGGGTTCATTCATGCTCATACGCAGCGCCAGTTTGGGCGGAGCAGCAAGTATCGAAAGATGATCATCGGGACAATTTGAGCAGACCACAAAAGCGTCGGTTTCCTGGGCCAGGGTTATCCCGGGGGAAAATATCAAGGGCCTCTGTTTTATTTCCGAGGCATTACCTGCCAAAGGTATGAGTAGTGCGAGCCCGGCAATGGAAAGTTTTTCCAGCATGAGACCTCCGAAATTATTCGCTCACCTAGATAATCACGAGGGGGGGAAGGTTATTGCGGTGAGCAGGCGAAAAAACGTGTCCGGGAAATCGGGACGGTCTGCCGAGGTGGTGTGCGTGATTTTGGTAACTGGTTGATATTTCTAATGGGCTGGATTTGAGTACCGGCAACTACGGCTTGATGAGATAAGGATTTAAAAAATATTTCCCTGCTGTTTCAGCTTGTTATCACACTCTTACGGCTTTTTTTGTCACTGCTGCCTTCCCCCCTTCGTGAATATTTAAATAGCAGGAAACATTTCGAACGGAGGCAAGACTATGAGCGCTTTGTTGAGACAACGTGACCTTATGGAATTCATGAACATATCGAGAGCAACACTCTGGAGAATACAGAGACATAAGAATTTTCCCAAGCCGGTGATTCTTTTGGGCTGCAAACGGTGGCGGCGCGAAGAGATTGAAGCCTGGTTAGAGGAGAAGAAGGAGGCGCCTCAAATTATTGAACCTGCCAGTACGGCTGGCAACTGAAGTTAAGCAGGGGTGAGGGATTTACTTATTTCATTATCAAAGGAGGTAACGGTTGCACGATAAATCCAGTCCCCATACAGCCGGCTCCATCCGTTTCAACTCCAACGCTGCCGAGATCAGCGAATCATTTGAGCAGATACTGGCAAGCATCGCCGCCATGCCTAAATACCTTCCTGACTGGCCGGAGGGACAACGGGCGATGCCGAATGAAATTCTGAGATCAGCCCTTTTCAATTGCCGTAACCGTAAGCAACCGCGGATGTTCATGAAAGATATTGAAATAGCCTTGATCGGCGACGGACAGGTCATCTATCGCGGAGAAGAGTTGCGTCAGGATGATGAGTTGGTCTGGCTGCACCTCATACATCTGATAAAGAAGCTCCCACTCGGCGAGTGTGTCGAGTTCACCCCCTACTCCTTTATCAAGTCGCTGGGATGGCCGATGAAAGGACAAAACTACGAGAGACTCCGTATCTGTTTCAGCCGCATGCAGGCGACGGCGATACGGATCCAGTCTAAGCGTCTGGATTGCTTCATCAGCGTCTCGCTGATTCACAAGTTCAGATCCAAAAACGAGCAGAACGAGAATCTGTCACGGTGGCAGGTATGGGTCGGCGAGGAGATGCGGCTTCTGTTCGATGAGGAGTTCCTTACGAGAATGAACTGGGAACTCAGAAAATCACTGCCCGATGGCATTGCCTCGAAACTCTTTGGCTACTGGGCCAGCCACCGCCAACCGTACCCGGTGAAGCTTGCCACACTGGTGAAGCTATGCGGTTCGGAAATGACCACTAAGCATTTCAAAGTCGAGTTGAAGAAGGCTCTCGACCTGCTCGGCACTATCGGTTTCCTGGAAACATGGGAGTTCAAGGAGGATCTGGTGGTGGTCAAAAGGAGGTATTGACCTTTGACCGACCGGCTATTGACCTATGACCGACCCGATATTGACCTTTGACCTACTGCTATTGACTTTTGACCGACTGATTTATTGACCTTTGACCGACCGGAACATTGACCTTTGACCGACCGGCACATTCTTAAAACGTAAATGGTTTTGTGATGTTACAGAGTTTCACACAACCCTCTAACCATATTCTAACCTTTTTTAACCAATAAAGGAGGAGCGTTTGATTGATCGGCAGGAAGAAAGATGAAGTTCTCATTCCCGAATGAAGCAATGAAAACCGTCATTTCGTATCTACGGCGAACAAGACAGACAATCACATGTACAGAAGGCACGTATTCTCTTGTCAGCGGAATTCCTAACAGCGACGACATAGAGCAGGCGAGCAGGGATCGGGCTGTTTCAATAGTTGAAAATGGTTCGATCGAAATTTGCGGAATCCAGATTCGTCCCGAGTGGGACACCATAAGAATCCGGAGAAGGGTTGAAGACCATCTTAGAAAGAGTGCTTCACCAGAGGACATTATCCGCATTGCTTCATACCTTGGTGTGAAGCTGAAGTAACTCCCCCTCGTAGAACAAAAACTCGGGCTTAACTGCATCAATATGCAGGAGGGACCAGTGCGTCTAAAACCGGACAGAAGGCAGTTCATCACCCGGCTTTAGTCCACTGAACCTCAACAATCAATTTCGTCCTGGCACGGCCAGGCTCCGCACCTGGAGCCATGGCAAAGCCGGTCATCGGAGTACGTCTCCGAGGCCGGTTTTTTTTATTTAAAAGGAGAGTATATGGATCATTTTGCGGCGGTTGAGTGGGTCAGAAACAATGAAGCGGTCATCAAGGGGAACATTGTCAAGTACCGCAATTTTTCCCCATACGAAGAGTGCGACTACATGCAGGAGGCTTTCGAGGCAGCAATGATTGCCACCCTGCGCGTCAAAACAAAGGATATCTCCTTTGAAGCGGCCTTCTGGAAAATCTTCCGCAGGCAGATAAGCCTGATTACTCCGAATCCCAACGACCGCTCGAATGGTTCGAATTCGATACCTTCACATCTCTGTTCGGTTGATCTTGATTCTATCTCCATGAAGCGACGAGCACGGAAAAAGAGAAAAGCGCCCAACGTGGAGTCAATCTATAACGCGGTCTCTCATCTTCTTACGGAGAAGGAACAGCAAATCCTCAACCTGGCCTTGGGTATTGCGGATGAAGGCAAGCTTTCAAATTACGAAATTGCCGAGCGTTTTGGATGTTCAGTCGCAAACATCCGTGACACTCTCGGCAGGGCAAACAGAAGGCTCAAAGCACTTGTCATGAAGGGGACTATCGATCCAAGCCGACTTCGATAGCACGTTTATGGCGCCATAAATGGTTCCATTTTGGTATCCGGGATTTAAGTATCCAATATTGGGTACGGTTTCCAGTCCATAATCGTCTCCATAATCGGTATGTTGCAGCCTGATCACCAAAAACGGCACCATTTTTGTTGCCCGTCTACCTTCCCCCCTTCGTGATTCTTTATGCAGGGGGATTGAATCTCCCATATTCTGCACCAAAAAGGAGATTTTCATGGATGTGCTGGTTTGTGATCTCGGCTTTTCATCGGCGAAGTGGATCTACGGCGAGCGAAATGGAAGGATAGTTTCCGCCTTCAGCTACAACGGGGAGAATTTGCTGATAGGGGAAGAAGCGCTGTTGTCATCCGGTTCTTCCTACCTGAAAACAATGGAAGAACTGGTCAGGTACTACCCGGTTTTCGTCGAACATTGCCAAAAGGTAGCGGTGACCGCAGGAGACTTACTCCTTGCCGTTGGACTGCCATATTCATTTTGGCAAGAGCAGCACAGACCTGGCGGGGCGGTACCGTCGCTGGCAAAGTCGTTGACCGGTGGCGCGATCAAGGAAGTTGCCATATTCCCACAAGGCCTCGGCGGACTCAGGGACTACCTTGACTCGTTGCCTGAACGTCCAACGGGAAACGTGCTCGGCATCGATATCGGATTCAACACTATCATCTTCACGTTGTTCTCTCCCCAAAAGAAACAGATCATCTACGGCAAGACCCTTAACAAACGCGGGGTTTATCAGATGGCAACGAGTTTTCTGCTGCCACGCATCAAAAGCCTTGCTCCATCAGGCACCTTCACTCCTGTCGAAATTGCCTTCCTGATCGAAAAGGGCTATCTCCAGTATGGCTTTGAGCGGCATGATGTAACCAAAGAGATCCACGAAGCCGGCGTCGCGTATATCGAGCATATCATCCGGGATATTCAGGGGGAATTGCAGGCACACGTGGGGATGCATGCTGATTTTGATCGAGTGTTGCTGTTCGGCGGTGGCGCCGCTCTGCTCAAGAATGGATTCCCGGCCAAAAACATCGAAGTAATTATCCTGCCCGAACCCGAGTTTGCCAATGCCAGGGGTTTTCTGTCACTTGCCGACGGAAAGTGAGCTTGATATGCCCCAGTACACAATCAAGCTCAACACATACGATCCGGCCATTGTAGAGGTTTTCGAACGATTACGGAAAAGCAGGAAGCAGGCAGCATTCACCCATGAGGCGCTCAAATATTTCCTCGCATCGGAGATGGGAGTGCAGGTGATCGACCTCATGTGCCGAGACAATGCGTCATCTTTGCAAATAGCACACAAAGCTAATCAAATTGAACAACCCCGTGATTCAGTTCCCAAGGCACGGAGCGATTTTCCATCACCTACCTCCAATCTGGCAAACGACTCTTGCGGTGATGTTATGGAAAAAATTCTGAAGTAGTATCGGAAGAAATAGAAAGATGAATGGTAGCTGTCTCGAAAAAAAAATGATGGCTCCATATTGGTCCCCAAAAAGGCCAGCCAAAATATACCCGGAAAAGCATCCGAAAAGGGACCAATTCTGAAGCGAATCGGCCGGGAATTTCTCTATATACATTTATGAAATAAATGTGATCTATAACAGACTTTAGGAAGGTTCGCACCATGCCGTCAAAGAATGCCATCATTGCTTATCGCTTCCATGTCTTGTCCGGACATCAACAACTATTCGATCAGGTCGAGGGTCATATTTGCACAGCTTACCGAAAAGGATTCTCCGTTGTCGAAATCGCCAGAATCATCGGTTCCAAAAAAGCTGATTACGCCCACGCTGTTCTCGTAAAACATCGGATAATCAATCAGGGGAAACGTGGCCGACCGGCAAAGGATTCCGTACCTCAAGTTCTGGCTTCCTACCTTTCCAGACGATCACTCTCCTTTGCCAAATGGTGCGCCGGCTGGGAGTTCGACATTTGGGACGCGGGACATGCCATCAGAGAAAACACTGATGGCCCGGTGCTGGATGCCGTGAGGAGGGACTTTCCAGGCTGCTATGTGAAGATGCTCAAGCTCAAGGAATACCCAGACTATGTTCATCCGCCACAATGTCCATCGAACAAATTGGAAGCCAACGTCATCTGGGATGATGAGGAGCTCTGCTACCGCGCCGAAAAGATTGAGAACCGCACCGTGATGGGATACGGGTTAAGTATGGAAGACGCTATCAGGAATCTCAAAGTTAGTCACAACTTTGGACTGATGCTGGTGCGGCTGGAGGCTGGGTGCGGAGTATAAATTGCTTGCGATATCCGACAAAGGTTGTCCCGGAACGTACGTTGTGTCTGGACAGAATTCAGAAACAAAATGAAGTTGACACAATATACCCTTCATATTCGATTCCATCAGGTTTGGTATTCTCACAGCCTATCTATGTTTTCCTGGATCCTTCCCAAAATGGCGTCAAAACTGACCATTCCGGCATAATACAGATCTCTGGTTTTTGCGTACTCAGTGCCATCACCGGTAACAGGTTGACCCGTTTTTGGGTTTTAGCTTGACCCACCTAAAGTTGCAGAATCATGTTTTTAAACGAGCATTCCCCGGCAAATGTTCTGCTGTTTGCTGTACGAACGTGTTTTTGGGGTTTAGTAGAGATCTCATTGTTTGGGTTTTAAGCTCAGTTGACTGCCAATTCATCTCCGTGAATGTTTTGCGTGACACGCTCTGCTACCGATAGAGGAGGCAAAAAAAAGCAGCGGCAAACTCCTTGTGGAGGTTTGCCGCTACTTTTTTGATTGCGTTTAGGGGCGTTAGAGATGCTTAAGTCCCTGTATTCAATATTTTGGATTCATAAAGCCGCCAGGATGGGCCTTCGATGGATATAATTACAGAGTGATGGATCATGCGGTCAACAGTAGCCGTCGTAATAACCGGGTCTCCGAGATAATCGCCAAGCTCCTTAAAGTCAACATTTGTTGTAATGATGGTTGAACCCTTGCAGTACCGCCCATCAATTACCTTGTGAAACAGGCAGGCGTTCCTGACGTCATGCTGTTCCAATCGATCGAAGCCGAGCTCGTCGATGAGTAGAATATCCGGAGCGAGAAAGTGCCTGAGCCTTTGTTCGAGAGTGTTGTCGGCCAAACCTGACATCAATTCACGCAACATACTGGAAGCTGTGACATAGCGACAGCGGAAGTTTTTCTGGCAACCTATAAGTAGCAGTGCTTTTGCAATATGTGACTTCCCTGTTCCGGAGTTGCCGGCGAAGATAACTCCCTGCCCTCGACCGGCGAATGAGAGAGTTGCAAGCTCCATGATTTGTCGTTTATCAACACCTGTCTGGAAGACGAAATCGAAGTCGGTAAGAAGTCTGCGTTCCGGCAGCTTTGATTCTTTAATGCGTCGTTCAATCTGACGCTCGGTCAGTGAGTTGGCTTCCATAGCAAGCAATCTTTCCAATAGATCGGTGCAGGTGGTTGCGTCTCTGGCCGCCATGGCTAATTCTTCATCCAAGGCACCGGCAATCCGGTTGAGCTTGAGTGCCTGGAGATACCCTTTGATTCGGGCGGTACTGTCGGTAGTTTTCACGGTTTTTCTCCGGTAGAGTGGGGTGCCAAGAGGACGGAATACTCTTCCAATGACCGCTGTTTTACCTGAGGCAACACTCTCCTCAATTCGTTTTCAGCGCGCTCGTTGCGTATCACCTCCAGTGTTCTGGGGAGCGCTTTTGCTGTCAGAATCCTCTCAACAGCCTTACAGTCATAGGCGTGATAGTGACAGGCATGGGACAATGCATTATTGATGTCCTCGCAGTGATAACGCTCCTTCAAGTGCAGAATATAGCGGGCGTGAAAGCCGGCGTTCTTGGGATAGGTAATCTTCAGTCCCCTCAAGAAATCCTCTGCATATACACCCAATTCCAGAAACTGTACATGGACCGATTCCAAGCCATATCGCAGTGTTTTTGTCCGGTGAACTTCTGTGCCGTCCAGAGTGATCTTTGCTCCTGCAGGTGCCCGCTCGTGGCGGATGATAAGGGAAAGCTCCGGTGAATAGATCAGCACCTCATGTTCCGTGGCCTTCATCGTCACAATATCGGTTATGTGTTCATAGGGTATGGGGTAGCGATTGGTCTCGAAGTCAATATAACCATCAAGGCTACAGACCCTGAGGGCTACCTCGGCACAGTCATACAGATGGAGTGGCAATGGTTGCAGAGCAGCCTGTTCCTGTTCAAGAAACAGCTCCAACGGCAGGCGGTTGGTGGTGTTGTGACGGTGCATGTCATTTTTTTCCGCCAACCACCAGCGAGCACAGGCGCGAAGATCCTCAAGATCCTGGAATTCACGACCACAGAGGAGGTTGTTCTCCACATATTGAAACGGCCTCTCAACCTTTCCTTTTGTTTCTGGCCGTGCTCGCTGACAAATTACTGGTTTACAGCGATAGTGAGTAATGAATGCGGCGAAAGCCGGATTGATAACTGGTCTCCCCGCTTCCCAACGCAAGACCACGGTTTTTTCGCTGTCATACAAGCATTGAGCCGGCACACCACCGAAGTGGGCAAATGCGTCATGGTGACGGCGAATGAGAGTAAAGAAATCCCGGCGCGGAGAGAAGTCGATAAAATGCCGCCGGGAAAACCCAAGAACGTAGGAAAAACATTGTATGTCTGCAGGGCCGGTTTTAAGGAATTTAATCCGATACGGGCTCCAATCCATCTGACCCTGAATACCCGGCTCGGTCTCAAACCGAACGATTGGCGTCTGCTTGGGGCGGGAACGGAGTATTTGTAAACGATCCCGCAGGATCGTGATGCCACCGTCATAGCCGACTGCGGTCAATTCCTCATAGAGCCGCTGTCCGGTAATCTTTGGATATTTTTCCAGAAGCTTCGTAAGTGTGTCTTCAAATGGGCCAAGTTTTTTTGACGTACGGATCCGACGGGGCGGTTTCTTTGCCAGGAGAATATCATGCCCCTCATCCCTGAGGGCATCATGTTTCCTGAGGATACTGCGTACTGTATTACGGCTGATGGCGAAGTGACGGGTAAGTGCCCGAATCGACCACCCCTTCTGCGTTCTCATAAGCACAAGCTGTTGTTCAAGGTCCTCTCTGTTTTGTATAAAGATTGCCATTATTGTACACCCTCCTCTCTGGGTTTGATGTTGCGGGCCAGGTCATGCAGCATTGCGTACACGGAAGTGAGACGAGGCAATGCCCGAGCGGCGTCCTGCCGCAACATCTTGTCCTCATGTGGTTCAAAGAATATAAAGTCTGTATCGAAGAGAAGCTTCACCTCGATACAGATCTTTTCCAGACCGAAAAGGTGGTGGCGCATCTGTTTGACCTGAGAGCTCAAACCCTTTTCATTGGGCAGGGAAACTTTGATACTACTTACGGGCGAAATTGCCGTCTCCCGCGGGTTCTTGAAGATGCCTTCGTGCTCTTTTTTCGGCCTGGCGAGGAGAGCAGCTACGACCTGCCTGCTTTCACGCCAGGTAAGGCGTTGTTCGTGGATGACCTTCAGCAACAGCTCCTGGTTGCAGCGCTGCAACCGTGCCAACTCTGCACCAAGACTGGCAGGCAAAAGCCCGAGCCTGATGCTCTCCTGGGCTTCATCACAGAGCCGTTCGATCAGTGACAGTCGCCGACAAACCCAGCTCTTGTGACAGTTCAACAGAGTGGCAATCTCAACCTGGTTCAGGCCGTCCTCATGGCAAAGTGAATGCACCACCAACGCCTCCTCTATACCGGTTATGGGGCGACCAACCCTGTTAAGCAGCAGCATTGCTGCCTTGCAAGCCCGCAGCCCTACATCGAGCGTCCGAACCTGTAATTCCTTTATTCCCAACTGCCGACTGGCTCTGAGTCGTTTAAAACCATCAAGTAGTTCCGGGTCACCATCAGCAATACGACACACGACCACGGGTGTTTGCTGCCCATACTTCAGCATAGAACGAAGCATGGCTTGCTCTGCTGCCGGATCGGCAATCCGTAGCTGGGCAAAGCGCTCACCAATCCTCGTAATCGACAGAGTCATCGTCTCTTGAGCAATAGCTATGTGGTCGGCTGCGGCCATACTTCGGCTCCCCTTATGCGGTGATTTATGCGTCCGGGTAAAAGCATATCTTATCGGCTCCCCCAAGGCTATCGCCTCTTGAAATCCGTTCGGGGAGTAGTTGTCGATATTCACTCTTAATTCCAGCTAGTTGCGGCTTGATCACCTCTTGAACACGTTTTATGAGTAGTCGGACGATATACTCTATAATTACGAGCTGTTGAGTGCCAATCACCTCTTGAACCACTTTCGGGGGGTAGTCGAGCGGAGTTACCCGTTTTGGGGAAGGTTTTAGTGGTGGTGACGGTGGAATTGGGGGAGGTGTTGCTGGCGATTTTGGAACAGAAGACAACGACTCCAGGCGGCCTCGAAGGTAGCTTTCCCGGGAACAGTGCCGGTTCTTCATATTCCACTCGGCACACTTCCGAATATGCCACTTCCGCTGGCATTCGGGAGAACCACACGTCTTCTGACGCCCACCGAGTCGAGGGTCAGGGATAAACCACTTCTTGCAAATACGGCAGGGTCGCTTCAGTCCACGACGTTTTTGTCCCATCATTTTATCCCCCATGATTGATTCAGGAGAAAGATTGATACATCTTTAGATGGGGTGAAACAAATGGTGGGTCAATAAAAGGGATAAAGAACTGAGGATAAAAACGGTTGGGTGGGTCAGAATAACGCTGATGGGTGGGTCAAGCCTTCACCGGTGTTGGCACATAATTGACTGTTTTTACTGTTATCTGTCATCGACTGGCATGTTTCAGGAGAATACTCACTGGGTGAAAGCCCATACAAAATTCGACATGGTAAACGTCTTGCAGTTTGTTCACATAAATGGTATGTTCACAAAAAATGAACGGTGATATCAAGTGAGCTATATGCCGACTACTAAGAACCAAAAACATATTCTAAAAACTGCTCTCGGTGCTTTCACGTGCCAGACCGGACTGGTACCCGATATTACCAATGAAGCACCAGACAAGCAGTTCTTGCTCCTGAAAACACCGGAAGCAACAGTCAAGCTAGAACTACTGGTTATCGAGGGCGGAGCTATGGCTGTTAATGCTGCCCTTACGTTATACCGACGTCTGCAAAACCTGAACTGCTTTGTGATGATAATCCCGCAGGTAACGGCAGATTTGGCTGACAGGCTGCGTGATGATGATACCCAGTTTATGGACACAGCCGGTAACTGCTTCATCAAACAGCCGCCATTGTATCTATTCATTAAAGGCAACAAGCTTCAGGGAGTGGTAAAAGCGCCTGCTGTTGGCCGTGCCTTTAAGCAAACCGGGCTACGGGTTCTCTATGCCCTGCTCTGCAATCCAGGTCTGGAGAATGAAACCTATCGTGTCATTGCAGCCAAAACAGATGTCGCATTGGGCATGGTGAACTGGGTGCTGAATGAGCTAAACGAACTTGGCTACCTAGTGGAGACCGGCAAAGGTCGTGCTCGTCATATTCGTTTGATAGAGAAAGAAAAACTGCTCGAACGCTGGATAACTGGCTATGCCGAGCAGTTGCGCCCCAAATTGCTGATTGGGCGTTATCGAGGCGCGGATGGCTGGTGGCAGAAGGCTGTCCTGAAACCGGAAAAGGCACAGTGGGGTGGTGAGGTCGCAGCAGGAAAGCTGACCGACTATCTGAAGCCTCAGACAATAACCGTCTATGTTGATAAGGACAATCCGGAAGCAGTACTTATCCAGCACAGGCTCAAGAAAGATCCTGAAGGAGATGTAGAGCTACTCCAGCGTTTCTGGCAACCGGATACGATTGTTCCGCATGGGGATACGGTTCACCCGATACTGGTTTATGCAGACCTGATGGCCACCGGAAATCAGCGAAATATTGAAACAGCACGGATACTATATGACGAACATATCGTTCAACTTATCAGAGAAGATTGATCTCGTAATTTTGGATATTCTGAAGGTGATTCATCAGGAGGCTTCAGCTCTTGGTATTCTCTTCTTTGTGGTTGGTGCGACGGCTCGCGATATCGTGTTGAACCATTGCCATACCATCAAGACAGATCGGGCCACCCGTGACCTTGATATCGGCGTTGAGGTTGATGGCTGGGATGAGTTCCAGCAGTTGTCAAAATCATTGGTTGCTACGGGAAGGTTTGAGGCAACAAGAGAG
>CAJAOR010000022.1 GCA_903942355.1 uncultured Chlorobiaceae bacterium | reverse complement strand
ATCATTTGACAGCACCTTGTGCGACTCCACGATTGTTGAACCGTCACCGTTTACATCAAGCAGTCCGAATGGAGCGGTAGGGTTTTTAATATCACCCAGCATTTCCCGGAAAAACGGTTCAGAACTCCCCGATGTATTTCTCTTGTGTTGTCGGGCAATGAAATTGCGGAAGGGTACTGGTGCCGGAAGGCGATTGAATGTGCCTTCAATATGAGCAGTTATCTCATCAAGCATCACGATCAGCGTCGTGTAATCCATTATCAGATGGTGAGAGACAAGAAGCATCAGCCAGCGCTCACCATCCTGTGCAAGTGCTATCCGAAGCAAGGGCGGACGTGCCAGATCAAGGCGGTTATGGAGCGGAAAAAAGTTCATCAGCTGATCGGCAATCAATCCATTATGTTCATGGAAATCAAGCTGTTCAACCATCAGCGGTGCATGACGCCAGACAACCTGAACCGGTTCCGGCAACGGGCCCCATACAAATGATGTCCGGAGCATGTCATGGCGCTCAATAACAGAGTGCAGGGCAGCAGTAAATATATCGGCATGAGCAAGGGAGTCAACTGCAAAGAGATGACGACTCATGTAGGAGTCCCCGTTTTTTTGCAGCCTGGTATGAAAGTACATGCCTTCCTGGAGCGGTGTCAGGGGATAGATATCCTGAAGGTTGCCGGCTCCGCCTTCAACCGTTGTCAGGATGTGATCGATATCTGCCTGCGAAAGGTGAATCAGGGGCAGAAGATCGGGTGTTATTCTGCTCGTACCGGGAAGAATGCTGTTGACAGGAATTGGAGGAAGCGGTTCGGTACAATGGCCGGATGAACTGATTCGTGCTGCAAGTTCAAAGGGTGTGGGAGCTTCAAAAATCCAGCGGACAGGAATACTGATGCCTGCCGCATCCCGGAGCATGGCTGTGAATCTGGCGGCAGAGAGTGACTCTCCGCCCAGCTCGAAAAAGTTGTCATGGATGCCGCAGCTTTTCTGATGTAGCGCCTTGGCCCAAAGGTCGACGAGAAGTTCTTCAATATGGTTTTGCGGGGATGCTGCGGGATGATGTGCCGGCATGCTGTCCGGTTCGGGAAGCGATTTCCTGTCGATTTTGCCGTTGGCTGTCAGCGGCATTGATTCCAGAAAAACAAAAGCTGAGGGCAGCATGTAATCGGGAAGAGTGCCTTGGAGTATGCTCCGGATCTCTGCGATCGTGGGCCGCAAGCCGCCTGTTACAAGGTAGGCTATAAGGTGTTGCTGACTGGAGGCATCTTTGCGGGCAATGACTACGGCTGAGTGGATGGATGGATGGGCGGTGAGTGCCGCTTCTATTTCACCGGGTTCAATGCGAAATCCGCGGATCTTGACCTGATGATCGATACGGCCTAGAAACTCAAGGTTGCCGTCCGCCCGATAGCGCACGAGGTCGCCGCTTTTGTAGAGTCGAGCACCAGGCTTAATGGAGAACGGATCGGGAATGAACTTTTCCGCCGTGAGTTCCGGACGGTTCAGATATCCTCTTGCCAGACCGATGCCGCTGATATGCAGTTCTCCGGCTATACCTGTCGGAGTCGGCTGCAGATTGCGGTCAAGGACGTAAAGCTTTGTGTTTGCTATGGGTCTGCCGACAGGAAGAGGCACGTCAGTCAGGATGTCGGCGTGGCTGCACTCAGCAATAGTGGCGCAGACCGTTGTTTCTGTCGGACCATAAGCGTTGAAGAATCGTCGTCCTTTCGACCAGAACGAGGCTAGAGCCGGGGGACATGGTTCGCCTGCTACAACAAGCACCTCCAGGGCTGGCAAAGGTTCTCGGGGCAGGAGGGCAAGAGCTGTCGGCGGCAGGGTCAGATGGGTGATGGCCGCCTGATCAAGATAGTGCAGCAACGATGGTCCCGGAAAGCGTTGTTCTTCATCCGGCAGATGCAGTTCGGCCCCGGAACAAAGGGCCATTGCTATCTCTGAAACTGATGCGTCGAAGCTGAAGGAGGCAAACTGGAGCACCTTGCTTTTTGAGGTCAGGCCGAAGGCGGCGATTTGGGCCATTGCCATATTGCTCAACCCGTAGTGTGCTATTGCCACCCCTTTTGGAACACCGGTGGAGCCTGAGGTGTAGATGATGTAGGCGAGCTGCTGCTGGCTGACAGCAAGATCGGGATTATGTTTTGCTTGTGATGCGATATAGGTCTGATCGGAATCAATGCAAAGGGTACGGGCTGCAGTAAGCGGCAATTGTTTGAGCAGCGATTGTCGGGTGATGAGCAGCTCAGCTCCGGAATCTTCAAGCATGAAGGCGAGACGTTCGGCAGGATAGGAGGGATCAAGGGGCAGAAAGCATCCACCGGCCTTGAGTACGGCTATCATAGCGACAATCATCTCCGGAGAGCGATCCAGCGAAATGGCGATCGGGGCATCATTCTCTGTGCGGAGTGCAATCATGGCGTGTGCCAGTTGATTGGCCCTTGCATTGAGATCAGCGTAACATATCCTCACGGTCTGAAAAACCATGGCCGTAGCCTCAGCTCTTTTGGCGGCATGAGATTCGAAGAGTTGATGGAGCGATTTTTCCGGCAGAGGCGCATCTGTTGCGTTCCAGTTGATGAGCAACTGTTCTTTTTCAGCTGGCGGGAGCATATCAAGATTGCTGATCCGCTGTGCCGGATTGGCAAGTACCGCTTCAATCAACTGCAGCAGTCGAGCCTGTATGCACTCAATTTCATGCGCATCAAAATAGGCCCGGTTGTAGGCGAAATCAAACTGGATCTCTTCGTTTTCAGAGCAATCCAGCATAAATATGAGGAGTGGAATCTGTTCAAAATCATGAATATGCAAGATGGTTTCACCCACGGAAGCGGATCCGAAACTGAACGAGTAATCCTCTTTTTCCAGGGAGAAGCCGAGGTCGAACAATCTTTTTCTGCCTTTCTGTAACACTCCTGAGAGCCGATTGATCTCGCTTACCGGGAGGCGTTGATGGCGATAGCTCTGCCGCACGGTTCCTGAGACAGCCTTGATCAGCTCGATAAAGCTGATCTCATTGCCATAACTGAATCGTTCAGGAATAATACTGACAAACAGGCCTATGGTTTTTTTGAATGCTGGCGTGTTTCTGTTCAGTACCGGCAATCCGATGACACACTCCTCCTGTTCCTGGGCCCTGGTGAAGTAGACATAGAGAATTCCAATCATGACGTGGACGAGGGATACCGAATGCAATTGGGCTAGCCTGCCAAGTCGTTCATATTGCTTGCGGGGAAGATGTCCGATGAGAACTCCTCCAGGAACTACTTCCGTGCTTCCGCTGTATCCGCTTCGAGCAGAAAAGAGGGGAGAGGGCAGCGGGGTGAATTTGTTTTGCCAGTATTGCCGGTGAGCTTCAAGCCTGTCCGGGTCAGGGAGCGAGGCATCGTGACGTAGGAAGTTTCGGTATGAAATCTCCGGCCTGAAGGGGAGCGGGCAGCCGTTTAAGAGGGCGTTGTAGTGTGCTGCAACGCGATGGGCAACAAGATTTATTGCCCGGCCATCAATTGCGATATGGTGATAGACGTACGACCAGACATAGCGGAGTTCCGAAATTTTATAAAGGGTCTGGCGGAAAAGGGGCTCTTCTAAAATCCGGAACGGTTGGTTGTGGATGTTCCAAATGTGCCGGAGAGCGTATTGTTGCGTTTCGCGTTCAATGGAACAGTCAACAAGAGTGATGTTGACATCCTCCATGTCGGGAAATGACTGGAATGGAGTGTTGTTCCGCTCGGTCAACACCATGCGCAGTGCGTCGTTTTCCTTTATGAGCAGCGTGATTGCCTGCCTGAAAAGTTGCAGGTCGAGCTCTCCATAGATCTGGCAGTGGCATCCAACGTTATAAAGCGGCGTATCCGGAAACAGGAAGTGGTCGAACCAGATTTCACGCTGAACCGAGGATAGCGGATAAAGCTGAGGTATCCGGTCAAGTGGGGCAAGCGGATTATTCATGGCTTTTCGCTTCCGGAACCAGCCGCTGCTGAATTTTCGATGCAGAGATGGCGGGCTAATTGCATGAAATAGGAGAGCCATCGTTCAATGGTCAGCGTATCGAGAATATCGGTATCGTATTCGATGATCAGTTCGGTATGTTCTTCCTGTTCAACATAAAAGAGCAGCAGGTCATGCTTTGCGGTTTTTGTATAAATCACGTCATCCAGTGAGCGGGCAAACGATGCGCTGATATTTGGAGCCGGAGGGAAAATGAGTTCCGTGTTGACCGGCTCAAACCGCTGGTACTCAAAGACCACGTTGATAAGAGGCTGCCGGTTTCCGGCACGTTTTGGCGCCAGATCTCGAATCAGGCAGTCGAAGGGATAATCACGATGCTCGAGGGCTTCCATAAGTGTCTTGTGAACAAGGGCCAGAAGGCTGTCAAACTCACTCTCCTGATCCAGTTTGACACGGATGGGCAAAACATTGACAAAAAAACCGATCAGACCTTCCAGTTCAGCGTGGTCGCGTCCTGCAACACCCATGCCGATGACCAGGTCGCTCTGGCGGGTCAGGCGAAAGAGAAGGGAGGAAAACAGGGTCAGCCCCAGCGCAGCCATGCTCACGCCGTTATGCAGAGCAATCTGCTGAAGCGCCTTGGCGATCTCCAGCGGCAGCTCTTTTTTCAGAGTGGCGCCCTTGTTTGAGGGTATTTCAGGCAGGGGACGATCGCAGGGGAGTTCGATCCGTTCAGGAGCGCCCTTAAGGGTGTTTTTCCACCAGATTGCGGTATCCGACCAGTCACGGGTCCGTTGCCAGACCGCATAGTCGCAAACCGTTATCGGCAGCGGCGGTAACGGTGCTTTCTTTGCCTGCAATGCTGCCTTGTAGGAAAGTTCCAGTTCCCGTAAAAATATGCGCGATGACCACCCGTCATGAACGATATGGTGGGTCAGGATGAGTATGAGTGTCTGCTCCTCTCCTGTACGGATAATTCTTACCCTGAGAAGCGGCGGTCTCGAAAGGTTGAAAGGATGGGAGACCTCTGTTCTGGTCAGTCTCAACGCTTCGGCAGAGGGGTCGGAAAGCATGCTGAGGTCATTTTCCTGCCATGATAGGGTAATGGATTCGGTCTTTTCAATTCGCCGGATTATTTCGCCGTTGCACTCTTCAAACCCGGTACGCAGGGATTCGTGACGATCAACAAGAGAAAGAAGAGCCTGCCGCAGCGCTTCCGGTTCAAACTCTCTGCCCGCACGGAAAAAGAAGGTCATATTGTAGGCGGCGGCAGTGGCATCAAGAGTGTTTACCAGATAAAGCCGCTCTTCGGCATGGCTGGCAAAGGGGAATGCCGTATCCGGGGCGCGAGGAATCCTGAACTCTCCGGTATCATGGTGTTTGCCGGCCTCAATGCATGAGGCAAGTCCGGCGACGGTGGGAGTGGCAAAAAAGTCGTTTATGGTGAGCCGGATGCCGGAACGCCGGGCGATACTGTTGATGGCCTTGATGATGATGAGGCTGTGACCGCCAAGGTCAAGAAAACTGATGTTGCGATCTTCTACCGGACGGTGGAAGATTTCGGAAAAAACCTCAGCGGCCATCTTTTCGGTTTCACCTGAAGGCAATCCTCCAGACGAGGCATTACTGTCGGATATGATTTCTCCGTTATCCGCGTCCAGATTGAGCTGGATGCGGTCAAGTTTGCCATTGGAATTGACGGGCAGGTGAGTGAGCCTGATGAAGCGTGCAGGCACCATATAGGATGGAATGCGATGCATAAGCCAGGAACGAAGTTCGGCAGCCTCAAGGACTTCATCCCTGACAAGTAAACAGGCAATGAGCTCACCAGCCTCCTGACGAAAGAGAACCGCCGCTCCGGCTACTGACGGGTGTTGTAAAAGTGCCTCCTCAATTTCACCTGGCTCGATACGGAAGCCTCTGAGTTTGATTTGACCATCCTTCCGTCCTGCAAATTCAAGAATACCATCCTGTCTCCATCGTCCCAGATCTCCGGTTCGATAGTAATAGATATCGTCAGCTCCGTGAAAAAATCTTTCAACCGTCAGCTCCGGACGGTTCAAATAGCCATCTGCAACCCCGTCACCGCCGGTTACGATTTCACCCCATATACCTATCGGGACTTTCTGATCGTTCTTGTCGATCACTCGAACTATGGTTTGAGGGACAGGACGACCGATAGGCAAACTCTCTTTTTTCAGATCCTGATGACAGACTTTATGGACCGTTGTAAATGTTGTGTTTTCAGTTGGGCCGTAACCATTGAAAAACGCAGTTTCAGGAGAGGCTTTCATGACTCGGCGCATAAGCTCCGCACTCATGGCTTCTCCGCCGGCGATGACCGCCCTGAGGGTGGAGAAACTTTCGGGCAACAGTTCTGCCTGCCGGTGAAAGAGGCCGGTAGTCATTGCTATGATGCTGATGTTCAGACGCTTCAGCTTTTCTGCAAGAGCTGCCGGATCAAGAATTTCGTTGCGGCTGGCAATGAAGAGCTGGCTTCCGTTGAGAAGCCCGCCCCAGAGGTCATAGGTTGAAAGATCAAATGCAAAAGATGCAACCTGAAGGATGCGGTCGATTGGCTTGAATGTTATGTAGTTATCATACATGACGAGGCGGATGATCGAGTGTTCGAATATCCTTACCCCTTTAGGTATACCTGTGGAGCCGGAGGTGTACATAAGATAGGCAAGCAGGTCATCCCGACGGTTTGTTTCGGGAGGGGGGCTGCAGAGCAGAGCCATCTTTTCTGCATCAATAGTAACATATTGCATGGCGGCATCGCCGTCAGCGTTTTTTCCTGCTTCATTTTGCTCCATCAAGGCTGCTTCAGCCAATGCCTTGCGACCGGCTGCGTCAGCAATCACTATCCGGCATTGTGCATCAGCAAGTATCAATGCAATACGGAGCGGTGGATACGATGGATCAAGAGGCAGATAGCAGGCTCCGACGGCATTAATTCCAAGAATTGTGGCGACGGCTGTACAACTTCGTTCGATGTGCATGGCGACAATATCACCTTCGCCAATACCGCTCTCGCGGAGGTACTCTGCAATGCCGCCAGCACGGTACAGCAAATCGCTGTAGCTGAGTTGCTCCTTGTTATCGCTGACGGCAATGGAGTTGTCAAGTTGTTTTGCTGTTGCAGCGAAATAGGCAAAGAGATTGCCCCTGCTCTGCACTTGAGAATCCATGGCGTTTCCAGCTTCTTCAAGCCAGATCTCTTCTTGCTCGGTGAGCAAGGGAAGCATGGAGAGTTTCGTGTCGGCGTGTGATTCCAGCAGAGCATCAAGCAGAACGGTGAAGTGTTCTCCCATGCGTTCAATGCGCTCTTGATCATACATGGCGGAATAGTATTCACAGACGACGCTGATCTGGTCGGGAAGATCTCGCATAAAGATGGAGAGGTCGTTCTTTCCGTCTATGCGTTCGATACCTGTAAGGCGGAATGCCTCTTTATCGTCAAGCGAGCCTCCTTTGCTCTCTGCATAGTTCATGTATGAAAGGGTCACCTCAGAGAGCAGCGTTCGCTCAGGCGCTGCCGGTGGGGCAAGCGCTTCAAGCAGCATTCCGAGCGGGCATGCACGATGGCGCATCGCATCGGCAAGATCAGTATGGACGCCTCTGATGAAACGCTCTACCGACTCGTTATCGCTGAAGGAGAATCGCAACGGAAGAAGTGATACCATCATGCCCGGTACTCCTGTTGCGCCGAGACTCTCTCTGGCGTCTACCGGAACAGAGATGACCAGTTCGTCACTATGGCAATATCGGTAAAGCAGCGCTGCCCATGCCGAGAGTATGACGGTAAAGGGTGTTGTGCTGTGCGATGCAGCATATCGGCGCAAGGCCTCAACACTTTTTTGTGGCAGGCTGAAGGCAACGCTGCCGCACTGCCATGTATGAAATGCCGGCCGAGGACGATCAGAGGGCAGATCAAGCACCGGCAGGGGTAAAGAAAAACGATCCAGCCAATAGCGTTTTGCGCTCTCAACAGCTTCGATTCCCGCCCCTTTGCGACTCCACCATGCGTAATCCTTGAGTTGCAAGGCGAGTGGGGGCAGGTTTTTTCCTGCATAGAGTGCACCAAGATCGTTGGCGAGCAATTCAAGGCTGAGACCATCGGCAAGGCTGTGATGGATATCGAAAAGGAGGGCTTCCGGTGTGCCGTCAGGTTTCTCGACCAGTTCGAAGCGTACCGGGGGAGCTGCTTCAAGGTCAAAGGGCTTAACCCAGTTGCGACAGAAATCTGCTGTTATTCCATTGGTCGGGCAAGTACGTTTCAGTTGCATCCGGACGTGGGAAAGTATCTCCATTTCCGGCTCGCTCTCATTGAAATGGAAACGGGTACGGAGGATTTCGTGACGCCCGGTGAGGGAGTCAAGGGCCGATATAAGCTGATCCAGGTTGCAGTTTGGCGGCAGCGAGAGCAGGTTCGGCAAGTTATAGGCAATGCTGTTTTCTGCGGCCATCTGGGCTCGAATGAGGGCCATTTGCTCCCAGCTCAGAGGATAGCGACTCATTGGCGGGGCGCTTGAGGGGAGCGGGATATTTCGGGAGTTTGCCGCACTGTTTGCTTCTCGGGAATGGATGCGCAGCCGTTCGGCCAGTACTGAGACGGTGCCGGACTCAACCAGATCGGTGAAGGTAACCGGGTGTCCGAGATCTTTGCTGATACGATCAATAATATCGATTCCTGACATCGAGTCTCCTCCGAGAGCATAGAAGTCGTCATCGCATTCAATTTCGTCATACCCGAGTATCTCTGCCCATATCTCTGCCAGCGCCTTTTCAAGTGTTTTGGATTGTTGTGAAGGTGCCGGTATGGACGCACTCTTATTTTCAGCTTTTTCGTCATAGAGCAGGGTAACCTGAGGCGCCCCTGACGCCAATGCTCTTCGCCAATGGAGGACAACCTCTTCGGGGGTAAGACTGTACTCCTCAAATTTACCGTCGAGGATTCTGGCTGCCATTCCGATTTCTCCGATCTGACACCAGTCGATGGCGAGTGCCGGCCGTCCCTCCCGCCGACGCCAGTCGGCAAAGGCGTCAAGGAAGAGATTTGCCGCAGCATATGCTCCTGTTCCGGCCCGGCTTTCGATTGCAGTCAGCGATCCGGAGAGCACAAAAGCCTGGATCGGATCGTTACGCGTCAGAAGATCGAGATTGCGTGCTCCGGCAACCTTGGGTGCTGTTGACTGTGAAAACAATTCGGGGGTTTCGTTAACCAGCAGACGGCTGTCATCGAGACCGGCATTGTGTACGACGGCTCTGACCGGTCCAAGTGTGCTGCGGACGTCGTCAAGCACCTCTGAAAGTTTTTGGAGGTCACTGACGTCAACGCACCAGTGATGAGCAGTAATGCCTTTTTCGGCAAGTGCCCTGAAAAGCTCGAAACGTCTGCGTGATTCACGGTTATCACCCTGTGCTGGTGCATGACGGGAGAGCAACGCAAGCGATACGGCACCTCCGAGAGCGAGTTCATCGGCAAGAAGCAGGGCAAGGCCTCCCGTACCGCCACTGACAACGCAGCATCCTGATGTCGGCCAGACCATGGCGGATGATGCCGGGATGGCGGGAAGGGGAAAGAAGGTGCGAATCAGGCGTATGCCGGAGTGATCAAGAAAAACCGGTGACTCGGGATGGCTATTGAATGCGTCGAATTCCTGAAACAGGGCCTCGATCGGCGAATCTGCTTCAAGCTCAAGATAACGGGTTGAGAGCATCGGCTCTTCACGTGCTGCGACCATAACCAGTCCAGCCATAAGGGCGGTATCAGGCATTGGCAGGGAAGCGGAATGGCCGGCTTCAAGCGAATATGCTCCCTTGCCTGCCGCCAGAAGCTGCAATGGTTGACGCAGGTTGGCTGTAATGGTGCGAAGAACGGTTACGGTGCGTATCCCGATATCCTCGCCCGGTGAGGGAATCAGCAGGATACGACCGGCAGTGCCGTCTGCAATAGCGGTAATGACCTCATCGGTGAGGGCAAAGGAGCCGCACGATGCGACGATACTTGCCTTTGCCAGGGGGTGATCAGCCAGGCGCCGGTAAAGTTCACCCTCGCCGATGACAACAAGGGGGGAGCGGGCTGACACGGTTGGCGATATGGGATCAGGAATCCACAGAGGACAAGAGGGCAGCACCGGAACTTTCACCGCATCCTTCTGCTGAATTGCCCTGTTTGCGGGCAATATAAAACGCAACTCCCGGAACGCAATACAGAGTGCCCCGCTTTCAAGGTCGTAAAGCTGCACATCAGCCTTGATTCCCCCGTCCGGCATCGGGGTTCTGACGGCCCGGACAAACACGTTTGCCGGCAGCGGAAGGCAGAGCAGAATCTCGGCGCAAGTTGCCGGCAGAAGCCCTGGACGGTCAAGTACGATGCTGACCGCGCTGTCGAGAAGTCCGGGATGGAGGTTCTGCAGGTTCAGGTCCTGATCAATGCCGGGAAGTTCAAGGTGAGCAAACACCTCATTTCCCTTCTCATTTTTCGCACGCAGACAGTTCCAGCGGGCGCTGACCTGTATATCGCCCTCAGGGTTCCCTGTTCGATCGGCTGAGGGCAACAGTTCATGCTTTCTCTGCATGAGGTGCCGCGCATCAAGAACGATTTCAGACGGTATTGCCCCGAGATCGCTCAGGGTGGCTTCGGCAAAATTTTTCCAGCTTCCGTCGAGCATTCGTCCGCCCAGCGTGGCATGGCAGATGCCTGCATCGCGTTCAGCGAGCAGCAGACTGACACTGCCGGGCATCAGTTGCGGGGTTTGCAGGGGACGAAGCCAGAAGAGCTCTTTGACGGAAAACGGAGAGAATGTTTCGTTCTGCTTGCCAACACCTTTTCTGGCAATTGCAAGCAGAGGGAGGAGTCCCATGCCGACAAGGGTCGGGACTCCTGCAAGCAGATGTTCGGCAGCCGGCCAGAAGTCTGGAGAGTGCACATCCAGTCGATAGCGGAGACCTTCGGGTGTATCGATTGGCAACCGGTAGTCAGTCGGTCTGATTTCCCGCTGCAGCTCATGGCCATCTTTTGCGGGACGGCAGGTGATTCTCTGCAGGGGAGTTGTTGCAAGGTGAACGCGTTTGGTATGCTGTTCCGGTGGCATGATGAGCTGCCCACCGTCAAGAAAGGCCTGTGCCGCCTTGCGTGCTGACGGTTCATCTGGCGCGAGAGAACTGATCTGCCTGGCTGACAGCGATCTTTGCTGGCGCCCGAGTCTGCCGGTCAGGCTGCTTTCACCCTTTTTGCCACAAAGAAACGTTTCCAGTGCGCCAAGCAGTTCCTTGCGATCACGAAACCAGAATACAAGCCGTTCGGCAAGGGAGTCGCGGCCGGTATTCAGGGTATAGGCAATGTCAGCAAGCGGGCAGTCAGGGTTCTGTTGAATCTGTTCAGCCAGAGCGGCAGCATAGGTATGGAGCAATACAGGCGTTGCCGCAGAGAGGCCGATCACCGTCCATCCTGCATTGAGGGGTAGGGGTTTACTGATAGCCGGCTTGGGAGCTTCTATGATTACGTGCACATTTATTCCGCTCAGTCCGAAAGAACTGACACCCGCGCGTCGGGGTGTGCCGCGGTCAGGAAGAGAGAGCAGTTGAGGGCAAACGGTTACCGGTGAATTGGCAAAGTCGATACGGGGGTTCGGTTTACTGAAGAACGGCTGAGGCGGAGCCTGGTCGTTTTTTACGCAGAGAACCGCACGAAGCAGTCCAAGAGCTCCTGCACAAGCGTCAAGATGGCCATAATTGCCTTTTCCTGACCCGATAAAGACAAAACCGGTTTCACTGGTTTCACGGCTGAATGCAAGACGAATACCCTCGATTTCTATGGGGTCGCCCAGATGGGTGCCGGTACCATGTGCCTCGATATAGGAGATGGTGGAGAGTGGCACGCCGGCTTTGGCTGCTGCGGCGGTAATTACCTCTGACTGTGCTGCCGGATTGGGAGCCGCCATTCCGGTTGAAGCGCCGTCCTGGTTGATCGCTGTACCCAGAATCACTGCGTGAACCGGATCGCCATCGGCTTCGGCCTGTTCAAGGGTTTTCAGTAAAAAGACAACTGATCCCTCTCCTGATCCGGTTCCGTCGGCACTTTCGTCAAACGCATGGGTTCGGGCCGTTGAGGATTCAATGGTGAAACGTGCTGCCGATGAGTGCGGTATCATCATCAATCTGGCGCCTCCGGCCAGTGCTGCAGTGCATTCGCCGCTGATAAGTGACTGACAGGCCAGATGTACGGCGGTCAGTGCCGATGAACATGCCGTATCGACAAGGGTTGCCGGTCCCCTCCAGTTGTGCAGAAAAGAGAGACGGGTGGCGACATTGGAGGGTACATTGTTGATAAAGAGCTGTTCGGCCCGCTCGGGGAGTACCCTCAGGGCATAATCGGTCCAGAGGGTTCCGTGACTTGTTGCGGCAAAGGTTCCGATCTTTTTATTGTCCAGCGACTTGCCGCCATAACCGGCATCTTCAAGGGCTATCAGCGCCGTTTCAAGAAAAAGCCTTTGCTCGGGGTTAACCAGGGCGGCATCCGCAGGTGAAAGGCGAAACCGTTCAGGATCGAAATTGAAAATCTGCTCAAGCCAGGCGGCTTCATGGAACTGTTCAGGGATCATCCGCCCGAGGGCATTGAGCATGGAGACGCTCTCCTTGCATCGATCCTCAGACATCGGACTGACTTTATCAACACCGTTTGCGATATCATGCCAGCATGTCTCCAGCGTGGCTGATCCGGGAAGACGAAGGCCAATACCAACAATTGCAATACGGCCGGATGTTTTTGTTGCCTGATCAGGTATTGTGTGCGTGTGATTGCGCTCTCTTTTTTCGTTTTTTTCCTGAATGCAGCGGGCCTGGGCAGCAATGGTCGTAACCGAAAAAAGGCGGGCAACACTGAAGACTCCGGGCCAATGAGTTTCAAGCTTTTCATGCAGACGAACAAGCAGGAGTGAATTTCCCCCAGCATCAAAAAATCCATCATCAACACTGAACTCTGCGCCGGGGAGCAGTGCTTGCCATAAGGCATGAATTCGGGTTTCAAGAGCACTCTGAAGGTTTTCTGCCGGCATTTCCGGGAGGCTCAGGTTACAAGAAAAAAGGGTGTCAAAGAGCGGGGAGCGAGTACCAAGAGATTCCAGTTCATCAGGCGTCATATCCTTGGTGTGTCGACGACTGGACTCCTCAAGCAGTGAGATGTGTCGGGCAAGATCACTCCAGTTGTCAGGATGGTTCACCGCATCAAAAACCAGAGGCAGCGGGTTATCCTCCCCGGCAGCATTTATCTTGATACCGGTCACGAATCGCCCTTCCTTAATCTGCATTGACAAAACCTTCATATGTACCGCCAGAAGCAGCGAACTGAGCGCCATGCCATGTGTTTCGGCAAATGCCTTGAGCTGACGGGTTTGAACGCTGTCAAGCAGATGCTCAATGACGATGCGATGGTTCGTGCAGGTGCTTGCTGACTCGCCTGGACTCTCTGCAGAGAACCTTAGCGGGGGAAGCCCGGCAAGAAGTGTGCGCCAGAATTCGTGCGATTCAGTAGTCATGGTATGAAAGCGTCGAGCATGTTCAAATAAGTTGTTCGTTCATTCTTGTGAATGCTCCTTTTCCCTGCGGCCAGGCCAGTGCCAGCCGGTAACGAGAGGAGGGTTGTTCACGCCACAGCGTCCAGTGAGAGGAGGGCGATGGCCCTTTTTCATGAATAGTGGCCTCGTTCACTGAGAGATCAATCCGAATGTCGGAGAACGGGAGGGAAAGACCCCGTCCGTCAGCCTTTGCAACTGCTTCGCGTGCTGTCCAAAAATCGATAAATGCCTCACAGCGTTCATGATGAGAGAGCGATGCAAGCATTGCTATTTCTTCATGACTCAGGCCATACGCTGAAAAATCATGATGAGGAATATTTTTGCGATCAATCGCCTCGACATCGACACCGATATTTCCTGCCTGACTGAGAGCTACAGCAACCATGCCTGAAGTATGCGAGAGTGTGATAGCCATATTCATGCAGCCAGGCGTATTGATGAACGGTTTTCCCATCCTGTCATGATCGATAGTCAGGGATACCGGCGGCATCTCCAGAGCCCGACTGAGTGCCGTGCGGAGCAGGGCATGTGCCGCAGCATAGGCAATACGGTCTTTTTCCTGTCGGAACTGTTTGCAATGCATCAGCTCTTTTTCATCAAGAAGTGCAAGCCAGCTTGGAGGAGTGGCTGTTACATCCTGAAACTCATGCGTCCATAGCCGGATGGTATGGCGATCAAGCATATTCATGCCTTTATCTGCTCTGTATAATTGCGAATATGGTTTGCCAACTGCAGAACAAAAGGATGGATCAACATCTGGCCGTGCGTTCCATCGATCCAGCATAATTCCAATCCACTGCTGCAAAGTTGGGCCCAGCCGTTATAGTCGTCACCTGCAATACCCGGTGCCTGGCTGGATGCAATCTTCGGGCGGATGAGGAGTGTCCGCTCCTCACTTTTTCGCGGTTGGTAACGGAGTGCAGCCAGACCGTTATTCTGGAAAAGAGCAAGCAGACGACGCATATGCTGACGATCAAGACCTTTGGGCAGATAGTCATTGCTGCTTTCATGCTGAATAATTCTGTCGAGGCGTTCGTCAGGAGTCAGCGTACGTAAATATTCAGCGCTTCCCAGTCCCATTTCATCGAACATTGTGGCAATAAAGTCAGCCTCATCCTTTTGCAGTATGCTTCGTATCGGATCGGACGAGGCTACACTGTCAAGAAGAATGACACTTTCAATTATTGTTCCTGACTTTCGCAATCGCTCTGCGGCCTCCCAGGCCAGCAAACCGCCAAAGCTCCATCCAAGAAGTATAATCGGCCGGTTCAGGATTATCTTCTGCAATTCAGGAAGATATCCTGCAACCATCAGTTCCACTGATGGCTGCAGTGATTGCCCGGCTTCAAGTCCAGAGGCCTGAACCATGTACATCGGCCAGTCCCGGCCAAGAGCATCGGCAAGTGCTTTGTAGCAAAGCACATTGCCTCCTGCCGGATGAAAGCAGACGACGGGCGTTCTTTCACCGAAGGGATTTACTGCAACAACTGAATGCCATTTGCATGCAGCCTGTTTTGCTTCAATCCGATCGGCCATCCGGGCGATCGTTGTTGAGGTGAAAAGCTCGGCAAGAGGCAGTTTTACCGAGAACTCAGCTTCAATGAGCGAAACAAGCCGTATCCCAAGAACACTGTGACCCCCGAGTGTAAAAAAATCATCTTCCGCGGATTCAATCGGCACATCAAGAAGTTTCTGCCACAAATCAGCAAGCTTGCGTTCGGTATCCCGGCTAAAGGTGACGGGCATCCGGGTATTCAGATTCGACAGCTCTTTGTTGTGTAGTGATGGCAGACGGTGCTCATCAAGTTTGCCGTTGCTGTTGATGGGCAGTTCATCAATCTCAACGATCAAGCTTGGAATCATCCATGCCGGGAGACGCAGATCAAGATCGGCGCGGCAGGTTGCAGCGTCAAACCCAGAGTTTGCAACTACCCAGGCAACAAGAATCCGGTCTCCGTCCTGACGAGGATCTGCGACAACCAAAGCGACCTGACGAACAAGGGGAGAGGCCAGCATCGCAGACTCTATTTCAGCAAGTTCAATACGGTAGCCGCGGACTTTGACCTGCCGGTCCTCCCGACCCATGAATTGCAGGAGACCGGGCTCAATCCAGCGAGCGTAATCGCCAGTACAGTACCATCGTTTACCCTCTTCATCCGTGATGAAGTGACGAGCTGTCAGTTCAGGTTCGCTGATGTATTCACGGGCAACTCCTGCACCGCCGATGATGATTTGACCGGGTATCCCGACTGGCAGCAACCTGCCGGACTCATCACAGAGCTTGATGTCAATACCCGACATGGGTCTGCCGATCGGTGGCGGTAAAATGTTGTGCCAGTTGGCGGAAGTCATCCTGTAGTGGCAGGCGATGACACAGCACTCTGTGGGACCATAGGCATTCCATATCTCAGTGTTGAGAGTGCCCGGAAGAGCGTAAAAATGTTCCGGAAGTTTTGTGCTGAACGTCTCTCCGCCGAGGATGAAACAGCTTGCTGAACTGCCGATTCCCTTCTCATTCCAATAATCAAGCAGGAGTGCAAAGAGGCTTGGTGTGGAATCGACGACATGCAGCCGGTGTGACTCAAAAAAACCATGTAACCGTTCAGGGTCCTGCCGGGTCTCCTCATCTGGCAGATGAAGGGTATGACCATTGAGCAGGGGGGTAAAGATTTGATGAATGGAGCCATCAAAGGAGAAGGAGAAACAACAGCTGATGTTCAGGAACTCAGCGTCAATCCTGGTTGAGAGCGGTGTATAGATTTCTTTTTCAATCCCATGAATAAGATTGATGACCGATCCATGTTCAACAAGCACTCCTTTTGGTTGTCCGCTTGAACCGCTTGTAAATATGATATATGCGCCGTGAGACGAACTGATCTCTGCCGGGGGTTGAACGGGGTGCTCAGGAACGAGTGCCCTGCGGTCAAGATGCAGGGGAGTTTTTCGGTTAGCTGAAGCGATTCCCTCGCCGCGTTTGTCAAAACTGATAATAACATCAAAGGAGTAGGGTGCCGGGTCAAAGCCGGGAGCATCAATTGGTGAGCGCGCAATAGATGGGCGCTCAATACGCCGGGCTGCCCAGTCACGGAAAAAGTCGAACGGGACAAAAAAGCTGCCGTTCAGATTGCTTCGGGTAGCATAACCCTCGCCAGCGTGTTCGCCGGCAAAGTTGGCGAGGTCGGCCAGATAGATCTCCTGGCGTTCAAGATCCCACAGATTGCCGAGGAACAATACTCCCCCCGGAGCCAGCAGGTTAGCAGACTTGTCGAGCACATCGCGGAGATAGCCAAACCCGGGAAAACTTTCGATGACGCTGTTCATGACAATGAGATCGAAACTTCCTGCGGGCAGAATATCAATGTCATGAGCAGCCAGTTGACGACTGGTAACCTGTTGCAGACCAAGATTTCTTGCAATAACTTCGACCCGTTCGGCATTGTGCCGTGAGAGGTCCGTGGCAAGATAAGAGGCTGCAAGCGGTGCCGTGTGGCGCATGGTAAAGCCGGATGCACAGCCGATTTCCAGTACACGGGTTCCCGGCTTGAGATGGGGTGCAATTTTATCGCATGCATTTGCACCGAATGCCTCCATTGCCGATGGAGCTATAGGAAGTCCTGTAAATGCGCTTTTCCATCCTCCGGCGTCAATGTCATTCGATGCCTCACCGGCAATATGATCCCAAAGTTCTGTGGACATCAGTTCGCCGGGTGTTTCAACCAGAGAGTCAACATCGTCACAGTCAAGTGTGAGAGTGAATTGCAGACCGGGATTGAGCCACTCCAGCCTTTGCATGTCGCCAGCTGTGTCGGCAGAGGTAATGAGTGCTTTCACCTGGGCAATTGAAAGATGCCGGCTTCGGCGTTCGAGGGGAAGTGTGGGATCAATCGGGAGATAGACACAACCGGCTTTTATGACTCCGAAAAGAGCCGCAATATAGAAGCGATTTCGTCCAATCATGACGCCAACCCGGCTCTCTGGCTGAAGCTGTTGATGACGCAAGAGGTTAGCTATCCGGTCTGAAAGGTTATCCAGTTCTGCGTAGGTCATTGAGCCCTCTTCATCAACCACCGCGGTGCGCAAGGGATGACGTGCGGCGATTGCTGAAAAACGTAAAGCAATGTTGCCTGAATTCTCGGACGATTCAGCGTTAAGAGCTCCCGAGGCAATGGCTGAAGATGGATCATCAAAAATGAAATCTGCGATTTTCATGTGTAACGGTTCTGTTGAGCTGTCAAAGTGATTTTTTCTGGAGAATCTGTCTCTGAAGCTTGATTGACTATCTCTTGAAGTGTGGCGGCATACCTTCTGGCCAGAGCATCCGAATCATACAGGGAGATCATTGCCGGATTGAAGCAGAGAGTGATTTTCAGGCTTTCAGTTGCCTCGTCAAGCGTAAAGCTGGAGGTCAAAGCGACCTGTATATGATCCTCTTTCCCCGGGCCGCGGTATGACGAAGCTGCCAGCATTGCCTGTGATTGTTTTGCAAGCTGCTGCCGGTCAAGTTTTCCGTTCGCTGTTTGAGGAAGCTCTTTAATCGGGAAAAAACGTGCAGGGATCATGCTTTCGGGAAGATGTTCCCCGAGGAAATTCCGAATACCTGCTATATCAGGGGTCACTTCGCTTTGTATCCATGCATGGAGTTCATTGAGCCCCTGGTTTTCTACTGCAACAACGGCTGCACGAATGACCTGGCAGTGACGCTCAAGTGTCTGTTCGATTTCACCGGGCTCAATACGCTGACCGCGAATTTTTACCTGCCAGTCAGAGCGTCCGAGGTATTCGATTCTTCCGTCATTTGTCCATCGGCCAAGGTCACCGGTAACATACATCCGGAATCTCGGGTTGAAGGGGTCGGCAATAAAGCGTTCAGCGGTGAGTTCCGGCTGGTTCAGATAACCACGTGCCACCTGCACACCGCTGATTGCAATTTCTCCGGAGATTCCGACCGGCAGTGGCCGGTGATGTTCATCAAGAATGTACATCTTGGTGTTGGCTATGGGACGGCCGATGGATGGGGCTGTTTTTATTGGCCATGGGGAAACGGGTTGCCAGCTGACATCTACCGTCGCTTCCGTAGGGCCATAGAGATTATGAAGCTCAGTGCCGTGACGATCAAAAATGAGCCTGTTGAAGCGTTCGGCAACCGTTGCGTCAAGTGCTTCTCCACTGACAAAAACAAGCCGCAGGCTTGCTATGCGATCGCAGTCAACTCGACCACTCTCAATCATGTCAAGGAAAACGGCAAGCATTGATGGTACAAAATGGATGATGGTGACCCGATGCCGCTGGATAGCATCTGTCAATGCTTCCGGATTTTTTTCATCACCCGGTTTGAGCATGGCGACGGCAGCTCCAGTCCATGACCACCAGAAGAGTTCCCAGATCGAGACGTCGAAGGTTAATGGCGTTTTCTGCAAAACAACATCTCCTTGCGTGATCGGAAAGATCTCTTGCATCCAGAGGATGCGGTTGAGGACGGCGTGATGCTCAATCATTACCCCTTTGGGTTTTCCGGTTGACCCGGAGGTAAAGATGATATAGGCCAGATCATCAGGAGAGGCAAGCGAAACCGGCTCTGCTTCATGATCGGGATCCGGGAGCGTGATACCACGGCAGCAAAGAGCAAGTTGTTCCGGCAGTGATTGATCAAACAAGACGAAGGGCTGCTGAAGATCTTTGAGTGTTTCGCACAGACGCAGCGGAGGGTGAGTCGGATCAAGAGGGACATAGACCGCACCCGCCATGAGTATTCCGAAAATTGCGGCCAGCATCTCCGGTGAGCGCGGGAGCAGTATGGCAACATGTTCTCCACGCTGAACGCCGTTTTTTATCAATAATGCGGCAATGGCACCCGCGCGGCGTGCAAAATCGCGGTAATTCTGTACGGCCCCATCTTCAGAGATTACTGCAGGAAGAGCGGCGTGACGAATTGATGCGTCCAGAAAAGGTTCTGTTATGGCACGGCGAGTCGGCAGAGAGAGAGCTGTGTTATTAAACTCTTCCATGACCTGATGTTTCTCTCCCGGAATCCAGATATCTAACTCTTCAACCGTTTCAAGGGGGTTTTGAACAAGTGCAGAAAGGAGTGATTGGAGCCGCTGAACCATTTTGCCAATGGTCTGTTCCTCAAAAAGTTCTGTGGAAAATTCAAGAAAAAGTTCAATGGTTTTCTCGTTTTTCACAAAGTTGAAAGAGAGGTCAAATTTTGCAAATGGCAGGCTGGTTTTAACCGGCCGGGTTTTCAGTTCCGGCAGGTCGGGGGGGGCCGGAAGCAGATCCTGCCAGACCACAAGAACATCAAAGAGCGGATTTCTGGAGAGATTTCTCGGCACATTCATTCGCTCAACGAGGTGAGCGAATGGGCACTGTTGATCGGAGACGGCAGCCTGCCATTCTTCACTGACGATGGCCAGATGCTCAATAAAGGTCTGCTCTGGCTTGATATGGCAGGGAATCACCACCGTATTGACAAAAAACCCGATGAGGTCACTCATCTCAGCGCTCTCTCTGCCGGACGACAAAGCGCCTACAGCAAAATTTCCGTTTTTTCCATGACCGGAAATGCGGTACAGGAGCAGTTCCACGATTGCCAGCAGAAGAACAAACGGTGTGACGGCGGCATCCTGTGCCAGTTGGTCAATGCTCTGGCTGAGTGATGCCTCGAAAGGGAGATGAAGAGTCTGGCCGGCATAACTCCGATTCAGAGGTCGAATATGGTCGGTCGGAAAATCAAGCGGTTCCGGAGGTGGAGTCAACCGTTTGCATCTTCGGTCCAGAAGCTGTTGACCCTTTTTGCTTTTCAGAAAGCTTTTCTGGATATCGACATAATCAGCAAACCGGTACCTGACGGGTGAAAGCTGGAGGTCTGCTGCTCCTCTCTCAATGGCATAGAGTGCTGCAAAATCATGCAGAAGAATGTCTAAACTCCATCCATCACAGGCAATATGGTGGATGACCATGAAAAACCGCCATTGCAGTTCACTCAGTCGGAAGAGAAAGATTCTTGCTGGGATTTCAGATTCCAGACGAAACGGACGAACTGTTTCAGCTGCCATTGCTTTTGTTGCGGCCTCTTCCGGATCCCGGGATGAACTGAGATCAACGATATGGGGCACGAGACCTCCGGGAGGCAGCAGCTGATGGCAAACGTCTGGATTGGTATCGTCTGCAGGTCGAATAAGAGAACGGAGCGCCTTGTGGCGCGTTTCGAGAGCGAAAATGGCGCGGTTGATTGCCGCACAATCCAGCTCTCCTTCAATGGCAAAGGCAAGAGGGACATTATAGAGCGGTATGTCGGGGGTGAGATGCTGCAATATCCAGAGCCGTTCCTGGCCGAATGAAAGCGGAATCTCTTCCTGGTTTCCGATCAGCATCTCGCTGAGGTGGGTACGATCTTTTTTTCCGTTGCTGTTGACTTTGAACTCATCAAGCCAGATAAAGCGTGCCGGCATCATGTAGATGGGGAGCCGTTCGGCAAGGTGGTGTCGCAAGAGCATTTCGTCATTGTGCAGTGCCGTGACAAATGCGACCAGCTCTCTTGATTCCCCTTCACCATCAACCATGACCACAGCCTCTTTAACCCCGTGGCAGTCGGAAAGCACCGTTTCTATGGCGCTGGTTTCAATGCGATGTCCGCGCAGTTTGATCTGGCCGTCTTTCCGACCGCAAAATTCGAGGATGCCGTCCGTTCTCCACCGTGCAAGATCACCGGTTCGGTAGATTCGCTTTTCGGGCCTGTCGGGCAGCGTGAGGAATGCCTGATCGGTAAGATCCTTTCGTCCGGCATAACCGATTGCGAGTCCGTCACCGCCTGCGTATAATTCACCAATAACGCCAATATCAGCGGGCTTCAGGGCTTCGTCAAGCACATAGACCTGTGTGTTGTCAATGGGACGGCCAATAGGGACAGAGTCAGTTTCAAGATCAGCAGCTGTAATGGCATGAAGGGTGGTGAATGTCGTGTTTTCTGTAGGGCCGTAAGCGTTGAAGATCTGAAGATCAGGGCAGGCCGTCATCACGGTTTTAAGATGATGGGGACTTAAGACTTCACCGCCCGTCAGCAGAATCCGGAGAGGGGCGAAGGCTTCTGCAGAGAGGTCGGCAATCCGGTTGACGAGTGAGGCGGTAAGCCACATGGCGGTGACCCCTTTTTCGGCAAGGAAGTTCCCCAGTCTTTCCGGCTGCAAGAGAACGTTCTCTTCAATGAATACCAGACGAGCTCCCGAGAGCAGTGTGGCCCAGATCTCAAGGGTTGATGCGTCAAAAGCAAGCGGAGCGGTCTGTGCCATGCCGTCACCCGGTTGCAGTGCAATCACGTTTTTGCTGAGTGCGAGACGGGCAACAGCCCGGTGGGGAATAATTACTCCCTTTGGTTCACCTGTAGAACCAGAGGTAAACATGACATATGCCGGTTTAAGACCGCCTTGTTCAGGAACTTCCGGCGGTATCAAATCGGATGATACAGCGTTCAGTTTGTTTAGTTCGAGGAGCTGAACCTCCTTGAGCTTTGCATACCTTTCGGGCTCTTCCTGATCAATAATTATCCAGCGAGCCTCACAGAGTTTCAACAGCTCCCCGGTCAGCATGCGGGGCATCTTGTCATCAAGAGGGAGATAGGCGGCGCCGCATTTAAGTATGGCAATGATGGCAGCAATTGATGCTGCGCTTCGTGTCGCAGCCAGTGCGACAGTGGAGCCTTCTCTTACACCTGAAGCAAACAGTGCAGCGGCAAGAGTTGACGACCAGCCATCAAGTTCCTGATAGGTGAAAATTTCATTGCGATAGACTATGGCAGGAAGTTCACGGTAAAGCTCAGCGGCTTTTTGCCATAACCGGGCAAGGGAGGTATTGAGGAGAGAAGGTTCGCTGATCCCGGTGAATGGAGAGCTGAAAGGCTGAGCGGACGATACAGGCCGTTCTGACGGGGATGATGCACGAGCCTCCAGAGCCGCTGAGGCACTGGCAGCCTTATCAAGCACTCCTGCCATTTTTTCAAGAGTTCTTGCCGTTATTGCCTGCGAAAGATCAATGGTCCCCATTCCGGCTGACTCAATTCTGAGAACCAGGCGCATCAGGAGCAGGCTGTGTCCTCCGAGGATGAAAAAATCGTCTTTAGCTCCAATCTTGTCGCATTTAAGAAATTCATGCCACAGAGCAGCAAGGCGGCTTTCGGTATCTGTTAACGGTGCTTCAGCGATGAGAGCGGCACTGCTTTCCTTTTGCAGAAATGCTATCAAATCGGGTTTTACGGCCAGAACTTTTTTACGGATTTCATCGTGAAAAACACCTTCAGGAGCATTGAAATGCAACGAGCCATCTTCAACCCGGAGCTGAATGTCCAATGCAGCCAGTTCGTCGAGCAGATCTGTAATCGATATCATGGTCGATCCCTACTTTTATTTGCAGATTGCCGGTTTAGGTTTTCCCGTTTATGGTGTTCTCACTCTCTTCTATTGTTCCTTCATTCATCCGGTACATTCTGTCGGCAAGGTGGAACCATCGGTCATCGTGTGTCACACAGATAATGATCTTGTTCCGTGCCTTGAGGTCTGGCAGGATTTCTTCGTAGAAGATACGCCGGAAGTGGGGGTCCTGGTCAGCAGCCCATTCGTCAAGCACAATGATTGGCTTGTCTTCAAGTTCAGCTACAATAAGGGCCAGACGCTTGCGTTGTCCGGAGGAGAGATCTATGGTGCTGAAGTACCCATTGCTGACCTTCACTTTATCCTGCATGCCGAACTGCTCAAGCATCATGCGTACCCTTTCAGGATTCAGCTCATCAATAGAGGTGAGGCGCCGGGAAAGGTGAAAGTCGGAGAAGATCGCAGAGAACTGGTTTCTGTAGTCCTGCATCTGCTCGGTCATGAGTTCGACGCCATCGGCAACAAGAGCACCCGTGTCAAGCGGAATGAGGCCTGTAAGCAAGCGAAGCAGGCTTGATTTGCCTGATCCGTTACCCCCGGTAATCATGGTGATCTGACCGGCATGAAACTCCGCATTAACCGGTCCGATTTTGAACAGTGAGAGTCCTTTCGCATCAAGGAAAGAGAGCTCCGCATCTTTCAGGGCAATCATAAGTGGTGCATGGTGAAGCGAACCGCTCTCTTCGCTGGAGATGTTCTTTGCAGCAGAAGAGAGTCTTTCCTTGACAAGATCAATATTTTCAAGTGCCAGTTCTGCTTTGGTTACAAGGGGGGTGACAAAAGAGACGGTACTCACAGGGCCGGAGATAAAGAGTACAGCAATGGTTGCGGGAAGTATCACGGCATGGAAGCCGGCAACCCACAACGGTACCACAAAAACCATCAATCCGACCAGTGAAAAGAGCATGGCTTCGATAACAGCATAATTTCGGCCCCATTGAGCTTTCAGGAGCGAGTTGGTTGTGCGGGACTCATCAGAGGCTTCTGCAAGAGTTCGGGTCACATCGTCAGCACGCAATCCGTTCATCCTGATCTCTTTGAACCCGTGCAGAAGTTCGGTAAGACCGTCGAAAACCCTTTTTTCAGCTTCGTCAGCCGCCTGCATCATGGAGCGCAGCGCTTTGACACGTGAAAAACGTATTGCTACGGTTAAACCGGCAAGACCGAATGCAAGGAAACAGGCAAACGGCGAGAGCCAGGCAAGGTAGCCTGCCAGGAAAAGCAGCATGACAGCCTGCTGGAACCCGATTACCAGCATGGGAAGTACCTCGGCCAGAATCTGCGTATCCTGTGTCAGCACTCCCTGAAGAGTTGCATGACCAATCTTTTCTATGGTAACCAGATCGGTACGCCGGATGAGGTCGAACAGACCCGTGCGAAGTTTGTGTATCAGGCGCTCGGTATCGGCTGATGCCGTTACAAGGGTATAGATGTGCGTTACATGATAGAGCGTAACCGTTACGGCAAACATCAGCATAAGGCGACCGCTTATCTGGCCGGTTCCGCCCTCTTTTGCTGCGGTTGAAACCAGGGCAACGAGCGACATCGTTGCAATCGCAGACAAAATGTTCATGAAGAGGAGCGACTTGAGATTTTCCGGGATTTCCCGCAAAACAGCCTTGAATAGTCTCATGTTGTTTCCTCCCTGTTGGCGAGCAGTTCTGTCAGTCGGCCATACTCAAGATGGAGACGGCGGTCAGCAACGTCAAAATAGCGGTCATCATGCGTCACGGCGATAATGGTCATTCCGCGCCTTTTGAGTTCCGGCAGAATTTCGCGGTAAAATTTATGCCGGAAATATGCGTCCTGGTCAGCGGCCCATTCATCAAGAATCAGAATCGGCTTTTTCTCAAGCAGTGCCGCAACAAGGGCCAGACGTTTGCGTTGCCCGGTTGAAAGCGTTGTGCGGGTAAACTGGTTCCCT
>CAJAOR010000021.1 GCA_903942355.1 uncultured Chlorobiaceae bacterium | reverse complement strand
TGCCGGCTCTCCTGAGCGGAACTTCTACGTATGGAGTGACGATTCCAATAAATATTCAGAAGCCCGTATTATTTTCCAGGACTTCGAGGCTTCCAACTGGACCTGGGATCCGGTTGCCGGACAATATTTCTGGCACCGCTTTTACCATCACCAGCCTGACCTGAACTTTGAAAACCCTGAAGTCCACAAGGCGCTTCTTGGAGTGCTTGATTTCTGGCTTGGCATGGGCGTTGACGGTCTCAGGCTTGATGCGGTGCCCTATCTCTATGAGGAGGAAGGGAGCAACTGTGAAAACCTGCCCCGGACCTATGAGTACTTGAGGGCGTTGCGCTCCTATGTTGATGAGCACTACCCCAACCGTATGCTGCTTGCCGAAGCCAACCAGTGGCCGGAAGATTCCGCAGCCTATTTTGGCACCGGGGATCTCTGTCACATGAACTTCCACTTCCCCCTGATGCCGCGCATGTACATGGCACTGGCAACCGAAGACCGTTTCCCCATTCTCGATATTTTGGAACAGACCCCTGAAATTCCCGAAAACTGCCAGTGGGCCTCGTTCCTTCGCAATCATGATGAGCTGACGCTTGAAATGGTTACCGATGAGGAACGCGACTACATGCGCCGGGTCTATGCCAACGATCCAAAGGCCCGCATCAACCTTGGTATCCGCCGCCGCCTTGCGCCCCTTATGACCAATGACCGCCGCAAGATCGAGCTGATGAACATCATGTTGCTCTCGCTTCCCGGAACCCCGGTACTCTACTATGGTGACGAGATCGGCATGGGCGACAACTACTACCTTGGCGACCGCGACGGTGTTCGCACCCCCATGCAGTGGAACTCTGACCGCAATGCAGGCTTTTCACGTGCCAATCCCCAGCGCCTTCAGCTTCCTGTTATCATTGATCCTGAATATCACTACGAGGCGGTTAACGTCGAGGTGCAGGAGAGCAATGTCAACTCTTTGCTCTGGTGGATGCGCCATACCATTTCCACCGCTCACCGCTACAAATCGCTCAGCCGTGGTACCATTGAGTTCCTGCAGGTAAGCAACCCAAAGGTGCTGATTTTTATCCGTCAGTTTGAGGATGAAACCATGCTCAGTGTGATCAACCTCTCCAGAAATGCCCAGGCGGTGACGATCGACCTTTCCCGCTTTGACGGGTTTGTCCCCGAAGAGGTATTCAGCATGAACCGCTTTCCGAAAATCAGGAAAATCCCGTACATGGTAGCCCTAGGCTCCTACGGTTACTTCTGGCTGAAGCTGGTCAAGGATGCCGAGAACACCGGTGACCGTCCCTATATGGACAAGCCATTTGCCTCACTCTCCCGCTGGCCAAGCCTCTTTACCGGCAAAAGCCGCGACTTGCTTGAAACCCAGATTCTGCCCAAGTACTTCATGGCAAGCCGCTGGTTTGGCGGCAAGGCACGCAATATCATGCGCGTCTCCATCGTCGATACGATCCCCGTTGCGGGGCTGGCAAAGGCGAAGCTGCTGGTAACTGAAGTGCGCTATTCAAACGGTGAAAACGATATCTATCAACTTCCAGTCTGTTTTTCATCGCTTTCGATGATCACTCCGTCGGATGACAACTTCTACAAAAGGGTTATTGCAAAAGTGAATGTTGGCGATGATGAAGGCTATCTGTGCGATGCCACCTTCGACAACCGCTTCCTGACCCACCTCTACGAACTTGTTATCGGCAAGGAGTCATGGCAGGGCAAGGCCGGTTTGGTTTCCGGCATAAAGTCGGCCAAGATTGACGCGATCACTGAAACAGCCGCTGGCGCAGAGCAGGAGCCCTTCCTGATGGGTGTCGAACAGTCGAACACCTCAATCCGCTTTCACAACGATCTCTGTCTGAAGCTCTACCGCCGCATTGAAGTCGGCGTCTCTCCCGAGGTTGAGATGTGCAGCGCCTTGAGCGATAATACCTCGTTTAAAAATTTGCCAGCCTACCTTGGTTCATTGAACTATGAGCAGAGTCGCACCAGCCGCTACTCAATTGGCATTCTGCAGCAGTATGTCAAAAACGAAGGGGATGCCTGGCAGCTTTCGCTCGGGCATGTGAAGCGCTATTACGATGATCTTCTTGCAAAAATCCACACCGGCATCGTTCTGCCTCCGCTTCCTGGCCTGAGTGGCGATCCCGTTGAGCTCCCTGAGATCATGCACGAGCTGCTTGGTGAAGCCTATCTGGGCATGATTGAAAAACTTGCAGAACGGACGGCCGAAATGCACCTCTCACTGGCCTCCCTCGACAGTGATCCTGCATTTGCACCGGAGGCCTTTACCACACTCTACCAGCGCTCTATTTACCAGGCGATGTGCGAGCAGGTGAAACGCGCAGTCATTCTTATCCGTGAAATCAAGCCCACGATGGCGCCGGAACAGCAGGAGATTGCCGCCCTTTTTGTGCAGAAGCAGAAACAGATTTTGCAGCAGTTTGATCCGATCAGGCTTGAGAAAATCGATACACTTAAAATCCGCATTCACGGCGATTATCATCTGGGTCAGGTGCTCTTTACCGGCAAGGACTTTGTGATTATCGATTTTGAGGGAGAGCCCTCCCGTCCTCTCTCCGAACGCAAAATCAAGCGCTCGGTCTTCCGTGATATTTCAGGCATGCTCCGCTCCTTCGATTATGCGGCCTTTAATGTGCTGCTGGAGAAGAACTCTGTCATTCGGCCCGAAGAGCGTCTTGCCCTTGAGCCATGGGCTGACCGCTGGAGTTTCTATGTTGGCCAGCACTTTATCGACAGCTATTTTGCAAAGACCAAGGGCAGTGATATAGTCCCGTCAGATCCGAAACAGCGGGAGCATCTGATGCGGGCCTATTTGATGAACAAAGCGGTCTACGAGCTCAATTACGAGCTCAACAACCGTCCCGACTGGGCCTCTATTCCGCTCCGTGGCATCTTGAAAATTCTGGAGTCGTAACGAAGGAGGCAGGGCTCTCTGCGTGCAGAACGGCAGAGAGCCCTCATCATTTTCAACGTGAATGGTATCGGAGGGAACGCTATGCGGGCACATACCATAAAAACATCAGTGCGTGGCAAGTATCTGCTTCGATTGCCCTCGCACTCCGGTCCAGCCCCGCTTCTTGCGGGGTTTCACGGTTACGGCCAGACGGCCGAAGATGAGTTCAACCTGCTTTGTTCCATCCCCGGCGCCGAACGCTGGTTCTGCTGCTCCATTGAAGCGCTCCATTCCATGTATACCCCTGCAGGCCATCCCGGCGCAAGCTGGATGAACAGCCGCGACCGTGAACACCAGATCGAAGAGAATGTGCATTATGTTGATGGAGTGATTGAGCGCATCAGGGCACTCTATGCGGTTAGTGCCAGCCTCTCTTTTCACGGTTATTCACAGGGTGCCGGAATGGCTTCACGTGCGGCCCTGCTTGGCCGTCACAGGGCTGAGAGCCTCATGCTCCTCGGTGGCGATATTCCGCCGGAACTCTCCGTCAGTGTCGGTATGGGCAGGGTGCACCTCGCCCGTGGCAGCCGCGACCGGCTTTACTCCAAAGAGCGCCATGAGCGGGATGCTGCAAGGCTTCGGGAGGGCGCGGTTCCTGTTGTTGTCAGTGAATTCCTTGGCGGACACCGTGTCAATGATGCATACCTGAAAGCTGCGGGAGAGTTTCTGGCTGAGATATAGCGTTATTGCTTCTTCGCTAACTTCCAGAGCCCATCAAGCTCTTCTGGTGTGTATTCCTGCCAGTCGCGGCCGGATGCCTGTACCTTTTCTTCGATGTGGCGGAAGCGGCCCATAAACTTGTTGGTGGCTTTGCGGAGAGCATCTTCAGGGTTGGCACCGAGGAAGCGGCTGTAGTTGACCAGAGTGAAGAGCAGGTCACCGAACTCGTCCTCTTGCTCCTCTTTGCTCGCGGCCTTTTTCAGCTCATCAATCTCTTCGGCAAGTTTGTCGAGCACACCTTCCTGGCTTGGCCAGTCGAAGCCGACACCGGCAACCTTTTTCTGCACACGATAGGCGCGCAACAGCTCCGACATCGCATTCGGCACGCCGTCGAGCAGGCTTTGGCGCCCCTCCTTGAGCTTGAGAGTCTCCCAGTTTTGCAATACATCCAGCTCTGTCTCAGCAATGACGTCGCCAAAAACGTGCGGATGGCGGCTGATGAGCTTGTGGCAGAGCGCTTCAAAAACCTCAGCAAAGGAGAAGGTTCCTCGTTCTTCGCCAAGGAGAACCTGAAAAGAGAGATGCAGAAAAAGGTCGCCGCACTCCTTTTTCAGCTCAGTTTCATCCTGCTGGTCAATGGCGTGGACCAGTTCATAGCTCTCTTCAAGCAGCAGGTGCGCCAGCGACTCCGGAGTCTGTTTCCGGTCCCAGGGGCACTCCTGACGCAGCACCTTGACAAGATTCACTGCCCGTTCGAATTGTTCCGAAAGGGTTCTCTCCTTCTGCTCCACAATATCCGATTTCAACTGTTCGATCGTTCTGTTTTCAGCCATTAGTGCAATGGTGTTTTGTTGTTTCGCCGCTCAACTGTTGCTGAAGTTACTCTTTCTTGCCGCTATTTCTTATACTTCCTGGTTGGAACGCCTCTTGTTTTCTGTACGCCACCTCATGTTTCATATCCGAAAGCCATGACCACACCATCCATCGTTATTGAACAGGCCCCACCCATTGCCGCCATTGCAACACCGCTCGGTGTTGGTGCACTTGCCGTCCTGCGCATGAGCGGAAAAGGGGTTTTCGATATTGCCCAGAAAGTGTTTCGTAAAAAAAACAGCCCGGCGTTCCGCTTTGCACAATCAAAAGGCTTCAGGGCACATTTCGGAACGGTGCACGACAGTGACGGGCTCATTGACGAGGTGGTTGCTCTTGTGTTTCGTTCACCCAGCTCCTTTACCATGGAGGATATGGTTGAGTTCAGTTGCCACGGCGGGCCGATAGTTGTGAAGCATATCCTGAAAGTGCTGCTTGACGAGGGATGCCGGCTGGCTGAGCCCGGAGAGTTTACCCGGCGGGCATTTCTGAACGGGCGGATTGATCTGCTGCAGGCTGAGGCGATCGGGGAGATGATTCATGCCCGTTCGGAATCGGCATTCCGTACTGCAGTGACGCAGATGCAGGGAACGCTCTCTTTGCGGCTGGATGCCATGCGGGAGCTGCTGTTGCGCTCGTGTGCCCTTCTTGAGCTTGAGCTTGATTTCAGCGAGGAGGAGGTGGAGTTCCAGAGCCGCTCACAACTGCAGCAAGAACTTGTGGATATGCAGCAAGAGCTTTGTCGTCTTATCGACTCCTACCAGCATGGCCGGCTTTTGAAGGAGGGGGTTGCTACGGTGATTGCAGGAAAGCCAAATGCCGGCAAGTCAACCCTGCTCAATGCGCTGCTTGGCGAGGAGCGCTCCATTGTGAGCCATATGCCGGGTACCACGCGTGACTATATCGAGGAGTGTTTTCTCTATGAAAAAACCATATTCCGTCTCACCGATACCGCCGGTCTGCGCGAAGGAGGAGAGGCGGTTGAGCATGAAGGTATCCGGCGCAGTTACAAAAAAATCTCTGAAGCTGATCTGATCCTTTACCTCATCGACATCAGCGCCAACAACTATCTTGATGATGTTGTCCAGATTCAGGCATTTATGGAGCAATACTCGGCAGCTCGCCTGATGGTGATCGCCAATAAAACCGACCTGATTCCAGAAAGCGCCGAACGAACCCACCAACTTCGTGCAGCAACAGGCTGCGATGTCTGCGGTATCGCTGCAGCCACAGGAGAAGGGCTTGAGGACCTCAAGCACCTGATGAGCATGATAGCGGAAGGGCTGAATAAACAACAGGAGGCAAGCGTGCTCGTTACCAGCCTGCGTCATTATGAAGCGCTCCGTAACGCATCCGATGCTGTTGAAAATGCGCATGAACTCATAAAAAACCAGTCCGGCACCGAGCTGATAGCCTTTGAACTGCGCTCTGCACTTGAGTACGTAGGGGAGATCACCGGCAAGGTGATAAATGAGGAGATTCTGAATGTCATTTTTGACCGTTTCTGCATCGGAAAGTGACGGGAAGGTGGGTCCCCGTATCGAGAACCATGC
>CAJAOR010000020.1 GCA_903942355.1 uncultured Chlorobiaceae bacterium | reverse complement strand
ATACCAGAGCCGTGTTTCGCCAAGCGTTCTGAGCGGCGGACGGTCGAGGAGTGACCAGTAGAAAGCAATAAAGCCCACCATAACCAATGATCCTCCAAAAGAGAGGACAAGGGCTGGAAGTTTCAGCGCGGGAGTTCGCCGTGCAAGGATGCTCAAGAGAGAGCCGAGTGCCCAGCAGGCAATTGCCACTATTGCGGCTGTATGAAAATTAACGGTCATGATGCACCTTCTGATTGTTTAATGCCGTTCCAGAAAAACAGCAGGTTTCCGGCCATAATCATAAAAAAGCCAAGATAGACTGCCGGCAACCAGGGGTCGCGGATTACTTCGATGACGCTCACCTGCGACCATCGGCCAGCTTTTTGATCATAGCCCATCTGGTATAATTTCCAGCCCTGAAAATCGACCGGATGGTTTACCCCAAGCGTTGTTTTTGACTGATGACCGCTTTCATCATGCACCGTTACCGTCGAACGGAATGCTTTTGGAGTGCCCGGTCTGATGCCGAGACTAAGCGAGCCCGCTTGGGCATCCCTTGTATCAACCATTGGACTGCCGGTCGTTATCCATTCATCTCGCGGCGCGGCGTTGGCACGGATAATCCTGATTTTGGCAAAAGGAATTCCGGCAACGCGGTCTGCCGGATAGGGGATACCCTCTTTCCCCGGAAGCCCGTAGGGGATAAAGTCGAGCACCTGAACGTCGAGGCCGCTCCATGATGCCCTAATTCCTTTATGGACAAGAACGGTTGCTTTCGAACGCTCCTCAAAGATTTTGCCGCTCTGCCCGTCAAAGAGCAGCAACTGTGGAGGGTACTCTTCAAGCGAAAAATCATGCAGAAAGACCGAAAAAGGGAGCGGTTGCGGTGCCTCGCTCTCCATGGTATAGCCAAGGTTAGTGGCTTTCCCCTGCTCAATAGGTACAACAAGCCGCTGCAAGTCGGGAGAGCCGAAAATTGCGCAGGAGAGCGCAATCCAGAACCCTGCATGAAACAGGATGAACTGGAGATTTTTCGCCTTGAAAGGTATAAGCCTCCATGAAAGGGAGAGGCCAAGGTTGCCAAGAAACAGCAGGATTGCAAGCGCAAAAGGCCAGCTCGAAAAAATCCGGTTCAGGCCCAGCAGTGCTGTCATCGATCCCGGTGCAGTCTCCACCTGCGGCACAATACCGCCGATCAGGGAGAGGAGGGCAATTGCAAAAATCAGGCAAAGCCCGAGCGGAATTCCGCCAAACCATTTGATCCCCTGATTATTGCGAAACCCGAGGCCAATGCCGAGCACCACAGCTGCAAAGAGCGCAAGCGCAATGGCATTAAAAGGCAGGTGAGGCAGTGCAACACCTCGGCCTGAGGCCGCATACTGAACAGCAAAACCGGTAAAGAGAGCAACTGCCGTAAAAAGAGCAGACTCCCTGAACTCCCAGGGAGTCTGAAACAATCGACGCGGAACAACAACCATAATGACTACCTGTTCTAAAAGACGTTATTATTGAACTAAACGTGAAAAGCTGCCCCATACTTGAAACCGCTTCACACCACCATGGCTTTTACCGCACTCTTGCAGCTACTATCGCCAGTCATTATACCGGATGTGCCCGCTATTCGTTCAGGTGACGATGAAGGGCGGCGGTGAAAAACCCCAGACCGCTTTCCGGTGCACAAAATATACGTGAGCCGTAAGAGTTTCGCAAATACCAATCACAGCCCTCTTTTTTGCGGAAGTATTGCGGCTTCACTTCAATTAAAGAGGGAGAGGGTATTGATTGTAATTTTTTTTTATCTATCTTTATTACTGATTCAATCATTGATTCATAAGCCAGACCCCTTTTTTTATGCGCGGTCGGCTTTTTTTTACGGCTCTATTTGTCACAATCGTTAGCTTCTTTCTGTGAATCAGGGTTATCACTGATTCGCTTATCATGCTAAAATGAAAGCGCTTCTGGCGTGAATAAGTGGTTTTTTAAAGGGATTCCTCCTCTCTTATATCAGAGGCGTTTTTTCCTTTCGGGATTTTTTTACTCAAAAAAAGTTGGATAATTACAAAAAAAAGGAGATTATTAATGATACTGCGTCGTTCGGGCTATTACTCAATGTTATGTTGATGGGCAACGAAGGCCGGTGTCAATCGAGGATTTGCATGTGATGCGCTTCCTTGTTTTTTTTATACCCCGTTGTTGGCAAAAAAAGACAATCATTCAATCAAAACATGGAGTAGTCGGCTTAT
>CAJAOR010000019.1 GCA_903942355.1 uncultured Chlorobiaceae bacterium | reverse complement strand
TTCAGTGAGATGCGTTATAGTTGACGGTGACGGTTTCAGTTATGCCCCCCCTTGCTTTCCATTCAGTTATGACGCTGAGCGATCTTGGCTGAAGCAGGGCAACGAGATCGTCAAGGATCCTGTTGGTGATATTTTCATAAAAGATGCCGGCGTTACGGAACTCGAAAAAATAGTATTTCAGCGATTTCAGCTCGATACAGCTTTTGTCGGGAACGTAGCGGATCGTAATGGTTCCAAAATCCGGCAGTCCCGTTATCGGGCAGACAGAGGTAAATTCCGGATTGACGATCTCGATGGTGTAGTCTCTGTCGGGGTAGGTATTGTCGAAGAGTTCGAGGAGTTCTTTTTTCATGCGTGTATCAGGGATTGATCTGGATTATTTGTTTTATCGGATTCTCTTGCGCTAAAAGAAGTCCATTTTGATGCAAAATAAAAATCTGCGGCTATTTTTCGGTAAATTTCAAGAAGCTTTTGTCAATTGTTTCTCGAAGTAAATAGCAGTGAATTATGGAGATATTAAGGGAAGGCGATGGCTTGGAATTGCAGTTGCACTACAAGGCATTGGCTGAGGAGTACGATCTTGCTGAAACGAGCTATACCTTTGGAGCGCATTCGTTCAGTTTTTTAAGTGTCCGCGACAGTTATGCGCTGCTTGACCGGATTTCGCCCGAAGAGTTTGTCAAGGATGAACAGATGCCCTACTGGGCGGAAATATGGCCTTCAGCGATAACGCTTTCATCATTTATTGCTGATGAACTCCCGGTTGAGGGACTCCGGGTGGTTGAAATAGGCTCTGGTGTCGGGATGGCTTCGGTTGTTGCGGCATGGAAAGGTGCCCGTGTTCTGGTTACCGACTACTCTCTTGAAGCGCTTCGTTTTGTCCGCTATAATGCTTTGAAAAACAAGGTTTTGCTTGATATCGAGAGGCTCGACTGGCGGCTTGTGCAGTGCAATGAGCAATTTGACCTGCTCTTTGCCGCCGATGTGCTTTATGAACGGGTAAACCTGCTCCCTATTGTTACGGCAATCGATAAACTTCTGAAACCGGAGGGTATTGCCTATCTTGCTGATCCGCGCAGGAGGCTTGCCGATCAGTTTCTTGAGCTTGCTGCAGAAAATAATTTCTCGATAACCCCGTTTCAGAGAAAGTACAATGGAGGTTCGCAGGCCGTTGCGGTAAATATCTACAAAATGGCCAGACAAAAAACCCCGAGCAAATGATAAACAAGAGTGAGGAGCTTTCTGTTCGGTGGCAGTATAATGCAGGCTGCGGTGCGCTTGTCTGGCAGCTTATGTTTACCCAAACCGGTGACCTCATCGGGCAGAAGCGGGTTGCATCCAGTCGGCAGGCGCTTTTTTTTGGTATTGATACGGTCACTGGAGAGGTTTTTCGCAATGATTATCTTTTTGTTGATCCTCTCCATGCTTTTTCTTCGGCTGAAAGCTGGTTCACCGTGCTAGAAACAACCCTAGGGGGCCTTGTTTACTGCTCCGCCTGTCAGCCGAACAGTCCGGAGCATCAGGGCATATGGGCTGTTGATTTCAGGAGCGGCAGCGTGGCTTGGTCACGACCTGAACTTGTTTTTGTTGCCAATCTTGAAGATCAGTTTCTTGTCTATAGACCTTCGGCTTTTGCCGGCTTTCCCGAGCGCCATTTTATGCTTATCGATCCGTTTACCGGTGCCGACATTCGCTCGTCTGGCCTTGATATCCTTGATGTTAATGCCATCAGGGCGGAGGTGCTGCAGGAGGAGGTGCGTCAGCAGGTTTCTCTTCCCGATTTTGTAACAGAAGGCATGGCCCGAGAGCGCATGGCCTTGCAGAGAGCCGGAATAGACGGAACAACTCACTGTGAATGTATCGTTCAAGGCTCGTTGACTGTTGCCGCCCTGCATGAACCCGATGAGTTGCGAGGCGGATGGGACTCTTCTCTCAAGATATGGCGAATCGATCGCCTTGTTTATGCAGATATGCTGGAAGAGCGTGTCGAAAAACCAGGTCTGAACAATTTTCTGATCAGGAATGATATGCTCTACTATCTCAAGGCAAGAGAGGAACTTGTCTGTGTTGCACTCTCATGATGCATGAACACGTCACCCTCGCTCCTTCTCAGTTTCAGGAAGGCTCTCTTCCGGTCGATGATTTCCTTGATAAACTCCGTAGCCTGAAAAATCTGTCGCCCAATACCGTTATTGCCTACAGAACCGACCTGATTCAGTTTTTTTCCTTTCTCTCAAAGCATTTTGCGCTTGCCGATTTGACCGGTTTTGATCCCGGTGAGGTAACTTCAGTTGAGGTTCGGCTTTTTATGGCATCGTTGATTGACCGGGGGGTTCAGCCGCGATCAATTGCCAGAAAGCTTGCCTCAGTTAAAAGCTTTTATCGATACTTGCAGGAAGGTGGCTATATCAGAAGCTCCCTTTTTTCTGCTCTTTCCAACCCAAAGTATCCGAAGCGTGTTCCGGGATTTTTAACGGAACAACAAACGGAAAAGCTTTTTAACGAACTTCTTCCCGACCGTGAACACGGCTTCCGGAAGCCGGAAAAAAATGATCTTTATGAATCATTTACCCGTGAACGTGACCGTAGTATTCTTGAGCTGCTCTATTGCAGCGGACTGCGTATTTCAGAACTGATTGGATTGACGACGGAAAATCTCGATCTTGAGGGCGGATATGTCAAGCTGACCGGGAAAGGGAGAAAGCAGAGAATTGTACCTGTCGGACAGCCTGCGGTCGATGCTCTTAAAAAATATTTTGAAGTACGGAGAAACTTCTTTAGAATGAATAAGAAAGGTGATAAGGCAGAGCCGCTTTATGTCTTTATAACCAAAAGAGGTGCAAAGCTTTATCCTGTGCTTGTCCAGAGATTGACCAGCAAGTATCTCACGTCGGTTACTGATCAGAAAAAGAAAAATCCGCATCTCCTGCGCCACACGTTTGCCACCCATCTGCTGAACAGCGGGGCAGATCTCAGTAGTGTCAGTGAAATGCTTGGACACAGCAATCTGTCAACAACTGAAATCTATACGCATGTTACTTTTGAGCGCTTGAAAGAGGTTTACTTGAAAGCGCATCCCAAAGCATAGAGTTATCGTGGGCTTCGGATCATTTTTTTACCGGAGTCTTGTTCCTTCATGATGTCCACCATATCTAAACGGAGTTAATTATGCCAAAAGTTGTCGTTAATGATGCGGTCAATGTTACGGTTACCCTGCGTCACTCCAATAATCACAGCGAAATAGAAGCTTACGCCCGCAACGCAGTGCTTGCTCTTATCAGGGTCTTTCCCGGCATTATCAGTTGCCATGTCATTCTGGATCACCAGAAAAACGACTTTGAAAATAACAAGCTTGCTGAGATAACGGTACATGTACCCCATAATGTTCTTGTTGCAAATGAGGGCGGAACAAACTATGAACAGGCCATCGATGTTTGTGTCGATGCATTGAGCC
>CAJAOR010000018.1 GCA_903942355.1 uncultured Chlorobiaceae bacterium | reverse complement strand
TTGCCGTCTACATACTTGTGATAGTCGTGGGCAGGGTCAAAAGGAAAGTACGTTTCGTTGTTTAACTCTGCATAATTCTTGAGGAAATTGTTAAACATCGATTGCCAGGCAAGACTGTGTACTTTTGCAGTGCCGGTGATGACTCCATCGAGATCGAAAATTGCGCCTTTGAACATGTTGCTCATACCAGTGTTTAAAAGATTATCATGATGCAAATCGTTTTACAGGGAAAGCAGACCAAGGATAGTCAGAAGAATGTCGGGGTAGGGTACCGTATAGCTGTTAGGGCAAATATCTTTAATCTGCTGTTTAAGCTTCTCGTCCCGCGTTACAAAAACAGCCCAGACATCTTCAAACATCTCCATTGCGGTTTTCAACATTGGAATGTCTGAAGATGTATCGCCACAAACAAGGGTCGAACCTTTTGCCGCGACCATACCCAATTTGCTGCAGATAAAGGCAAGTCCGTCACCTTTATCAAAATCCTTGATTGGCGAGTCACCGGAAGGTACATCGATTGTTAAAATGATTTCGATGTCAAGGCCGGTATCTTCAATTCTGAAGTTGCGGCCGCTCGGGTCTACCTCCCGAACGATGCCTTTTACCTTTTCAAGAAAAGCGGAAGATTCATCATCCTTGATGGAGTGACTTATGTCCTGACGGGCAACAGTTGTCTGGCCGAACTTTATCTGCAGGGCCGAGCCGATAAAGTTGAATTTCTCATAATCCTGTTGTTGAAGGAGGACCACCATACGCTCGTTCAAAATATTGATCAGTTGCTGCTTTTTTTCTTCAATCGGGAAGCTGTTGAATTCACCATCAAGGTTGATGAACTCCCTTCCCTTTGAACCAGCATAGACAAACGTGTTACTCGGGTTGATTGAGACATTCAGGATTCCGAAATCTTTCAGTGGAGCCGAGGTAATGATAATGGGGTAGGTGCAGCGGTTCTTGGCAAAGCGGGTAAGGAATACCGAGTTGTAGATGGGCTGTACCGAGGAGCGGTATCGTCCGCAGTAGTTGTTTGTTGTTCCGTCGCGATCGGTGATAAATGCGTCAAAGTGCTTTCCCTTGAGCAGGCCAACCCCTTCATTGATATAGGTACGGAAATCGGGAATAAATTTTGCGAGGTAGTCGATGAACTTGTCTTCACCATGTTCAAGGTAGTAGATGTCTTTCTGGAGCTCCCTGATTTCATAGGTCAGGTCTACATGAATCTGCTTCAGTTCGTCCAGTCGCAAGAGGCGGTGACCGGTGTCGTCATCAATATAGATGGTTTCAAGCGAGTAGAGCGCATTTTTCAGTGATTCCACACACGCCTGCCCGACAACCCTTTGCTTGATAATATTGTTGACAACCGGAGCGCGCAATTCACGAGTCTCCGCTTTGAGCTGGTAGAGTTCTTTTAGGGTTCGGATATCCTGTAACGATATCGATGTTGAAACGGTGCCTAACTGATGCTCTTTAAAAATACTCTCGTGCATTCGTTCCGAGTATGAAGGTGTGATGATGATGTAATCATATGTACTATAATCTAATCAATATCTTGCAGAATTCGGTAAAATTCTTTGAATAAAAAACAGGCGTTGCTATATATTTCTTCTATGACACATTTACATTTTGCATTTACTTTCGGGAGAAATGTGCAAACGTTATTTCTCTCCAGACAGGGGCCGGTTTAGCCAGGCAAACGTTCCCTGAGAAGAGCCTTTATTTTGCTGTGAATGACAGACACAGGATCAAGGGCGTTGATGCAGACAAAGCGATCAGGATTGCGTTGCATGATGTCGAGATACCCTTGTCGGACCTTACGGTAAAATTCAAGCCCTGAACGTTCCATCCGGTCAAGTTCTTCATCGTCAAACTCCAGAAGGATAGATGTCTTTGAAGATTTTCTCTTCAGCGCCTCTTCCGGTTCAAGATCAAGATAGAAGGTGACGTCAGGCGTTATGCCGCAGGTCGAAACCGAAATGATTGATTGGAGCACCTCCATCTGGATGCCTCGGCCATATCCCTGATAGGCCGTCGTTGAATCAAAAAAGCGGTCGAGAATGACGGTTTTGCCGCTTGCAAGGGCCGGGATGATAACCTCCTGAACCAGCTCTGCCCGGCTCGCCGAAAAAAGGAGCAGCTCACCGATGGAACTGATTTCGTGGGAGCTTTCAAGAAGGATGAGCCTGATTTTTTCGGCAACTACCGTACCCCCGGGTTCCCTTAAGGTAACAACTTCAATACCCTGTTCGGTCAGAGCGTGGACAAGTTCCTTGATCTGGGTTGATTTTCCTGCGCCATCTATTCCTTCAAAGGTTATCAGCATTGAATTTCGGTAGAGAGTTGTCTTGTGAGCCGTTTGCATAAACGGAATTAATTTGGTTGACCTGTCGGGCGGATCAGGATTTCGTTGACATCGACATGGGGCGGCTGACTGACGGCAAACATTACTGCTCGGGCTATATCATCCGGCTGAAGTTCTGCCGTGCAGGGCTTCGGGAGGTTGTCCCAGAACGGGGTATCGACAACTCCCGGCTCAACAAGCGTCACGCGCACACCTGTTCCCGTCATCTCATTGCGGATAGCCTGAGCCATGCCGGTGACAGCCCATTTTGTGGCCGAATAGAGATTTCGGACGGAGGTAATGCGACCTAGTACGGAGCCGGTAATGAGCAGGTGGCCGCCATTTTTTACCAGTTCCGGCAGCGTTAAACGTGCCGTGGCAGCAGCGCCATAGACATTGACCATCACCATCTCCTTCCATTCGTCCGGCTTATCTTCACCGCCATAAAAGTTTGAGCCTTTCGAAAAGCCTGCATTGGCAAAAACAACATCAATGCGGCCGAAACGCTTTATGGCCTGTTCAACCATATGCTGCTGCGACTGCCAGCTTGCAACATCGCAAGTGATGGAAAGCGTATGGCCGGAGCCAAGTTCCGCTTGTAACCGGTCCAGTTTTTCGGTTGAACGTGCTGCAAGCACAACCTTGAACCCCGCTTCAATCGCACGCCTTGCCGTTGCTTCACCGATACCGCTTGAAGCTCCGGTAATAAGAAATACCTTATTCGTCATGTCAGACTTGATCATCTGGTTTGCTGTTGTTCAGCACACTATGCTTGCGGCCATAGAAAAAATAGATCACAAAGCCGATAACGAGCCAGACAATAAGCCTCAGCCAGTTTTCGGCAGGGAGCGAAAACATAAGCATAAGGCAGGTGAAAATACCAGCAAGAGGCACAAATGGCATCAGAGGCGCCTTAAAGGGTCGTTCAGCGTCAGGATTTGTTTTTCTCATGATCAGCACCGCGCTGCAGACTACCACAAAAGCAAAGAGGGTGCCGATATTGACCAGCTCGGCAAGCAGCCGCAAGGGAAGCAGCCCGCCCAGCAAGGCAACAAAACAACCGGTGAGAATGGTTGACTTCCAGGGAGTCATGAATTTCTCATGAATAGCCGCGAAAAATGATTTTGGCAACAAACCGTCACGCGCCATGGCAAGAAAAATTCTCGGCTGGCTGAGCATCATGACCAGCAAAACTGAGGTTATACCGGTGATGGCTCCAAGCGAAATGACAAGCTGCGCCCAGCCGATGCCGACCTGCTTAAAGGCGTTGGAGACCGGAGCATCAATACTGATCTGGTTGTAGGGAACCATGCCGGTCACGACTGCTGCAACGGCAATATAGAGGATCGTGCAGATGACCAGCGAGCTGATAATGGCTATAGGGATATCACGTTGCGGATTCTTTGCCTCCTCGGCATGGGTTGAAATGGCGTCAAACCCTATATAGGCAAAAAAAATCATGGCCGCCCCGGCAAGCACCCCTACTGGCGCTCCACCAATACCCGGTGCGCCAAGAACGGTATGACCGAAAAGACTGAACCCTGAATAGCCGAATGGAGAAAAAGGCATCCAGTTCGCCGGTTTAACGTACATCGCTCCAAGCACGATTACCAACAACACAATGGCAACCTTGACGATGACCATCCCTGCATTGAACCGGGCACTCTCCTTGATACCCTTAACAAGAATAACCGTCACGGCAAGTGCAATCAGCACTGCCGGCAGATCAAACCAGGCGCCGGTCAAGCTCATAAGTCCGGTTGCAGGGTCAAAGTCGAGAGGAGCATTGGAGAAGAGCTTGGGAATGCCGATACCGAATATCCCGAGAAAATCCTGAAAGTATTTCGACCATCCATGCGCCACTGTTGCCGAAGCTACGCCATATTCAAGAATCAGATCCCATCCGATAATCCAGGCCATCAGTTCGCCAAGCGTCGCATAGGCGTAGGTATAGGCTGATCCGGCAATCGGTACCATCGAGGCAAATTCCGCATAGCAAAGGGCTGCAAAAACACAGGCAAGAGCTGCAACCGCAAAAGAGAGCGTCACTGCCGGGCCAGCCTTGTCATGAGCGGCTACGCCGATAAGAACAAAGATGCCGGTTCCAATAATGGCCCCAACACCAAGACTGGTCAGGGCAACCGGACCGAGAACCCTGTTCAGCCGATGCGTGCCATTCACTTCCTTAAGGAGCATTGACAGCGGCTTTTTACGGAAACTATTTTTCATGCTACGAGTTTCTACGGTTCATGATGGTGAGAAAATAGACTAACTGCATAATCGCCTGGGCCGCAGCGGCAACATAGGTCAGCGCAGCAGCGTCGAGTACGGCATTGACCCCTTTTAACTCGGAGCTTGACACAATGCCCTGTGAAACCAGCAGCTCTTTTGCCCTGTGGCTGGCATTTAATTCCACTGGAAGCGTCACCAGTGCAAAGAGTGCTGTTGAGCCAAACAGTATGATACCAGCCCATGCAAGCGTGGTGCCAATGGTGCCGGCAAGGAACATGCCCGCCATAAAAAGAATAGGACCTACATAACTGCCGACTGAAACTGCAGGCACCATGATTGAGCGTAAATGAAGCGGGAGATACCCGGTCTTGTCCTGCAAGGCGTGGCCGGCTTCGTGAGCGGCAACACCAACCGAGGCAATGCTTGGAAGATTGTAAACCTCATCACTCAGGCGCAGCGTCTTGTGGAATGGGTCGTAATGATCACTCAACATGCCATGAGTAGCCTCAATAGTCACCCGGCTAAGCCCGCCACGATCAAGAATACGCCGGGCAGCTTCGGCGCCAGTAATGCCACTCTGGGTACGTACCTGTGAATACTTGTTAAATGCAGACTTAACCTTGAACTGCGCCCATAAGCCAAGAAGCAGGGCAGGGCCAGCAAAAATAAAATACAATGGATCCATATACATGACTGTAAGAGTAAATGATTATCGTAGAGAGTACAAATCGGTAACAGGAGTTAATTTCACATCAAGAAATATCGAAACCTATACATAAGTTTCATGAATAGCAAGAGGTAAGAGAGGTCTTCAAGGTAATTTCTGTTACTGGGCGGGAGCCTTGTACCGTCAGGTTTGCCTTGCATGGAAATAGACGACATTTCGCTCTTCTGAGGTGAAAATCATGTGAACGGGCAACCACTTCGTGTTCATCCTTACTAACAGCCGTAAAACTTGACGAAACCTGAAACACAGGCTATGTCATTGCGGCTGATAAGCTGGCGATTGAAAATATTTAAGCAGTAAACCCGTCTTACGAAAGTTGAAGCAAGACGGGTTCATCAGTGAGAGCGGGTGTTTACTTTTTCGGGGTGATGGCTGTTGTGATGACTGCTGTAACGGCAGTTGCTAAGCTTTCCATGAACGCGACTGCTGTGTTGACCGAGCTGGTGGCCAGAGTTCCAAGGAGGTTGAGGCTGGACTGAGCAGCAGAGCCGGCTGAGTTTGCCGAGCTGGTAGCCAGTGTTCCAAGGAGATTGAGGCTGGACTGAGCGGCAGAACTAGCTGCATTGATGCCGTTACCCACGGTGTTAATAGTGGCATCAGTTACATTCTGGATTGGAGCGCCGATCGCAACAAGGAGGTCGGTAAAAACGCCATTGTTTTCGTTTGCCATAGTCGTATGTGTTTATGTGATAATGGAAGTTGTGCTTACAAAAATCTGAATAGATTTCTCCTTTGCCATGCAAAACTGAAAAATCATTGACTAATCAGTTATAGTTTTATTAAAGTAAATATAACATAATTGATCAAAGTAATACAGTTTCAGTTATTCAAAGAGTGATTTTTTTTGGCTTCAGCAAGCTTGTATTTTGCATTTTTCACTACCAAGGTGCTTATGGTCGCCCTCATTATTTGGGAATAATGAACATCGGGAATCTGACCGGAGAGAGGAAAGGGTGTGAGTTCTTTTTATCCGGCGAACATTGTGTAGTCTGATCCATGGAGATTTAGGATTGCAACTGAATGCCCTGATGATCGGAGAAGAGCAGATTGGTAGATGTGCTGTTTTTCCAAGCTTTTTCGACGAAACAACTTATAATGAGAAATAAAAGATAGGACAAGGGGCATTGTCATGTGCTGGCACAATGTAGGAGTAGGCGAAGAGGTTAGCACGCAGGGCTGCCAGTTGCATGAAGTGCATTGTCATATAAGTTGTCATATCAAAAAATGCTGCTGTGTTGCAGGTAGTGAATATTTGTGTTTTGTAATATTGTATACAATATTGTTTTCTGTCAGGCAGGTCATAGGGGATTGCTACTCTGGCCGGAGGTAACTCCCGGCTTTTTTGACGCCTTTCTGGAGAAAGGAAATATTCACTTCATCAGAACATTTTTCTTTCTATATCTTAACATCCCAGAATGTCCCCAGAGTAAACAGAAGGCTTGAACATCATCGGGGATAATGAGAAAATTTTTTGCCAAATGGTGGCTCAGGTTTTGAATCATGAACAAGTAATTCTGAAAAATGCTGCATTTCGAGGTTAACAAAGAGAGCTGCACACAATGCGGCATGTGTGTGGCTGACTGCCCGGCGCGGATTATTGTGATGGCGAAGGATGGCTTTCCGTCCATCGCGGTTGAAAAAGAGTCAATATGTTACCGGTGCGAGCATTGCCTTGCGATCTGTCCGGGAGGGTCAATTTCAATACTTGGCCTGAAAGCAAGTGACAGTTTGCCGCTAGATGGGGGGTATCCCGATCCGGTTGAGCTTGAAACCCTCATAAAGGGACGCCGCTCGGTGCGTAGCTACAAGAGTGAAAATCTTGATCCGGCGCTTTTCCAGCAGCTTCTTGATGTGGCGTGGCATGCCCCGACAGGCGTGAACTCCCGCCAGGTTCGGTTTACGGTGCTGGATGACAAGGAGAAGGTTGCTGAACTTCGTGATGAGGTGATGGCAGGGCTGGTGCGATTGGCAAAAGAGGGGATGCTGCCGAAAGGCAAGGAATTCTATACCAGATTTGTCGATTTATGGGAGAAACATAAGGTCGATATCCTTTTTCGTCATGCGCCGCATCTGCTGATTACTTCGGCACCGAAGCATGTGGCTTGCCCGACGCAGGACTGCCTGATAGCCATGTCCTATTTTGAGCTTTATGCCCAATCGAACGGAGTTGGTACCTTGTGGAACGGTCTGGCGAAAGGGGCCATCAACGACCTGTTGCCGGAGACCCGAGAGCGTCTTGGCATTCCGGATGATCATGTTTTCGGCTACGTCATGTCGTTCGGTATGCCGGCGGTGCACTATGCCCGAACGGTTCAGCATAGAGAGGCCATCATTCATCGGGCACTATAGGGCAAATGGAGACGCTTGCGGATAAGGATAAGGTTGATCCTGATTGCTGGCGGCTGGATCAGGGCGGTCAGCCGAGCTCAAAGGTGGTGATGCCGTAGATGTTGCTTATGGGCATTTCCGGCCTCTTCCCTCTATACATGCGCGCGGTTTCGAAGACAAGCGTCATGTTGTGTCGCTTCACCAGTTCGAGTGCTTCCAAATTAGGTTCCGGAATGTCGAGGAAGAGCGGCGAGCCATCGGGGATGGAGGCTTTCAAGGCGCAAAAGAGCTCTTCGGCCAGATCGGCCCTGTCGGCAAAAAGGGGGCCGATCTTGTAACCTGACCGGCAGCTCCGGATGACTCCGTATCCTGCAAGCCGGTTATTTTCTATGATCCCGAGCGCAGTACTTTCGCTCTGGTTTATCCAGCATTTGAGAAATGCCTTGCGGTCGTCAGGGAAAAAGGGTCTGTCGTAGGCAACGAGCGTGCTGAAAGGAAGTTCTGCAAGGGTTTTTATTCCCTTATGTTCCTGCGTCACTCCGCCTCCGGTACCCATATAGCGGATATTGCGCCAGGCCAGGGTGAAGCCTGACCTAGTATAGTTTTCCTGCTGTGCGACCACGCCGTCAAGCCCTACCGTCCGTCCTTCAAGCCGTTCAAGTCCTGCGTTCCAGATACGGAGCCCCAATCCCGTCCCGCGATACTCTGGCCGGACAATGTACAAGCCGAGAAAGCCGAAAGAGGCCCCGTATTTTACCACTGAAATCACAGCCACGGGTTCATTTCGGATCAGCCCAACAAGAAAACCTTCCGGATCGGCTGCATGAAAACAAGCAGCATCATGCATGCCGGGATTCCAGCCTTCTTTCGCTGCCCAATCGATGACCATATCGACCTCTCGGAGGGTCATGGCTCTAATGGTGTAGTCGGGGAGGTCAATCATACCTATTGTTCCATAATGCAGTAACTTGATAATCTCAAACTGTTTGCTGTATCAAAAGGAATAACAATTGAACAGCGGTATAAATTTCCAGCAAATTTCTTTGCCACCCATAAGTTTACTATTTCACCTTTTGCCGATAGGATAAGCCTAATGAACGCAATTTTTCAATCAAACATAAAAAATCCGGATTCTTCATTGTCATATTTATCCTGAATTATTCATCAAAGCAATAAAAAAAGGGGGCTATAAATATCGTAATTGCTTATATTATTGGTGCTTAAGTCAATAAATAAGACACGATATTTATGCAACCCCTTCAGCCGAATATAGTCACACCACAGAGTACGCAACAAACTTTATTTTCATACAATTCGGCATCAGCCATAGCCCCGGTAATGGGTAAAAAAGTTGCTCTGGATTTTGATGGTGGCAACATCACCAGCGATGCTGGTGTGTTGCTCTTGAGTGAAACCGAATCCCAACTTGGCATCATCAGCATGCTGACCAAGTGCATCAATGATATCCGACGCCCTTCTTCGATTACGCACAGTATCAATGAACTCAGCACCCAGCGGGTATTTCAAATCGCCTGTGGCTATGAAGACGGAAATGACAGCAACAGTTTACGCATTGACCCTGCACTGAAAATGGCTATTGGCCGTTTACCTGAGACCGGCCTTGATTTAGCCAGTCAACCGACGTTCAGCAGGTTGGAAAACATGATTACCCGTCGAGATCTCTATAGGATTGCAGAGGGTTTTGTGGATCATTTTCTTGCTTCGTATGTCGAACCTCCCGAGGTCATTGTTCTGGATTTTGACGATACGGAAGATGTTGTGCACGGCCATCAGCAACTGGCTCTGTTCAACGGTTATTATCAGGAAACCTGTTATCAACCTCTGCATGTTTATGAAGGTTTTTCAGGCAAACTGATCACCGCGATACTGCGGCCCGGCAAGCGCCCTGGAGGCAGGGAGATCGTTTCCTACGTGAAACGGATTGTGGAACGCATTCGCCATGAATGGCCAGACACAATACTGGTTTACCGTGGTGACAGCCATTATTCAGCACCAGAAGTCTTTGCATTCATTGACCAGCAAAATGATTGCTACAGCGTGACCGGCCTGACCCGTAACGCACTTTTGCTCAAGCGTGTCGAATCCTTGATCGAACATGTCAAGCAGCAACCAGCAGGCTTCAAACGCTATCACTCTTTCATGTACAAGGCCGAAAGCTGGAGCAAGCCACGCAAAGTTGTTGCAAAAGTAGAGATGACCGACATTGGAAAGTTGAACGTCCGTTTTATCAGCACTGAGATGCAGGAAGCAAAGGCCAAAGCACTCTACGAAGAGATCTACTGTGCTCGCGGAAATGATGAACTCTACATCAAAGATCACAAGACTTACACGAAAAGCGACCGTACCTCCTGTCACCGTTTTCTTGCAAACCAGTTCCGGCTGTTTTTGCACTCAGCAGCTTATGTTTTGCTGCACAGTTTCCGAGCCAACATGCTCAAGGGAACCAGCATGGCTACGGCTACTTTTGACACTATTCGCTTGAAACTTCTGAAAACTGGCGCAAGAATCATTGAGCGGAAAACAAAGATCAGTGTGCATTTGCCCACTGCATACCCGCACCAGTGGATTCTCTCAAAATGTCTGGCAATCTTTGAACATTTGCGTCGTCAGCCTTGGCCACCACCGGCTATGTCGTAAGTCGACAATTGGCAACAGAACGAACACTCATATATTTTACACCAGCACAGCAAGACTCACTTGCCTCCTGGAACGAGTACGAGCATTGTTGAATATCGCCTGCTTTTTTAGACCGTTCAGCCCTGTCTTTAGTCGGTTATGAGCTCCTGCAAGTGGCTTCATTTGCGATAACGACACTTATCACATGAACACAGCCATGAGCATCTCCATTTTTTACTCAAAATTTCGATTTTTGTGGCTATCATGAATTATTCAGGCTAGAACATTTAAAAAAAAAGCTACGTCATTTCAGCAACATATGCAACCATTTCAGACAGGAAAAAAACGGAATTCTGTCGCATTGAGCACCCATAACGCAAAAAGCCCTACCGTAGGGCAGGGCTTTTTGCGTTGGTCATCAACAGAAAAAAAGAATCTCTTCGCTTTAGAAGTCGACTCTCAAGCCAAGCAGGGCACTGTGGGTGGAGATGTTCCTCGACAGAATAGCCAGAACGTCGAAATCTGTTGTGGCGAAGTAGCGGTAACGGAGATCAAGCTTGACATGGTCTGAAATCGGTGCGGCAATGCCGGCACCAACCTGCCAGGCAAGTGTGGTCGCATGATCGCTGATGCCTCCTGCTGTGTTTGGAATAAAAGTAGTGACACCATCAGTATAACTATATTTACCGGTATCATGGACATCGTGGGCGTAGACCTGCGCGACACCAACGCCCGCAGTAGCGTAGAGCTCAACCTTGCTGCCGAGGTCGAAATCGTAATAGCCGTTGGCCATGAGCGTGTACGCAGACATAACACCATTCAAGTCACTGCTGGTTGCGGTATGGGGACCGGCAGGACCATCCTGAGGCACAACAACACCGTCAACAGATGCCGTCAAAGTCTTGATACTACTTGTCTGGTAGCCTGCTTCCCCTTCAATGCGATAGTTTCCGTAATCACACCCGACGGCTCCGGTAAAAGCCAACCCTGTACCCATACCATAGGTGAAGTTGATGGGGGCTGGAGTTAGAAGTACTAAACGGGTTTCGACGTTCTGCATCCAGGATACTCCGCCAAAACCGCTGACGTAGTGTGTCGCTGCCTGTACTGGCGTTGTTGCAACACCTGCAGCCATCAAAACGGCTAAAAGTGAAAGAGTCTTTTTCATTGTTTCCCCCAAGGATTTGTTATGAGATAAAGTCGTTAATCAACATCTTAAAGTGCAAAATTACAAGAAATGTACCTGAAAAGCAAGAAATTTGAAGAACTTATGCTACTAAAAACCAAAAAGCCCCGCAGAGTGCAGGGCTTTTTTTGTCTTGCGATCAAGAGAGAAAAAGAATCTCTTCCCTTTAGATGTCGACTCTCAAACCAAGCAGGACGCTGTGGCTGGAGATGTGGGTGTTGAGGGAATACTCGGGATACAATGTAGAGTAGGTCGCACCAGTATCATTGGGAACCCCATTCTCAGCCCAAGTTGTCTCAACTGGCCCTGAAAGCGTGAAATCTGCTGTTGCAAAGTAGCGGTACCTTGCATCAAGCACAACCCCCTTGGAGAGAGGAATAGTGATACCTGCTCCAAGCTGGTAGGCAAACGCTGTAGCATGACTCTTGTAGTGCAAAGGTTCAGAAACCACAACAGATGGATCATGAGATACTTCTGTTAGATCGCTATATGGATTGCCTGACGTATCTTCCCCACTGTAAGTGTCGACTGCATAATTGCCCTCGAAGTTCACCTGGGCAACACCAATACCAGCCATACCGTAGAGTTTAACGCCGCTGCCAAGGGGAATATCGTAAAAGGCATTGCCCATCAGCGAATAAACTGATGTTTTTCCTGAAAGAGCACTTCTTCCAGACCAGCCGTCACTGGTTGCCTGGTCTGCGTACGGGTAACCGAGTTCCCTGAAATCATTTCTCTGGTATCCGGCTTCAACTTCAAGCCTTGTGGTGCCGTAGTCGCAACCGATGGCCGCAACACCGGTAACTCCGGAGTCAAAATTATTGTGCCAGACGTCTGCGCCTACGGCAACATCCGATGTATAGCTTACATCACTGTTTTGCATCCAGGAAACACCAGCCAAGGCGCTGACGTAATGGTTGGCAGCCTGTGCCGGTGTGCCCGACATGCCTGCAACGGCTAAAAAGGTGAGCAATAAAAGAGTTTTTTTCATTATTTCCCCCATTGGATTTGTTTAAGTTACGTCGTAAAATGACATTTACGATCACAAGCTTTGATCAACTACTTGTGAAAAGTAAGTGATTTTTCAACATGATACAACAGTTCCTGTGTAAAAACAGGTTCCCGGTTAAAGATAACCTGTTTTTACATTGGGCGTTCTCCCGGCTCAGTCGGAGGATGAGCCGAAGCTGAACATGAAGCTCCATCCCTGCTTCGTCTTTGACGGAATGCTTTCGACGGCATCAAAGCCGTAGCCGTAATCAAGCCCGATCTGGCCGATAATGGGCAGGTAAAGCCTGAGGCCAAGGCCTGCTGATTTTTTCAGTTTCGAAAAATTGACAGCCTGCGTGTTTTCCCAAAGATCACCGGCTTCAGCAAAAACCAGGCCGTAAATGCTGATTGAGGGCGAGAGGGTAAAGGGGTAGCGCACTTCCGAGGTGAACTTTGAGTAGATGCTTCCGGCGTAGAGGCTCGAGCTGGTGGGACTGCCTCCAAGCTTTGAGCCGAGGCTCCGGTCGTCATAGCCTCTCAGCGGTATGGTGGGCAGGGAGGACATGCCGGTGCCGCCCATGTAGAAGTACTCGGTGTAGGGAATGTAGTCATTCTTGGCAAAGGTCGAGAGGTAGCCGTGCTGCATCGCTACGTTCCAGATGACGTCTTTGGTGATCGGGAAGAAAAAGCTTGAGCTTTCGGTGAATTTGTAGAAATCGACCGTGCCGGGCAGCGGTCCACCGGCAAGCTCTGCTGTGAACCAGTTTTTGCTTCCCCTGCGCGGATAGAGGGGGCTGTCGATGCTGTTTCGGGAAAGGGTCTGCGTTATCGAAAATTCGTCAGCCTGGGTTGGGGCGCTTGGGTCGACATAATCGACAAAGCTCAAAAAGCCTCCTTCGCTGTGCAGGTATTTCAGCTTCCAGTTGACGGAGCTGTAGTCATCCGGCCAGGTGAGGCGCCGTCCGATGGAGAGCGTTGTGCCGTACTGGTCGATGTTGGTGGCGTTGTTCACGTCATTGGTAAAGTAGTAGGAGCGGTGGGTTTTGAATGCTGAAAAGCCGACTGCTGTTGGGGTGCCGAATGCCCATGGTTCGGTAAAGGAGAGGCTGAGCGTGTTGTAGTTGTTGCTGCCGAACTGCCACTGCAGGCCGAGCTGCTGGCCGTCGCCGTGGGGCAGTGGCTTGTAGGCCGAGCGGTTGAAGATATCCTGCAGGG
>CAJAOR010000017.1 GCA_903942355.1 uncultured Chlorobiaceae bacterium | reverse complement strand
CCTTGCGGGCAGACCTGACGATGTTGAACTGCTTGCAGGGAACATGCTGAAGTTTTTTGCAGCACAGAATCACAAAAATCTTGATGGATTTATGGAGAGTGCCCTTCTTGCACTCAGGACGTATTCCTGGCCGGGCAATGTCCGGGAGTTGCGCAATGTTGTTGAACGCGCCGTGATTTTGAGTAAAACAGATCGAATCGGCGTGGAACTTCTGCCCGAACAGATTTTCTCCAAAGCGCATCCTGTGCGTCTTGGAGATCCCTTGACTCTTGACGTGATTGAAGAAAACCATATACGCCGTATTCTTGCGTCGTCAAAATCCCTTCAGGACGCTGCCGACCTTCTTGGCATCGACCAGGCTACCCTGTGGAGAAAGCGGAAGCAATACAGGATTTGACTCTTGCTGGCCTCCTTGCAAAATTCAAGGCATTTTCTCTTCTGCCCTTGTGTTCCGCAATATGCCCTATGCCACTCTTTCCTTATGTTTTTGATGACACACGCAGGCTGCAACCGTTCGATTGCTGTTCAAGCAGGCTGGCAGTGCTTATATAATCCGGGCGATGAGGTCGAACAGCAAAGAGTGTCTCCTTATCCGGATATTAATTATTCGGTAAAACTATGGCAGCAAATAAAGCATTCAGGCGGTTAAAAAAAATCTTTCTTGGTGATGCAAGGGATTTTCGTGACCGAAACATCTTCCACCAACTTGCGCTTTCTGCTTTTCTTGCCTGGGTAGGACTTGGTTCGGATGGCCTTTCCTCTTCCTGTTATGGTCCGGCCGAAGCCTTCAAGGCCCTGCAGGGCCACCCTACGCTGGGAATTTTTGTTGCCATAGGCACAGGTATCACCATTCTCATTATCGCCTCCAGTTATTCGCATATTATCGAGCTCTTCCCTCATGGCGGTGGCGGATATCTGGTTGCCAGTAAACTGCTCTCTCCCGAAATGGGGGTCATATCCGGCAGCGCCCTCCTGATTGATTATATTCTCACGATTACCATCTCAATTGCCAGTGGCGCTGATGCGATATTCAGTTTTCTGCCCATAGGGCTGATCGGCTATAAACTCTGGTTTGCGGTATTCGGGGTTACTGCCTTGCTGGTGCTCAATCTTCGAGGAATCAAGGAGGCGGTGATGCCTCTCGTTCCGGTATTTCTGCTCTTTGTTGCGACCCACTTGATTGTTATTGTCTATGCGGTGATCTCCCATATGGCGAATTTTGGTACAGTCTATCATGAAACCGGTCGTGAGCTGACCAGTTCTTTTCATACGCTCGGCATCTTTGGCGTGCTCTTTTTGGTTCTGAAAGCCTACAGTCTCGGCGCCGGTACCTTTACTGGTATTGAAGCGGTCAGCAACGGTTTGCCCGTTCTGCGGGACCCGAAAGTGGAGACTGCAAAAAAAACCATGAAGTACATGGCGTTCTCTCTTTCCATTACTGTCATGGGATTGATGATGGCATACATTTTGTTTGATGTTCGGGACACACCGGGCAAGACCATGAATGCTATTTTGTTTGAGAGTATAACTTCGTCGTGGAGTGGATATTCCGGCGTTGCGTTTGTCTGGATTACCCTGTTCTCTGAAGCAGTTCTGCTCTTTATTGCCGCACAGACCGGCTTTCTTGACGGACCGAGGGTCCTGGCAAATATGGCGCTCGACAAGTGGCTGCCCACCCGCTTTGCCATGCTGAGTGACCGGCTGGTAACGGAAAAAGGGATTCTTGTCATGGGTTTCGCCTCCCTCGTTATGATGCTGGCATCAAACGGGTCAGTTGATTTTTTGATCGTTCTCTACAGTATCAACGTATTTATAACCTTTACGCTCTCGCAACTCGGCATGGTAAGGCATTGGTGGGAGAAAAGAAAAACGGAAAAGCAATGGCTGAGAAAACTGCTTATCAACGGTATCGGCCTGATGCTGACAACGTTTATTCTGATTTCAGTCCTGATTTTAAAGTTTCATGAAGGAGGGTGGGTTACCATCCTGATTACCGCTTTACTGGTTATGGGTGCTTTTTTTATCAAAGCCCATTACAACAGAACCTATACGATCCTCAAACGGCTTGACGTTATTGTTGAAGCAGCCGTGCTGACGGGTTCTGATATTCACGACAAAGAGGGAGGCCAACTCTATCGGGTTCCTGAATTTGATCCTCAATCCAAAACGGCAGCTATTCTGGTGAATGGCTTCAACGGGCTTGGCCTGCAT
>CAJAOR010000016.1 GCA_903942355.1 uncultured Chlorobiaceae bacterium | reverse complement strand
ATGGCCTGTGTGGGTTTTTTGTGGTTCAACTCCAATCCGGCCGAGATTATCATGGGCGATACCGGCTCTCTTGCTCTCGGCAGTGCCATTGCCGTTATCGCGCTGTTGATCAAGCAGGAACTGCTCTTGCCGTTGATTGCCGGTATATTTTTTATTGAAGCACTTTCAGTCTCTCTCCAGGTTCTTTATTTCAAGTACACGAAAATGAGTTATGGACAGGGTCAAAGGATTTTTTTGATGGCGCCTCTTCATCACCATTTTCAGTTGAAAGGGTGGGCTGAACAAAAAATCGTGATAAGGTTCTGGATTTTGACCATTCTTTTTTTTCTTGCCAGTCTTATGACGTTAAAACTCAGGTAACATAGTTATGGATCTGAAGGGTAAACGGGTATCGGTTATTGGAGCAGGGAAAAGCGGCATTGCTGCTGCGGAACTGCTCCGGTGCCAGGGGGCAACGGTGCTGGTCAGCGAGCTTGGCAGGATCGGAGCGGAGGAGGCAGAGCGTCTCCGGGAGTTGCAGATCCCCTTCGAACAGGCGGGTCATTCGGAACGTGTGTACGACATTGATTTTTGTGTCATCAGTCCAGGAATTCCGCCTTATGCTGAGGTTGTAAAAACCATGCAGGCAAGAAGCATTCCTCTCTTTAGTGAGATCGAGATAGCGAGCCGTTTTTGCAAAGCAAGGATTGTCGGTATTACGGGTACAGATGGAAAAACCACAACATCGACCCTTATTCATTGCATTTGTGAAAAGGATGGTCTTCAGAACGGATACAGGGCATACAGTGTCGGAAATATTGGCGTGCCGTTTTCTTCGATGGTGCTGGACATGCATGCCGGTGATATTGCTGTAGTCGAGTTGAGCAGCTACCAACTGGAGCGTTCCCCAACGTTGCGGCCTGACGTCGCCGTTATTACTAACATTACGCCGGATCATCTCGACCGTTATGCTGGCGATCTCAGCCGCTATGCTGCGGCAAAGTTCAGGATTTATGCAAACCAGGGCGCAGGTGATACGCTTATCTATAATGAGGATGATCCTCTGCTCAGGGAACATTTTGCCAATAAGGAACGCTTCCCGTTCAGGATTATGCCGTTTGGCATGGAACTTGTCGCCGGAGGAGTGCCGGCATCCCGTCTTGTTTTTCTTGAGGGCGACACTCTTGTTGTCCGTACGGTCGATGGCAATGAGCCTGTGCTCTTGACATCAGAGTTCCTGAAAAACAGTTTTCACGGAAGGCACAATATCTCCAACGTGCTTGCGGCAGTTGCGGTTGCGAGGGCTTTGGGCATTGATAATGAGATGGTTCGTCTTGCTCTCAGGGAGTTCAATGGCGTGGAGCATCGCCAGGAATATGTCATGACCATCAACGGGATTGACTGGGTCAATGATTCAAAAGCAACAAACATCAATGCCATGCGTACAGCTCTTGCTGCGGTTCCCGATACGGCTGTGCTTATTGCTGGAGGAAGGGATAAAGGAAACGATTATGCATCAATTGCCGCGCTTGTCCGGCAAAAGGTCTCTTTGCTCATTGCTCTTGGTGAATCGCAGGAAAAGATTATTTCGGCCTTTAAGGGCATTGTTGCCATCAAAGCGGCGACTTCACTTGAACATGCCGTTCTGCTTGCCCGTGATGCTGCCAAGGCAGGTCAGACGGTCCTTTTTTCGCCTGGGTGCGCGAGTTTTGACATGTTCAAAAATT
>CAJAOR010000015.1 GCA_903942355.1 uncultured Chlorobiaceae bacterium | reverse complement strand
TGCTCAATGTCCAGATAATGATTTCTGATCGTTTCAGCTATCGCTATCGTATTATTGAATTTTATGGCGCTCTGAACTGTCTGGATTATTACTTATCGCTCAACTTAGGCAATAATAATGAGTTACCGTTGAATAAAAACAGAACCGAAACAGAAAAAGAGCAGATCGGGAACAGATCAAGGGACACTACTAAAGATACTGTAATACCTGATACTGGATCCTTCAGGAATCCCCCTGTAGTCCCCCTTAACGAAAATGAAAATGGAACAGGAAACGGGAGGACGGCTTCAACCGTATCGTCACCCCCGCTCGTAAATCCCGGATTCTCTCAGGAATTCATTGCGGAACACTGGAATCGCTGGCTCAGGCTGAAAAAAGGCGGGAATTACAAAAATGCCGAAGCAGAAAGCATCGCTCTGGAAGCGCTTTTCGAGCTCTCTGAAGCAGACGAAACCATTGCAGCACAAGCCCTCAAAACGGCCATTGCCGGCCATGGGCAAAGTTTTCTCTGGTGTTTCAACCAAAACCATCAACTCACATCGCCTCATGTCGCAAACCAACACCATCAAAACAGCCCTCAGGAAAGCGGCCTGCAGTTTGGTGCCGACAACCTCAGATGGCTCGAACTTCATGCTCGAACAGAGCGTGAAGAAATTGGCCCGGAACTTCAATGATGCATGGGCCCGGTCAATAGAGTTGCTTACCCGTGCCGATGAAATTGAAATCGAACGTGCGATCAGAACTTTGCAAGTCATCAAAGGAAAAACCTATGCAAAGGCTCTGCTCAAGGAAAACGGCCGAGTCATCAACGATATCGGCTTTGATATCGGAATCGGCCTGATGTTCCGAAAACACAACATCAGCAGGGCCGAACTCAACCGGTGGTACAATGAAGCTGAACAGACCAGGTTTGAAGGGCATATCTTCCAACCACTGCCCGACAAGGCTGATGCATGGAAACTCTTTCAATCGGTTCGGGAAAAGCTGTTTGAGATGCACCGGGCAGCAGAAGAGTTACGTGAACTGAAAATGAAATCACTGCTTCCGGCTCATACCAGCTTAACCGTCAAAGGCGTTAAATCCGCCATGGAACTCGGTATGTGGAAGCTCTTTTACCCAGAACAGAAACAGGAAGCATTTACCCTGCTGCTGTGGCAGGAACTGCCAAAAGAAGCCCGATTGGATTTTTTCCAGACGCTTTCCCTCGAAGAAAAATCCCGTATCTATCAACTCCCTGACCCTGCTGCCCGTGAAGCTGAAACCCAAAAATTGTTCGATAAACTGATAAAGAAGCAAGCCCCCGTTATACAGCAGCAACAAATCACATAAAACCATGTGCAGAAAAACACTCCATGAAAATGCTTTGCTGCCATCCCACTCCGGAAATAGCCCACCAAAAGCCCCCGCAAAGGGGGCTCTCCGGGTACTACCTGAATGCTGTTTTAGCTATCGCATGCTGCATCATCTCATTGGTACTGAATGCCGCATGAACAAGATGAACACGCCGCCCGATGCCACTCTGTCCGGCCTGTCGTGCGCAGATTTCCCGGAACTCAGAGGCAAACCCCACCGCAATCACTCTCATGGCCTCAAGAATCCCTGTCGAAGCTTCTACAAGAAACAAGGCGATGATGTTGGTTTCCGACTGCATCCATACCCTACGGGTTTCATCGTCAAACTGTGACGTGTCAAAGGAAATGTCAATGCTGAACCCTTCCCCGAAATCAAGGACAACAAAAGGAATATCCCGTTGTTCAAAAAGGTAGGCCGTAATCCTGCCCTTTGAAAAAAGCTCCTTCTCCTTTCGCGATATCTTGTTGAGAGACATCAGCACATTAAAAAAACCATCAGTCGGCAGAGCAACATGCTGCTCCCTGCCCGTACAGTATTTCTCGTGAGGAAAAAGCTTTCCTACCTGATAGACTTCCATAATGCATCACGTTGTGCCCGGTACACTCCGGACGGGTTAACGGTAAAATACGCATTCAAATCATTCCCCGGGGGGACAAAGGCTTCCCCACGGTCAGGCAAACTTTTTGCGCAAGGGAGACAAGAGAGCTGCACAATCCCGACTTGTCGGGAGCGGAAGCGAACGGCCCTTGCACAAAACAGGCAAACTGACCTATCCTTGGCCGGACCCATCCGGGGACAAGAATCCTGAAGTCCGCAAAGCGGCTGCTATATGAGCGCAGCGCCAACGCTTTTGTTTACCGCTGGAGGGTTTCATGCGTTTTCAAGTTGCAAGAAACATGACAGCAATGATGACGGGGAGAGGCCGACAAGGTATATCGCCCCTGTAAAAAAAGACTTGGAGGCCGAACCCCGCACGTAAAAATCGCTGAGCTGGTGCGCTCTTCGGCTGTTGCGCACCTGCTGAGCGACATGTTATATGGTTTACCGAACCTACATGATCTGCAATGGCGACAATGGTGGAGTGCAGCGAAGGCGGGGTGCTTGCTCTTTCTCCTGCAAGCAGCATGACTGAGTGGAACGGAACCTTTGTTGCCCGTGGGGTCGGAGACTGGAAAGCAAAAACAGCCTTTGCGCTTTTGCCGATTGAGCATAACGGGAGCGAAGCAGGAGTGGAGAGAGTGAGGCCAATGAAGGGCTGCATGATCATGATACTGAGCCTTGTCTACTAGCTCCGAGCGGCGGCTGCCTGGTGCGCCTTTTGCTTTTTGTATTGCAAAAGGCGTGACAGATCAAGCAGCGACCGCGTTCGTTTTGTAATCAACAGGAACACCGGATTAAGTCTTGCAGGCAGTGCATTGCGCGCCTGCCGGGGGCGTGGAAGTGAACAGCCGGCACGCGGCACGTAGTGTCCTGGCGAGCTGGTCGAGAACGGGCGGGCGGGCAATGCGACAAAGGAGCGAGGACGCATGCCCCAAGCCCCTCTCCATCATTACAATAGTCCGACTTGTCCGGGACACTGATGCGACGCCCTGTATACATGCAGATATGTTGACATGATGACATGCAATCATGTCGCCAAAACGATTCGATTCAAAAACTCGGGATTGGTAAGGTTCCACGATTACCATGCATCAATCTCCAAAACCAAAACAAGAAAAGCAGGC
>CAJAOR010000014.1 GCA_903942355.1 uncultured Chlorobiaceae bacterium | reverse complement strand
GAAGGAGGGGCCAACCGTAGAAAAAAACAACTACCGCGTCAAAAAGTAGTTGCAAATCATTTTGAAATGACGTAATCTCATGCCTCTCCCTGGGTGATTGCTAATTTCCGAAATTGGCTCATTTTTAATTTCCGACTACAGCTCCATGATAACCCTGCTGATCTCCGTGACCGTCCCCCGATATCCACCCATCGCATCTTTCAGCATGGTATAAACCCTTATTAATTTTGAAAAACACGTAACCCCGATCATGTGCAAGCATAAAACATCCCTCAACCCCTTTGCGATACAATCAAAATGTGGCCAATCATCTCCTGCGAGCAAGCAGCAACAGTGCCCGTATTGCGTAACCCGTTTTTTGGGTTACTACGTTCATTGTCGCTCGCTTAATTGATATTAATATAGTGTCAGTTATGATAATAACAAATTATTTCAGCATAACAGGTCTGTTGATCTGCCTGAAATCTTAAAAGTATATCCGAAAGGCAATGATAAGTGGTCTGGGGCAAAAAGATGAGGTGAAGAATAAAAGAGGTAAAATCAATAAAAAAATGGTAATCTGATTTACACCGCTCTCAGGATTGTAAATTCAGGTTATAACGAGGAAAGGCATATAATGGTTTTCAAAAAAATGTTACCGCTTCATCCGGGAACTGTTCTGCTTGAAGAATACCTTACCCCCATGAACCTCAGTGAAAAAAGAATTGCCGAAGATATGCATATTCCTGTCTGGCGGATCAATGATATTATTTCAGGAAAGCGATGCATTACAGCCGAAACTGCCCTGCGTCTGGGCCGCTATTTCAGTACTCCTCCGCAGTTCTGGTTTGGGTTGCAGATGGATTATGATCTGAAAATTGCCCTGAATAGTGAGGGCGCGAAAATTGAGCGTGAGATTAAGGCCTATGACGAATCAAGAGCATAGAGAGCTGCTTCGCTCATGCTCCATGTCAGCTTCAAGGCGGGCTTGACGAAAGTAACGTTTACCCTTTTGAGCAGGCAAATAAGAGTGGGTAACTATTTGTAAAGAATAACTTTTTTCTTACCTTGACACTCTTGTTACGGCGAAGTGGCCGAGTGGTTAGGCAGAGGTCTGCAAAACCTTCTACAGCGGTTCGAGTCCGCTCTTCGCCTCCAGCTAACAAAAAAAGCCTGCATCGTGCAGGCTTTTTTTGTTAGCTGGAGTAATTCGGGAAGTCCAATAGTCAGGCTATCCTATCTTTTGAGAACCGGAAATGAGGGCTTTAATCAGCTTAGCAATGCTCTCTTCATCCATCAGTACGGGAATATTCAAACAGATACTGCTGCGCAACATGATGCCGGTTTTTGGCCAGAGCGCTTCAAGATCAGTGTCAACATAACGCTCGTATTCACCAAGAAGATGTCCCCAAACGCCGGCAAAATGCCAGTCGAGCGCTTCAGGCAGAATCTTTGTACCGAAACCATGCTCAGTGAGATGTGCTTCAAACTGCAATGCCGCATCACGGTCCCTGACTCTGAAAATCAGGGTATCTCCCTGTGAACCCGCTTCATCGCTGAAAGGCCGGAAGATCAGGTTGTCGAGATGACAGACAGCATCCTTGATTTTCTTCTTGTTCGCTCGTGATGTTGCAAGAATGGTCTCGATTTTGGCAAGCTGGGCAAGACCGATTGCTGCGGTCACTTCGCTGAGACGCAAATTGAGCCCTTTTGACCGCCTTGGATCTTTGCCCCTTGGTAATCCTGGCATGTGCATGTGGCCATGATCGGAAAATTCTGCGGCACGGTCGTAAATCTCCTTGTCATTGGTCACAATAATCCCGCCTTCACCGGTATGGAGCGTTTTGCCGGCATCAAAAGAGAAGGATGCCACACTGCCAAAGGTACCAAGCTTCTGTCCCTTGTATGAGGCTCCGAGCGCCTGTGCGGCATCCTCAATCAATATGAGGCCATGCTTCTTGCAGATCGCCGAAAGCTCATCCATTTTAGGCGAAGCCCACATGGGGATGGCTACAACCGCTTTCGTTGCAGGAGTAATCGCCTTTTCAACTTCCAGCGGATCGAGATGATAGGTTTCATCAAGCTCAACCGGCACAGCTACCGCACCGAGCGCACTGATGGCCTCCACCGGAGCAATAAAGGTCCACGCCGTTGTGATGACCTCGTCGCCGGGTCCAATGCCTGCGCCGGCCAGGGCGCAATGGATTGCAGCAGTGCCCGAAGAGACCGCATGGGCATACTTCACACCCATCCATGCGGCAAATTTTTCCTCGAACTCCCTTGCTTTGTAATTACCCCCGCCGTAACGGTATAAATTGACCTTCTCCCTGCTGAAAAGTTCCTGTATTTCAGCCAGTTCTTCACGACCGATTAGTTCTGCGCCAGCCATAATATGGTATCCTGCTCTTTTATTTAGGTTAATTGAGAAACAACGGCAAGTGCCGATTCTTCAGTAAATTCAACCGGATTACCCGAAAAAGATCCTTTAAGGGCTTCCGATGCGTTCCGGGCAAATTCGGCGACGTTACCCTTGCCGTACCCGTAAGGGACAAGCGATGGAATCCGAAGCAGCCGATAGAGTTCATCCATCTCTTCAAGCAGTTCAATCGTAGCTTCTTTGGGGGAAGGTGTCGTATGCATGGGATTAAGCAAGGCATATTTTTCATAACCATGGGTATGGTTGTAGCGCATAACCTCCTTGAGAAAAATCGCTCCGGCAAGACCGTGCGGTACATGGTGCTTCACGCCAAGATAGTAGGCAAACCCATTGGTTGGTCCGTCTCCGGAGTTCATGAGCGCTGCCGTGCCGCAAACACTGCCAATGGCAAGGTCAAGCCGCGACTCTGCCCGATCGAGCTGGTTCTGCTGCAGCGCGTAAAATGTACGCTGGAATCCTTCGACAGAAAAAATCCGGCTCAATGCCGTATGCTTTATGGAGCCAAAGCTGTCAACGCAGTGTACAAGACTGTCCATAGCAGAAGCAATAACGCTTTCGAGAGGGGCTGTCATGGAAAGTTGGGGATCGATAACCGCTTTTTTCGGGAAGTTCTTCCGGCTGTTAATGCCGAGCTTTCGCCCCTCAACCTCATCAATAAACACGGCGTTAAAACTGACTTCGGCACCGCTGCCAAGCAATGACGGGACGGTTACAAGCGGCAGAGGGTCACTGACCCCTGAAGGGAATCCTTTGAGTGAAAGAGCCGGGACGTTGTTCGTCATAAGCAGGGCAATCCCTTTGCCCAAATCGAGTGTGCTTCCGCCGCCTATGGCAACGATAGCATCAGGGGGATTGCTTCGGAAAAATTCAGCAACCTTTTCAAGATGGCCGTAGGTCGGCTCTCCGCCAAATTCATTGCAATAGACAACCGCATTGGGATATGCCGTTGTCAGGTTTTTTAAAACTTCCTGAAAATAGAGGCTGCCTGCCACATTGACATCATAGATGATACCAGGCTTTTTCACGGATAGTGGAGCCAGATGATCGTGCAACTTCAGTGCTTCGTTAACCCCGATGACCAGATCGGTGGATAAAAAGAAATTCATAAAAACAGTAATCTAAAGGTTCTCTGGATTTGCATCCTGGTCGGTCAGGATTTTTTTATACAGGTAATATTCAATTAAATCAATTTCCTCAAGCGTATCGATTTCCCATGTTTGCCAAAACTCCATTTCGTAGGCAGAGAGTTTTTCACCGATTCTATTGCCAAAGAGTGTGAGAATTTCAGGCTTGAAAATGTAAATAGAGCCATTTTCTATAAACTGTGCCGGACGATCCTGCCGCATGCCGCGGTTGCGGTAATCGAAGTTGACGCTATCCCACCTCCCTCCCCTTGATTCCCATAAGGTAAGATCATCGGCCTTGGTGACCGAAATCAGCGAATCGGCCCCTTCACAAGCAAAAAGCTCGACAGCCCGATCAATATCATCAGGCTTTCGCAAGGGTGATGTTGCCTGAAGAAAGACAATCGTACTGAGCGGCATATGATAGTCTCGCTCAATAACCCCTGCGGCATGCTGAATTGCTGATTCAGAACTTGCCTTGTCACCGGCAAGTTCCTGTGGACGCTTGATCACCTCTGCCCCATAGTTAGAGGCAACGCTGGCAATAGCTTCGTCGTCCGTTGTCACAAAAACCTTCTCTATAGAGGTCGAAGCCAGGGCCTGTAAAACAGTCCAGGCAAGCAAGGGCTTGCCTGCTACAGGGTAAATATTCTTCTCTTTCAGTCCTTTAGACCCGCCTCTTGCAGGTATGATTGCTACGGTATGCATAAAAAATAGTTGCGTTTTGCTTCAGCCATCGATGACCTGCCGGCAGACCTCCGCGATTTTTCTTGCTGCGGATTTATTCTGTAACGGGGTTAGCGACTTTAACTCGTCAGGGTGCAGGCCGCAATGGACAATCTTGTTCAAAGCCGAGCCGACAAAAATCGTGGATGAAAATTGTGCAATCAGAATCCGGGAGTTGGCAATCATCTCTTCAGTTCTGCCTTCACTGAAAACAAGGCTTTCGGGAGCGTAACGCTCAATTTCACGTGTTGCCCTTTCAATATTTTCATTGGGGTGAAGCTTGAAAAGAAGCTGGCCACCATCAGCTATTTCAAGATATTTCCGGATATTTTTGAGGCGATTCTCGTAAATAAAGGTTTCACGGTTGTCTGATGTACAGACAAGCACGTAATCATGATGGATAAAATCATTCTGAAGGTACTGTTCGCAATTATCGAAGTTTGGAATGCTGGTCACCTCAATCTTGGCTGGACTGACCCCCTTGCGGATAAAGAGTTCACGATACCCTTCACTGGCAACACAGAATTTTTCATAGGCATCAGACAACCCCGTTGTGGCCGTACCGGCAATCCAGCGGGGAATCCACTGAAAGTTTCTCGCGAAATGAAAAAGGATGGTTTCGGGTTCAGTCATCCCTTCCTGAACCAGGACAATTTTCTTTCGGCGGATATGTTTCGGTACAATAAGATCCGTACAGGTCACAACCAGATCGTAAGCATGCGCAAGACCGCCGATATCCAGCTTCAGGTGGTTTAAACGAAGATAGTCAAGCGTACGCTGTGAACGCTTGCGACCCATAATGGTAAACTCAAGCAATCCTCTGTCACTGGCTGACCCGAGCAGACCGTCACTGAAAAACGGTGAAAAATACTGATCATAATCCATTAACCACCCGGCAATCTGATGCATCTGGGTCGTCTGGTTCATCGAACCGCAAATAAATAACACCTTCTTCTTCATGAATCTCCCTGACTGACTCCTTCTGCATCATGCAGATGAACCCCTGAAAAAAACATGACACCGTAACCGACAGCATACCAGAGAAGTTCTTTGAATCGCCGCAACAGCACAAATGCCCCATAATCCTCAATATTATTCATGCCCAACGCTTGAAAAAACAAGCGATACCCCACTTCCTGAACACCAAGCCCGGAGGGAATGAAAAAGAACAGGGCCCGGAGCATGGTAATGGCCGTATCCATCGAAAGAACCTGTAAAAAAGAGATCTCGACCCCAAGCAAACGCAAGATAATATAACTCTCAATGGCAAGCATGAACCATGCAAGGATATAAACAAGCAAGACAACAATCAACCGGCCGGCAAACGGAGTATCAAAACTCTTCAGTTCCTCATCGGTATCAAGAAATCCTGCCTCCTTTGCAAGCAGCCAGCTCTTGACCCTCTTGAATGGCACAAGCATCAAAAGCCGGTGTGCATTGTGTGCGGCATTTCCATTGAGCAGCAGAAGCAGAAAAAAAAGAAAGAGCAAAAAAACCGCCATGCCTGTTCCAAGCATAATATAGCCCAGCACTCCGGCAGGAAGTATTGGAATTGAAACCGTCTGCAACAGTGAGAACCCGGCTATTGCACCGATAATGGTATAGAGGCCCTGGGCAACACCAAGCATGAGCTTGCGCACAGCAACGCTTGCTATGGCGGCAGGAAGAGGAATTCCGATAAAACGATTGCAGAGAAAAGGACGGAGAGGTTCACCGATAGCCATCCCGGCAGGAAGTGTCATGGATATGGTTTCGGCTATAAACTGTATTTTCAGAAGCTTGAAAAATGGAACGGCCTTTATGCTCGGAGGAAAAACCCATATCCATGCAATCGTTTCAAGAACATGAAGACCAAGAAAAGGCAAAAGGATAAATGCCGAGGAGAAGCCGATTGACGAAATCTTCCCAATCACACCTGCAATATCAATTTGGCGAAACTGAAACAAAATCAGTACTATGCCGAGACCAAGACCGATATAACCGGCCACGGCACCACTTGTTTTTTTCGTCATTTGCATAAAAACCAGTAAACAAAGCTAAAAAAATACAAAAAAGTCATTTGCACAATTTGCAAAGATACTAATGTATGGTTAAATATTTGTTATTCATTAAGATTGCTGATAATAGGATTTTTGAGGATTTAGTGCTCTACTGAATTCCTCCCTCAAGGCACCGGCAGAGTTCCGGGCTTTTCTCCCTGTAAGGGGTATCTTCCACAAGTAAAATTCTCTTGCTGATGGGACTTATCAATCCTGACTTCCAGACACTGCCCGAACTCTTCTCCTCTGTCTTCTATCATTTCAAGGGGCAAGAGTCGAAATTTCCAATTGCCAGGAAAATCAACGGGGTGTATGAACCCATCTCTTATGATGTATTTGAAAAAGATGTCCACGCTCTCTCAGCCTTTCTGAAACACAATGGCATCACTCCAAAAGAGCGGGTTGCCATTCTTTCGGAAAACCGGCCCGGCTGGTATCTGGCCGATATGGCTATTCTGAACATCGGGGCAATCAATGTGCCACTCTACCCGTCATTGCCAGCCAACCAGATCGAATACATTCTCAAGAACTGCAGCACAAAGGCTATCATCGTCTCAAACATGCTTCAGCTCGGCAAAATCCTTTCGATCTGGCAAAACCTTCCGGATTTGACGCTTATTGTGGTCATGAACCGCCTTGAAGAGCCCATCGAAGAGGTTCTTGACCTGAATCAGGCAAAGGCGCTTGGCGAAAAAATTCTTGAAGAAAAGCCTTGGTTTCTGGAAGGAGCGATGGTCGAACCTGACGATGTTGCCACCATCATCTACACATCCGGCACCACAGGACTTCCGAAAGGAGTAATGCTGACACACCGCAATATTTGTGAAAACGTCAAATCCTGCTCGGCAATTATCCGCCTCGATGAGTCCGACTGTGGACTCTCTTTCCTGCCTCTCTCCCACGCCTATGAACGAACCGGCGGTTATTACCTGTTGTTCTCCTGCGGGGCAACCATTTATCTGGCCGAAAGTGTTGAAACGATTTCGCTGAACATGTCGGAAGCCAGACCAACCATTATCTTTACCGTTCCTAGGCTTTTCGATCGCATCAAAATAACCATACTCAAGCAGATTTCAGCCCAAAGCGCAACAAAGCAGAAAATATTTTACTGGGCGCTGAAGACCGGAGAAAACTATCACAAGGAAATCAACGAAAATGGCTCTGCGGGAAAGATTCTTTCCTGGCAGCACCTCTTGGCTGAGAAGCTTGTCTATAGTAAAATCAAAACCAAATTCGGCGGAAGGTTGCGCTATTTTGTTTCCGGAGGGGCTGCCCTTCCCCAAAAAATCGGTGAGTTTTTTCAGGCGCTTGATATTAGCATTCTTGAAGGATTTGGCCTGACTGAAACCTCACCGGTAACCCATGTCAATCGGCCGGAAAAGATCAAGTACGGCACCGTCGGACCGGCTGTAGACAATGTCCAGGTCAAGATTGCAGGTGATGGAGAAATCCTGCTCAAGGGCCCCAATATCATGAAAGGATACTGGAATGATGATGCGGCCACCAGGGAAGTTATCAGGGACGGATGGTTTTATACCGGCGATATTGGCATCATTGACCGGGACGGCTATTTAAAAATAACCGATCGCAAAAAACATATCATCGTCACCAGTGGCGGTAAAAATATCGCCCCCATGCCCATCGAAAACCTGATTTCCGACAGTCCTTACGTTGATCAGGTAGTTGTTATTGGCGAAAAACGGCCATTTCTGATCGCCCTTATTGTGCCTGATTTCAATAAGCTCAAGGAGTTTGCCGCCTCAGAAGGAATTGTGGCCGTTACGGCCAAAGAACTGATTGAGCACAAAAGCGTTCAGCAGATTTTTGAAAAACTCATGCGTACCGTTTCACGGCAGCTTGCAACCCACGAAAAAGTTCGCAAGTTCCAGCTGGTCGATACCCCGTTCACCATTGAAAACGGTCTGATGACCCCGACCATGAAACTTAAACGCAAGGAAATTTCGGCAACATATGTCGCCGAGATCAACAAGGTCTACAATGCCCTGAACATGGTCTATAATACCGAGTAGACTGCTCAGCTTCCTTTGATTTTGAGTTGCCTGGGAGCGTCCGGATGATCGGCGCTCTCATTTCGTTCCACCAACCCTTCGCTGATGAGATCACTGACTATGTCCTGAAGATTCCAGGGACAATCGGCGTATTTCTCTTCAATCTCTTCAAGGAACATGCCTTCGGTATGAATGAGTTCTTTGATAAGCCTCCCGCGATACCACCGCTTTGAACCCTGAAACTTTGATTGCTTCGTCAGCGGTCGGATGCCGGTGTTTCTGCTGGTAAGAACGAGCGAGCCGTAATCCATAAGAGCGTTGTGCCACTGGCGGCTGCGACCTTTCGGCAGAAGCAGCTCCGCCAAGGATTGCATCTGCGGTTTCGAAATATCGACTGGAAGGGCAAATTCGTGCATGATGATGCGGCGGATATTAGTATCGACAGCGGCAGCATCAAGATTGTCGGCAAAGACCGGAATGGACCGGCAGGTGTAGTCACCGATGCCTGGAAGTGTTTTAAGCAGTTCAGGAGTGGCAGGCACCACCCCGTTGAAACGCTCCATAATAACCTTTGCGCAGCTCTGCAGCCTCTGGCCTCGAGAGTTGTACCCAAGACCGCTCCAGAGCAGAAGCACATCCCTGAGCGAGGCTGAAGCAAGTGCTTCGGTATCGGGAAACCGCTGCATCCAGGCTGTAAATTTTCCGGCAACCCTCTCAGCCTGTGTCTGCTGAAGCATGATTTCGCTAACCATAACAGCGTACCGGTCGGTAGTCTCCCTCCAGGGAAAGCTCCTTCTGTTAAGCTGGTAAAAATCAAAAATCTTTTGACGGAACAGTTCGATATGCTGACTATTCAGGTCCAATGTCATTGGGGTGAAATGGTAAGAGTATGCCGAACGGTATAACTCCTGATCTTTAGGGAAAAGGAGATGACAGGCTCTCTGGTGGTCATTGGCGGGAAAAGAAAAGCTAAGTCCGGTCGGGCTTCGTTCCCGACCGGATGAGCGAACAAATGCTCAGGCTTTTTCTACAATCTTGCGTTCCTTGACTTTCAGTGCTGCCTTGCCTGTACGTTTGCGCAAGTAGAACAGTTTTGCCCTTCTTGCCTTGCCATGCTTGACCACCGTAACACTCTCGATATTGGGGGAGTTGACCGGAATAATCCTTTCAACGCCAACACCGTGAGAAATTTTTCTGACCGTGATGGTTTTGTTGCCTCCAGCTCCCCTGTCGCTGATAACAATACCCTCGAAAGCCTGAAGTCTTTCCTTTTCGCCCTCAATAACCTTCAACTGAATCTTGACGGTATCACCCGGATTGATTTCCGGAAAATCTGTAACGGCCTGAGTGGCTTCAACCAACTTG
>CAJAOR010000013.1 GCA_903942355.1 uncultured Chlorobiaceae bacterium | reverse complement strand
TTAAAATATAGTTTGTCAGGCAAGCGTTACCCTGAAAATATGCGCCGGCATGCTCCATGGATTCACCTCCACATAGTTCCATTCACCGTTCCACTGGTAGCGATTGCCACTGAGCAGATCCTCAACCGTGAAGGTGTACTGATGCGAGAGACCGAAAAGCTCGAGAGGAAAGCGAAGCCACCCTGCCTGCATGCCGGACTGATCGAGATTGACAACCGTAAGAATGATATTTTGGCCATCCGCCGATCGCTTCACATAGCCCATCAACAGGTCATTTGACTGACCCGGAGCGGATTCGATGCGCACAAACGTAATATCAGCATTCTGCTGCAGGGCCGGATTCTCCTTTCTTATCCGGTTGATACGGGTAATCTCTGCGCGGATGTTGCCGGGCCGATCAAGATCCCACTGCTTGATCTCATATTTTTCGGAATCAAGATACTCCTCCTTGCCTTCGCCAACAGGGAGATGCTCACAAAGTTCATAGGCTGGGCCATACATGCCGTAGTTCGAGGAGAGTGTTGAAGCCAGAACCAGCCGGACAATAAATTTAACCCTGTCGCCGCTCTGCAACTCTTCGTGCAGAATATCAGGCGTATTCGGCCAGAAATTCGCCCGCATGAAATGTTTCAGTGGCGCTGAGGTCAGCTCGGTCACATACGCCTGCAACTCCTCTTTCGTGTTGCGCCAGGTAAAGTAGCTGTATGACTGGCTGTAACCTACCTTGGCAAGCCGTGCCATCAGTTTCGGACGGGTAAAGGCCTCGGCCAGAAAAACGGTATCGGGATACTCCTCCCTGATTGAGGCAATAGCCCACTCCCAGAAAGGAAAAGCCTTGGTATGCGGATTGTCGACACGGAAGATTTTTACCCCCTTGCCAATCCAGAAAAGAAAAATGCTTTTGAGCTCAATCCAGAGGTTCTGCCAGTCAGCAGACTCAAAATTGATGGGAAGGATATCTTCATATCGTTTTGGCGGATTTTCAGCAAACTGCACCGTGCCGTCGGGACGCCAGGTAAACCACGTCGGGTGCTCCTGCACATAAGGGTGATCAGGAGAGCACTGAAAGGCGATATCGAGGGCTACGGAAATACCGTGTTTCTCCGCTTCAGCCACAAATGCCGTAAAATCTGCAAGAGTACCAAGTTCAGGATGAACTGCCTTATGGCCTCCATCCTTGTTGCCGATTGCCCAGCAACTGCCAGGCTCTCCGGGAGCGGCAACAAGTGCATTATTTTTTCCCTTGCGTTTGGTGTAACCGATCGGATGAATGGGCGGCAGATAGAGTACATCGAACCCCATCCCGGCAATCATGGGCAGTTGGCGGAGGCAATCCTTGAAGGTGCCATGCTTGCCAGGCCTTGAACCCCATGAACGGGGAAAAAGCTCGTACCACGCGCTGCATCCGGCCTTTTTTTGCTCCACGGTCAATCCGAGCACGTTATCATAGACGGAAGCATACGCCTTGTCAGGATGACGTGCCATGAGCAGGCCAAGATTAGCGTCAAGTGCTGCCGCAGTTGCGTCAGCTCTCTTTTTGGAGCGAAGCCTCGAAGCAAAGAGTGCGAGTTGTGCCGCATCATCGACTCCAGCCCTTTTTGCTCCTTCATCAAGGAAGAGCGCTCCAATCTGCAGGTCGAGCGAAACGTCCTGACCTGCTTCAATTTTTTTGGCCAGCCCCTTTTTCCATGTACGGAAATGGTCGACCCAGGCCTCAATGGTATATTCATATCGACCGGGAAGCCCGACCGTACATGAGCCTTGCCAACGGTCGTTGCCTTGCGGTTCCATCGGAAAACGCTGCCATTCTGCAAGGCCAAAAGGCCGGAAACAGAGTTCTGCCATTATGGTATCAGCACCATCGACAAAAATATCAGCCTCTACATGCAGGCTCTCTCCATCCACCGCTTTCGCAGGGAACTTGCCCCCGTCGAGCTCAGGTGAAACATTTTCAATGACAACCCGCTGACGGCCGTCAAACTCTTTATTACTATAATGGGGAACCGCCCGTCGGAATAGATTGTTCATCTTCAGATTCTCAGGTTGGAGCCCGGGGGTATCCCGGTACAGAAAAGAAAATATGAAAACTCCTTTACTTTTTTGCTTAGATACTCTTCTAATTTCAACGACGCCATTAAATCACGAAACTTGAACCTCCCTTTGATTTCTCCTGAAAAAAATTGTTCTTTAGAAAAGCCGTTTTATCATCAATAAATTTGACCAATAATCATGTTTGAACCACAAAAAGAAAGACTGCAGGAGATTCATCGTCGCCTCGAACAGTTACGGGGGTATCTTTGACGTCGATGAGCGTAAGG
>CAJAOR010000012.1 GCA_903942355.1 uncultured Chlorobiaceae bacterium | reverse complement strand
CAGGACGGTCGTTTTGCCAAAGAATTTATCGACGAATGCAACGGCGGCTACAAGAACCTGAGCAAGCTCAGAGAGGAAAACAGCAACCACGCCATTGAAACGGTAGGAGCAAAACTTCGCAACATGATGAGCTGGCTGATCAAAAAATAATTCATTCAAAACAAAGAATGTACAAGATTGTCTCAATACCGGGTGACGGTATCGGCCCGGAAGTAGTTGCAGGAGCTGTTTCAGTACTGGAACAGCTCTCAAGGAAACACGGCTTTGAAGTCGTGATTGAAGAGCACCCCTTCGGCGGAGCTTCGTATGAACTGCACGGTGAAATGCTCACCCATGCAACGCTTGATGCCTGCCGGAACTGCGATGCCGTGCTGCTTGGAGCCGTTGGCGGCCCGAAATGGGAAAGCCTGCCGCACGAACACAAGCCCGAAGCAGCACTGCTCAAAATCCGCAAGGAGCTTGAACTCTTTGCAAACCTCCGGCCAGCCAAAGTCTATGACGCACTGCTGGACGCCTCCTCCCTCAAGGCGGATGTGGTTCGCGGTACCGACTTCCTCGTCTTCAGGGAGCTTACGGGCGGCATCTATTTTGGCCAGCCGCGCGGCTTCGACAAAAACCGAGGCTGGAACACCATGGTCTATGAGCGCTATGAAGTAGAACGCATAGCCCGTCTTGCCTTTGAAGCCGCCCGGAAACGGAAGGGCAAGGTCATCTCCATCGACAAGGCAAATGTGCTTGAAGTCTCGCAGTTCTGGCGCAATGTCGTCCATGAACTCCACAAGGAGTTTGCTGATGTGGAATTGAGCGACATGTATGTAGACAACGCTGCAATGCAGATTGTCCGCAACCCGAAACAGTTTGATGTTATCGTCACAAGCAACCTCTTCGGTGATATTCTGAGCGACATCGCCGGCATGATTACCGGAAGCCTCGGTATGCTCCCTTCAGCAAGCATCGGCACCCAGCACGCCCTCTACGAACCGATCCACGGAAGTGCACCGGATATTGCAGGCCAGAACAAGGCCAACCCGATAGCCACCATCGCGTCGGTAGCCATGATGTTTGAACACAGCTTCAATTTGCCGGATATTGCCCGTGAAATCGAGCAGGCAATTGAGGCAACTCTTGCATCCGGATTGCGGACAGCAGACATCGCCAATGCAGGAGAGAGGGCAATTTCAACAACAGAGATGACAAAAGCAATTGTCAGGCATCTTGGCGCCTGATCAAACAAAGGCGGTGAGAGCAGTGAAAGAAAAGATAATCGTATTTGATACCACCCTGCGCGACGGAGAGCAGTCCCCCGGGGCCGCGCTCAATGTGCAGGAAAAGGTTGAAATTGCCCGGCAGCTCGAAAAGCTCGGGGTAGATGTGATAGAGGCCGGTTTTCCGGCTTCATCACCCCTGCAGCTTGAAGCGGTCCAGCGGGTAAGCGCGGAATCGAAAGTCACTGTGGCCGCCTTGGCCAGGGCGGTTGAAAACGACATTACCGCTGCATGGAAGGCGGTGCAGCAGGCCTGCAAGCCCCGCATCCACACCTTTATCGGCAGCTCCGATATCCATATAGCCGGGAAATTCGGCAGTGACCGTTACGGTGCTACCCTGCAGGAAAAGCGCCAAACCGTTCTCCAGATGGCAGTAAACGCGGTCACCTTCGCCAAAACCTTTACACCGGATATTGAATTTTCCGCAGAAGATGCAGGCCGCACCGATCAGGGCTTCCTGGCTGAAATCATTGAGGCTGTTATTGCCGCAGGTGCAACAACCGTCAACATTCCTGACACCACCGGCTATACCTGGCCTTCCGAGTTTGGCCGCAAGATAGCCGATCTCCGCAGTCGCGTCAAAAACATCGGCAGTGCCATCATCAGCGTGCACTGCCATAACGACCTCGGTCTTGCCGTAGCCAACACGCTCAGCGCCCTTGAACACGGGGCACGCCAGGTAGAATGCTCCATGAACGGTATCGGAGAACGGGCCGGAAACGCTTCGCTCGAAGAGATTGTAATGGCCCTCAAGGTCCGCAGCGACCTGCACAACTTCTTCACCAGTATCGTCACCGAAGAGCTTTACAATACCAGCCGGATGGTCTCTACCTTCACCGGTATCATTATCCAGCCCAACAAGGCCATTGTGGGCGACAACGCATTCTCGCACGAGTCAGGTATTCATCAGGACGGTATGCTGAAAAACCGGCAAACCTACGAGGTAATGACCCCGGAATCGGTAGGCGTGCCGCAAACAAGCATCGTTCTTGGGCGCCATTCCGGCAAGCACGGTCTCAAATCCCGTCTCCATACCCTCGGCTACAAGCTTGACGACACCGAACTCGAAACAGTCTACAAGCGGTTTGTTGAAGTAGCCGACAAAAAGAAAGAGGTCTATGACGACGATCTCCGGGTACTCATGGGCGATGAACGGAACAAACCCCGTAACGTCTATGAACTCGACTACCTCCACATCAACAGCGGTACGGCATCAATTCCCACAGCAACAGTCCGGATCCGCCACAAAGAGCAGATATTTGAAGAGTCCGCAACCGGTGACGGCCCGGTTGATGCCTGTTTCAGAGCCATAGAACGGGCCCTTGAGATAGAATCGATGGTCACCTCCTACTCCGTACGCTCTACCACTGCCGGACGCCAGGCTCTCGGCGAGGCACTCGTACGAATCAGAGACAAAAACATCTTTTTTAACGGAAGAGGGGTCTCGACCGATATTATAGAGGCAAGCGCAAAAGCCTATCTGCAGGCTCTCGGCCTGCGCCAGCATCATTTTGACAACATCACTACTGAAACTGAAACCATAGAACACGGGGTTTAAGAAAACCATGGCACAAACAATAACCCAGAAAATCCTTTCCAAGGCAGCCAACAGAAAATTTGTCGACGTCGGCGAAAGCGTTTGGCTGAATGTCGATATCCTGCTTACCCATGATGTCTGCGGACCGCCAACCTTTGATATTTTCAAACAGGAATTCGGCGCGGACGCAAAAGTGTGGGATCCGAAAAAAGTTGTCGTTCTTCCCGACCACTATATCTTTACGGCCAACGAACACGCCCATCGCAACATTGACCTGTTGCGCCAGTTTGCAAAAGAGCAGGGCCTTGAGCACTACTATGACGTCGGCTCCGACCGCTACAAGGGAGTCTGTCATGTAGCCCTGGCCGAAGAGGGGTTCAACCTGCCCGGCACCGTGCTTTTCGGAACCGACTCGCACACCTGTACTTCAGGAGCATTCGGTATGTTCGGCACCGGAATCGGCAACACTGATGCCGCCTTCATTCTCGGCACCGGCAAGCTCTGGGAAAAAGTCCCCGAATCGATACTCTTTACCTTTGACGGCAAGATGCCAGCCTATCTGACCGCAAAAGATCTCATTCTGCAGATCCTCGGCGACATCACAACAGACGGAGCAACCTACCGGGCCATGGAATTTGACGGTGAAGCGATTTTTTCACTGCCCATGGAAGAGAGAATGACCCTGACCAACATGGCCATCGAAGCCGGCGGCATGAACGGCATCATCGCAGCCGACACTATTGCTGAAAGCTACGTCAAGGCAAGAAGCCAGAAACCATACGAAATTTTCCACAGCGATCCAGACGCCCGATATCACAGCAAATACCGTTACAACGTCAGCGAGCTCGAGCCTGTAGTCGCCCAGCCGCACAGCCCCGATAACCGCGCCACCGTCAGAAGCGTCCAGGGCACCAAAATCACCAAATCCTATATCGGCTCCTGCACCGGCGGCAAGCTGACCGATTTTGTGATGGCTGCCAAAATCCTGAAAGGACAGAAGGTTTCAGTTACCACCAACATCGTACCGGCCACTGTCAAAGTTGCCCGTGACCTTGAAACCGAATTCTACGACGGACAGAGCCTGAAGCAGATCTTTGAAGATGCCGGATGCAGCATTGCACTCCCCTCTTGCGCAGCATGTCTTGGAGGCCCATCCGATACCGTCGGCCGCTCAGTTGACAACGATGTCGTGGTCTCAACCACAAACCGCAATTTCCCCGGACGAATGGGCAGCAAACATGCAGGGGTCTACCTTGCCTCACCGCTCACGGCAGCCGCATCGGCAATTACGGGTAAACTAACCGATCCGAGAGATTTCCTCTGATCGCACTTGAAATTCGGGAAAACAGACACACATAATGGAAACCATCATTCAGGGAAAAGCCTACGTTTTAGGCAAGAATATTGATACCGACCAGATCATTCCGGCAGAACATCTGGTCTACAGCCTCTCCGATCCCGAAGAGGTCGTCCTTTATGGCAAATATGCCCTTTCAGGCGTACCGCCCGAACAGGGAGGCCTGCCTGAAGGCAACATCCTCTTTATCGATGAGGGAAGCTGCCACTCCAACTATACCATCATCATTGCCGGACCGAACTTCGGCTGCGGATCATCCAGAGAGCATGCACCATTCGCCCTCAAGGTTGCCGGCGTAAAAGCCATTGTCGCCGAATCATATGCAAGAATATTTTACCGCAACTGTGTCGATGGCGGTTTTGCCATTCCCTATGAGACAGCGGAACAGCTCAACCAGGTCATCAAGACCGGCGACGAACTGAAAATCGACGTCGAGTCAAACACCATCGAAAACTTGACCAGCAAAATCACCTACAAGCTCAATCCCCTTGGCGATGTATTCAAAATCGTGGAAGCCGGCGGTATTTTTGCCTACGCAAGACAAGAAAATTTAATGCCTCAAGCCTGATCTATGACTGTTACACCAAAGGCAATAGAACTTTACGATACCACCCTGCGTGACGGCACACAGGGTGAACATATCAACCT
>CAJAOR010000011.1 GCA_903942355.1 uncultured Chlorobiaceae bacterium | reverse complement strand
GCGTTGTGGAGTATCGGGGAGTGTGCGCCCTCAGAGTGAAGAGAACCATCCGGTTGTGCATGTGAGCTGGAATGATGCTGTAGCTTATTGCAAATGGCTTTCGAAAAAAACGGGGAAACAGTTTCGTTTGCCAACAGAGGCCGAGCGTGAATATGCCTGCCGTGCAGGAAGCACAACACCCTTCAACACGGGAGAGAGCCTGACAGCCGACCAGGCAAACTATGGCGGCAATTGTTCCGGCAAAAACAGTCTGACAGGTGTGTACCCGCAGAATACCGTTGCGGTTAACAGCTTGTTGCCCAATGCATGGGGGTTGTACAACATGCACGGCAATGTCTGGGAGTGGTGCAGTGACTGGTATGGTGAAAATTATTATAACGTCCGTAAAGCTAACGGCAGGGTTTTTAATCCTGCAGGGCCGGCAACAGGATCGTACCGTCTGCTTCGTGGCGGGAGTTGGGGTAACGAAGTCGACTGCTGTCGGTCGGCTTATCGTAACTGCGGTACCCCCCAGCGCCGGAGCTACTTTATTGGCTTTCGTCTGGTTTTGGTTCCGTAGTGCGGCAGCGCTGCCGTGCAGATAGGGCTTAACGTCAAAAAATACCTGAAACGCCACTCTTGTAACAATAAAGATCCCTTTCTGCAGAGAAAAATATTTTCACGTCAAAAGTTCATTCTCTCTATTTCCTTGTTTATCTTCAGGTTCGGGGATATTCCTTAAATACACGGGAATCTTAAAAAAACGGGAATATTGAGCAACTTGTTAAGTTTTGTCTGGTTTTCAGGCTTTTATTCTTGCGTATAGTATTTCAAGGCAATTGTTTATAGTGTTTCGGTTAAAAAACAAACATGAAAGGAATTATTCTCGCAGGGGGTTCTGGTACAAGACTCTATCCCGTTACCAGGGCGATATCAAAACAGCTTCTCCCGGTTTATGACAAGCCGATGATCTATTATCCCCTGACCACGCTGATGCTTGCGGGGATACGGGATATTCTTATTATCACAACACCTGAGGATCAGGCGATGTTCATGAAGCTGCTTGGTGACGGCTGTGACTGGGGTATCTCGCTCTCCTATATTGTGCAGCCTTCGCCTGACGGGCTTGCCCAGGCTTTTATTCTTGGTGAGGCCTTTATAGGCCGTGATGACGTTACGCTGATTCTTGGTGACAATATTTTTTTCGGCTATGCATTCAGCCAGATGCTGGAAGCTGCTGTCGAGAGTGTGCAAAATGAGCGCAAAGCCACGATATTCGGCTACTATGTCAGTGATCCTGAGCGTTACGGCGTTGCGGAGCTTGATGCAGAGGGCAACGTACTCTCTCTGGCCGAAAAGCCGGAGATCCCGAAATCAAATTATGCTGTCGTCGGGCTCTATTTTTACCCCAACAGTGTCGTCGGGATCGCAAAACAGGTGCGGCCATCTGATCGTGGAGAACTTGAAATCACGGCGGTCAATGAGGCGTATCTGCTTCGGGGGGAGCTCAAGTGCTCCATGCTTGGGCGCGGGTTTGCCTGGCTCGATACCGGTACGCATGAATCATTCCAGGAGGCAGGGAATTTTATTCAGACCGTTGAAAAAAGGCAGGGGCTGAAAATTGCCTGCCCTGAAGAAATTGCCTGGAGACAGGGTTGGATAACGGATGAAGAGCTGTTGCGCTTATCCGAGCCACTGATGAAAAGCCATTACGGACAGTACCTGCAGCAGTTGCTTGTTCAGAGATAGGGAGTTGTCTTTTTGACCGCTGTTTCTTTATAGCTGTGCAATTGTTACCTTTAAGAACAGGGATTTTTTATAGTTACCTGATTTATTCCCGTGATGGCCGACTCAATATTTCCCCTCGCTGATTATGCAAGTTATTACGACAGCCATACCTGATGTCCTGATTTTTCAGCCGAAGGTGTTTGGCGATGATCGGGGCTATTTTTTTGAGTCGTTCCGGCAGGATTTTTTTGAGCAGCATGTCGGTCATGTTGCGTTTGTGCAGGAAAATGAGTCGAAGTCAGGCTATGGTGTGCTTCGTGGCCTTCATTTTCAAAAACCGCCTTTTACTCAATCCAAGCTTGTTCGGGTGCTTTATGGCCGTGTGCTTGATGTTGCCGTTGATCTTCGTCTTGGTTCTCCCTGGTATGGCCGTCATGTATCCTGTCTGCTTGATACGGAACAGAAAAATATGCTGTGGGTTCCGAAAGGGTTTGCGCACGGTTTTCTTGTTCTTTCAGCAGAAGCGGTTTTTGCCTACAAGTGTGATAACTATTATACGCCTTCGCATGATGCAGGCATGGTGTGGAATGATCCGTCACTCGGTATTGATTGGCAGCTTCCGGCTGAGGTGATCAGGGTATCAGAAAAAGATGCCCGTCAACCCGGTTTCGATTCCGTTCGCAGTTTTTTGTATGATGATTTCCGGCAGGATAAGCTTTATCCCAGGGTTTCAGCTCTCTGATTTTCACTTCCAAATTTTACTTTTTGCATGAATATTCTTGTTACAGGCACATAGTTTTCTTCCCTTTTCTCTCCTTTTCAGCGTCTCTCAAAAAGTAATTATTTTATAACACTTTAAAGCTTAAAACCTTCCTCAATACACCCCCGTTCCCTTTTGATTTTCCCCTTCTCTTCTGTAATTTTCCCATTAATTGGCGAAGTTTTGGTAAAGTTTGCAAAGCGAAAAGGGGTTTATATGGGCGTTTCAGTTCGCGAAATTCCACTGAAAGAGGGCGGCATTTCTTGGCAAAGAGATGCGCAGCAATGATTTCATTGAGTATTTCGAGAAGGTGACGCGCGAAGAAAAGAATAACAATTCCGTTTACAGAAACACCTTGAAACACCTTCGAGATTTCAACGGAGAAAAGCCGTTACCAATGGCAAATATTTTCCAAACATGGGCGGAGCTGTTCCGGTCATATATCGACAGCTTGAGCCTGAAGAAAATATCAAAGAAAAATTATGTGCTTGGTCTGAAGGTTATTCTAAATCAGGCGGTACGGGATAACCTTATACCTGATTTCTCAAAGAAAATCAAGCTATTCGGAAAGCTTGATGATGTTGCCCTGAAATATTTGACAGCTAACCAGATTAAAACCCTTGAGGCAACCCCATGCAAGCACCCGGCAGTAAGGGCTGCGTTCCTGTTCTCATGCTTTATCGGCTTGAGAATTTCCGGCCTTGAAGCCTTGCAAGATGAAGATATCCTGCAGGATGGCGGCAGGGTAACGATTCGTTACAAGATGCAGAAAACCCAAAAATGGGAACAATTAACACTTGGAGCGCAGGCGTTAAAATATCTTGGAGTAGCAAAAGAACAGCATAAAGACAGGGGAGCCGATGACGGCAGGATTTTTCTTTTACCGAGTCGTCGCCAAAGCTCAAATATTATTCGAGCATGGGGCGCGAAGGCAGGCATACCGTTCAATCTTGGCTGGCATTGCGGGCGGCACTCCTTCGCAGTGTTAAGCCTTCAAAATGGCGTTGACCTCTACACCCTGAGCAAATTGATGGGCCATTCGAGCGTAAAGATGACCGAGATTTATGCCAAAGTCGTTGACGAAACAAAAACGGCCGCAATGGACAAGCTCCCCAGTTGGTAAAAAATCGCTCTCATCGCGTCCGATTCCCAGGAGTTTAATGGCAAAATGGTTTTACCTTTTCAAAAGATTACATATCCTACACAACGACGACATTTTTCAGTGATTTCCCCTCAAAAAACAGCGCGCCCACAAAATCAGGGCAAGATCGGTCAAGCTAACCGGAATTTTTGGAAGCCATAAAAAAGGGGGGATACCTGTTGATCATGAAGGCATGGAATTTGCGCTCTCCCTTGCCAACCTCCATGCTTTAAACTGGATTACCGAACTCGAAACCACAGTTTCGATCGAAAATCAACAACCAAAAAAAATCAACAAACAAACGTTACAAATCAAGAACCACAAGGGGTAGTCATAGGCATTCTGTCCGAAGATGTCTTTTGGATTATTGACGCAATTCGTCAAGCAGGCCGCTCATACAGCAACCATGCACCAAAACAAGAAGAACAACAGCCGCCACAGTCAGCACCCCCGCCAGCCGCGCCGTCGCAAAATCCGCAACGCACACCCGAAAACAAAGAAACCCCTGACGAATTCCCTGTTTTTGCAAAAGCATCCGTTCAAGTAGAATATGCCCTGACCAAAATCCTGCCCGATATTGATATCGAAATTTTAAAATTACTCTACTACAACAAACCCGGCAACAAACGATACTACCAAG
>CAJAOR010000010.1 GCA_903942355.1 uncultured Chlorobiaceae bacterium | reverse complement strand
GGAAGAATATCCGGATACCGGTTCCAGGACTCCTTGACAAACTCTCCGATAATCTCCTCCTTGAGCCACATCGGCACATCAAAAGGACTTTCGTTCTGGTTCAGCTTTATCTCGGCATGTTGTCCGCCCTCAACCTTGTAGGTCGCAATATTCTGTAATGCAGGATTAAGAAGGTGCTGTATATCTCTCTTCATGTTACCGCTCATCTATTGTTGCTGTAAATTGGTCTAAGCGACAGGATAAGCCGAATAAAGTTGGCACCTGCACTGTTTTTCATTAAAAAACAGCTTTTTCAAACAATTCAGGAAAAATATCTGGACAATCCTCATTTTTTTTATAAATTAAAACAGGACAAAATAAATCCAATTATAATGGAGGCGAGATGAAAAGGATAAAAAAAACAGCTCTTGATCTTCTTGATGATATATACTCTCTTGCGTACTGGATGACGGGTAGCGAAGACGTTTCGACCGACCTGGTCTACAGCACTTACCTTTCTGCGAACACGAAAACGGAAGAGAGCGTTTTGCTGAAAACGTTTAGGGAGTGTTATATGGCGCGTTTCGGACAAAAAACCGATTTCTGTTGGAGCCAACAACCCTGCGAGAGTTTTGTTCAACCGCTTGATTCGCTGATGCAATGGGCCGCTGATATCAAACTCTCCGTTCTGCTGACCGAAATATCGGGCTTGAAGCACTTGCAGATCTCCGAAATTGTGGGCAAGCCCGTCGAAACGGTAAGGCTTTGGCTGTACTGGGGAAGAATACTGTTGTCACCTGCAAATCCAGTAAAAACAGGTCATCTGAAAGCAAGTTAGTTGTTCATCAATGGCGTGAGTAAGTCTCTGCACTATTAAGTTGCAGAGACCTGCTTTTGTTTTTATCCTTCCCTCTTTATATTCGAATTTCCTGCTATAACATCGCTATCTTTTTCTCTATGATCATTATTACCGGCGGTGCCGGATTTATCGGCAGTGCCATGCTTTGGGAACTCAATGGCAAAGGCGAAGAGGATATCATCGTCGTTGATGATCTGGGTTCAACAACAACAGAAAAATGGCGCAACCTGTCAGGACTTCATTTTGCTGATGTTATTCCAATAGAGCTTTTTCCGGACCTGCTTGAGAGAAATGCGCTTGAAGGCATCTCGGCCATTATCCATATGGGTGCAAACAGTTCAACAACGGAAACGGATGCCGACCACCTTCTCGCCAACAATTTCGGCTATACAAAAAAAATTGCATCGTTCTGCATGAAGCGTCAGGTCCGGCTTATCTACGCATCAAGCGCGGCAACCTATGGTGACGGATCAAACGGGTACAGTGATGCCATTGAGGGGCTTTCTGCGCTCCGGCCCCTGAATATGTATGGCTATTCCAAGCATCTCTTCGACCGCTGGGCAGTCAGGCACGGTGTGCTCAACCATGCGGCTGGCCTTAAATTCTTCAACGTCTACGGCCCGAACGAGTATCACAAGGGTGATATGAGCAGCGTGGTCTACAAGGCTTTCCATCAGATCGGCGAAAAAGGATCGTTGAATCTCTTTCAGTCGCACAGGCCGGACTACCGTGACGGCGAACAGTTGAGGGATTTTGTCTATGTCAGGGACTGCACAAGAATTATGGCCTGGATGCTTGAAAACCCTTCAGCCGCAGGTCTTTTCAATGTCGGAAGCGGATCACCGAGAAGCTTCAACGACCTGGCAGCAGCCACTTTCCTGGCCCTCAAGCGTCAACCCGTCATCAACTACATGCCGATGCCGGAAACGCTGCGCGACAAATACCAGTACTACACCCATGCCGATATTACCAAACTTCGGCAGGCAGGATTCAGCGAACCGCTCACGTCGATCGAAGATGGCATACAAGAGTATGTGCAGCACTACCTCTCCGCCGACAACCCCTATTTCGAGCGCAGGGAAATACCTGATAACGCATAACCAAAAAAAATTTAACCAAGGAACAAGCATGGCACATCGAATTACTGAAGAATGCACCTATTGCGGTGCATGTGAACCTGAGTGTCCGGTAAGCGCCATTACTGCAGGCGAGATGATCTATATTATTGATGAAGCGTCCTGTATTGACTGCATCGGCTGGCATAATGAAGCGTCCTGCGTTGAAGTCTGCCCGGTTGACAGCATCATTATTGTCTGAAAACTGACGGTTCACGATTATGGGGCTTAAAATATAGCCTTTAGTTATGTGACGTTTTTTTTGAGGTAAAAAAAAATCTTATATTGACAAAAGTTCATCCGAATCGTTCTTTCCTTTTTTTTATAACCACTTAAGCGAGGAAGTCACTATGGCACTTTACATTACTGAAGAATGCACTTACTGCGGAGCTTGTGAGCCAGAATGTCCGGTCACTGCAATTTCTGCCGGCGACGATGTTTATTTCATCGATGCAAATACCTGCACAGAATGCGTCGGATACTCTGACTCTCCGGGTTGCGTTGCTGTCTGCCCTGCTGAGTGCATCGTTCAGGCATAAACAAAGAAATCATCAATAAAAAAGGCGGAGGGTCTCCAAAAACCGTCCGCCTTTTTATTGTTTCTACCCCCTCTCTTTCATCACACCTCGTAATCGGCAATCCTGCGCTCCATGCTTGCCATGCCGATAAAGGGCTTCAATGCTTCGTGTTCCGGATTTTCCTGATAGAGTGCCAGAGCATTTCGGTCCAAAAATTCGCTATACAAAACAACATCGCAAGAGCTGTCGGTACAACTGAAATCAATTCCAACCTCGATAGCCGTCATCCCGGGAATCCTTCCCCGCAGAGCTGTAAGCTTTTCCTTGATAAGAGCTGCATTAGTCTGCCGGTCATTGCCATGCGCAACATCCTTCAGCCGCCACATGACGATATGCTTGATCATTGTTCAATCTGGTTTGCTATGGTTAATTTGCTTAAGCGCTCACCTCATGATAAGCAGCATTACTTATCATCACGGGCGCAGATAAACTTGCTACTCTTCTTTTGTTTTTCCTGGCTGGTTTTGACAGAACAACTTCGTGATTTCTCAGTTTTCGACCGTTTTTAAGTCTGGCAACCTGGTGAGTTGTCGATTTCCTGCTGCCTCTCAACTCGGCAACAACATGATGTTTCGCACCGTTTCTGCTCCTCAATCCGACAATCGATTCTCTTTTCGACATCCTGCTCTCTCTCAATCGGGCAATCGCATCTCTCTTTGATGGCCTGCTGTATCTCAACTCGGTAACTGCATGATGGGCAATCACCCGTTTTGACAATGTATACCCCACCGTCGACATGCCAAACTCTCTTTTGTCAGCTTTTTCCAGGGATTCCATAAGCGGAGACCTTGACACGCCTGAATCACCCCGGAATATTTGAGCAAATGACTCTGAACTGGGATTGTTTGTTGAAAAAGCCTTGTCAAAAATGTTAACCGCCACATTCCATCGGTCTGTTTTTGCATTCAGCATCACCAGAAGAATATCCTTGTTATCCTTGATCGCCCGGGCAATCAGGCACTTCCCCGCTTTGGTGGTAAAACCGGTTTTGATGCCAACCGCGTAAGGATATTTATTAAGAAGCTTGTTGTGGGTTTTCAGGCAATAAACCTTTCGGGTTGTCTGCTCCATAAAAATAGCCTGCTCAAGTCGCGCTATTTGGTTGAAAACAGGATTTTTGACCGAATATTCCGTCAGACGCAAAAGATCTTCTGCTGTGGAGATATTGCCTGCATAAATACCTTTATCAAAACCTGCCGGGTTGGTAAACCTGGAATTCTTCATTCCAATCCGTCGCGCCTTGCTGTTCATGGCAGCAACAAACGAATCAACATTGCCGTACAGATGGATGGCTATGGCAAATGCTGCATCATTGCTTGAATTGATCATGGCCGCCTTTACCAGATCGACAAGCCTTATTCTATCGCCTTCGTTGAACCCTGCTTTTGATGGTTCAACCATGGTTGACTCTTTGGTAATCAGCACATTATCTTCCAGCCTGCCGCTTTCAATCGCCATGATACAGGTCAGAATCTTGGTCAGGCTTGCCGGAGAGACCGTTCTCTCGATATCTTTTTCTCCCAGGACGGTTGGACGGCCTGTCTCCTTGACGATATAGGAGCATATGGGAACCTGCAATGAATCATCTCTTGTCTGCGCAGGAAGAGATGAAGAAAAAAGCATGATTATCATAAAAAAAAGAATCATGAACACCCGGAACGGGAATAACTCACCAGGAAATAGTTTCAGGAGACGATGGGGTGGCGACGTCAAAGGGAGGGGAATTCCGTATATGAGAAATTTGTCTGTCATTGGTGGATTATCTGCTGTTCTTTTATTCTCTTGCCTTAAGGAAAAACGCTTTTCCGGAAATTATCAGGCCAGCCTAAAGTATAAATTGCCGCTGAAAATACTATTAATTAATACAAAAAAAATAAAGGGCAAAGAAATAGGATTATTTACCGGATTTTATTCAGCATGGGTTCCGGCCTCGGAGATTTTCGGTTTCGGAGTTTGAAGATGTGAAACATCCATATTCTTGATCTGCATGACCAGTTGAATCGTATTGGTCACCAACTCCTTGACCGAACGTTTCACATAACGGCTTTTGAAAAACGAGTTGTAATTGTTTTCGGTATCCTCAGCAATCCAGCCTCTGCTCCAGCCGAGAAAGTTGAATGGCGGCAGCGTAAAACCGAGATCGGTGAAAAACGAATTGAGATTTCCGGCGACACCCTGAACATTGTCCTGTCCTCCGGTGATAATGAACGAAGCCACCTTGTTTTTTATCAATACCCGGTCATGAATCGTTATCTGATTCTGAACGGCATTAAGGCGTTCAGCCATTTTATAGTAGAGCGACGACGCATTGCCCCACCTTATTGGCGTAGCAAGAATAACAACATCCGCCCATAACACCATAGCGCGGTAAATTTCATTCATCCCATCCTCTCCGTCCATTTCCGATATGGAACAGGGCCACGTACAGGCTCTCTCATGACGGCTGTAGTACCCTTCGCAATGCCGGAAATTAAGATCTCTGATCCTGATCATTTTCGTTGCCGCCCCGAACTCGGACGCAGCATAATCGAGAGCCTGCTGCAATGCGGTTTCAGAGGTGGATGGCCGGGGCAGATCGCGATTCATATTGGTGGCGGAAATCCCGAGTACATTAAGACTCTTCTCGGTGGTCTGATAGTCAAGCTTTCTGAGATCAGCCAGAGGATCAACGTCGTGACCTGCCTTGAAAGCCTTTGTGACCGGTTCTTCCGATACCAGGATCATACCGTTTTCAATCGTTACTTCGTAGAGCGCCTGTCGGTCCTCGTAACCATGAGGGGCAAGGCCGCTCTTCAGGTTGTACTGCCATCCATGCCAGGGACAAGCCACGTAAAGATCTCCGTCGTCGAGCGTCTGGATGAATCCCTGGCCGAGATCCCCTCCCTCGTGGATACAGGTGTTGCCAAGGGCAGTAATGATTCCTCTGTAATGAAACAAGGCGATGCTCTTTTTGCCGAACCGGACCGATTTATGACTGTTTTCAGGCAGTTCCGATAACGGTATGAGCGGAATGTATGGCATGATTTATCTTTATTTTCCTCATCGTTGAGCTCATCATCATCAATCAGTCAGGAACCCTTGTGATGTTAGTCACGAAAACCCGCATAAGTGGTTCAGCGTTCCGAAATTGCCAATTTAATGGCAAGAGCGATAAATACGGCCGCCGCTATTCTGTTGACTGCTTTCTGTGCAAGGGCGGAGTTGCGGAATTTGTCGCCAAATCCACCGGCAAGAAAACTGACGGCGCTGAAAACAAGGAGGGTTGCTGTGATAAAAACAGCCCCAAGCAGAACAAACTGTACCGTCATGGAACCATGACTCGGATCAGCGAACTGTGGGAGAAAAGCCATAAAAAAGAGCGAAACCTTGGGGTTGGTCAGGTTCATGACAATCCCCCGCCGATAAAGATTTCCCCTTGAGAGAGCCTTAACAGGATTCTGCTCACCGGTTGAGGCTGCCGCCCTGAGTGCCTGCCAGGCAAGATAGAGCAGATATGCCGCACCTATAAATTTCAGAACAGTAAAGGCAATTGCCGAAGCGTGTACGATGGCCGCAAGACCAAAAGCAACCGCAACCGTGTGCGCTACAAGCCCGGTAGCAAGACCAAGGGTGACAAACAAACCAGCCGTCCGGCCGTTCTGGGCCGATTGTGCCAGAACAAAAAGGTTGTCAGGGCCTGGCGAGAGTGCGAGAATAACTGATGTTGTAAAAAAAACCAGCAGCACGTTACTGTCGATCATGGAAGTATGTCGTTTTGGTTATCGCCGTTCCGCTTTCTTAAGCTGGTTTGGTGCTCTGTCGTGACTGGGCTGAAAGTTTTCCCCCATAATGGCCAAGCAGCGTCACGACAGGCAACATGGAAAAAAGGAGCACAAGATAAATCCAGTGTTCAATGCCGTCGCGGTTCATCACATCAGGAGTAGTAAGTCTCATACCGGCAGCAGAGGCGCATAAAAGAAAAAGAAGACAGGAGAGCCTTATTTTGTTCATAAAGATGGGCGCTTTGGCTCCGCGGTATTTCTTTTTCCAGTCGTGAATGCCTGAAACAAACGAGACCGGAATAGCCATCAGGACAATGACAATGAGATGCTCAATCGTATGTTCGAAATAGGTGTTCCCGGTTGAAAGGGTCAAAAGCAGATAGAGCACGGCAACGGGAATAAGCCCGTTGCTGAAATGAGCTGCAATGGCGTGAAACAAAAAAGTTTTTTTCATCTCCTTAAGCAAACGACGACCATCCATAAGGCAGATCTCCTCTTTAGCATTTGGATTTAACAACAACCAACGGCCTTTATAAGGCATAAATAACGTAATAAAAGCACCGTTTATGCAGTTTAAAAAAATTCTTCAGGATATTTCAGGATATTGTACATATAACAGTGCAGTTTTGCTGCAGATGATTCCTTTCTTCAGTTTTACCTGTTATTTTCCAAGCTGTCACCATTTTTCGAACCTAAGTCTGTATGTGTGAGTGATTTTCATCCCATCAAGAGTTCAGAGCATCAGCAACCGGAGCAGGGCGAATTCAAAACGCCATTAAGTGTCCGGAAACTGGTTCACGCCCGACCGATGCCGGTTGAGAACATCTCCAAACTGGCACTGATCATACGCTTTCTTAAACCAGTCACCTGGATTCCGGTCATGTGGAGCTTTCTCTGCGGGGCTGTGGCAAGTGGCATGTTCGGATGGAAAGAGGTGATCAGCATGAAGTTTCTGCTCGCCATGCTGCTGACCGGTCCGCTGGCAAGCGGAACCTGCCAGATGCTGAACGACTATTTTGACCGTGATCTTGATGAAATCAACGAACCGAACCGCCCCATACCCGGCGGGGCCATCTCGCTCAAAAACGCTACCATCCTGATTGCTCTCTGGTCGGTTCTTTCCGTTATCACCGGCTATCTGATCCATCCGCTCATCGGGTTTTACGTTGTTATCGGCATTGTCAATGCACATCTCTACAGCGCAAACCCGATCAAGCTGAAAAAGCGGCTTTGGGCGGGCAATATCATTGTGGCCGTCTCCTACCTGATCATACCATGGATAGCCGGGGAGATCGCCTATAATCCCTCCTTTACCCTTTCATCACTTCAGCCGTCACTGATCGTTGCCGGGCTTTTCACCCTCTCCAGCACGGGTACCATGACCATCAACGACTTCAAGTCAATAGAGGGCGACCGGCAGGTCGGCATCAGAACGCTTCCTGTTGCCTTCGGAGAGACCAATGCCGCACTGATTGCCGCCGTGCTTATCAATACCGGCCAGTTTCTTGCATCAGCCTACCTCTTCATGATCGGTCAGACTGACTATGGAATCATTGTCGGAGCCCTCGTTATTCCGCAATTTTTCCTGCAGTTTGCTTTGGTGAAATCACCGGCAACCATGGATGTTCGCTATAACGCCATTGCCCAAAACTTTCTGGTTGCCGGCATGCTGGTCTGCGCCTTTGCCATCAAAGCTGCAAGGCCATGAGATTCAGCTGCAAACCGGACATTTCAATTATCATAGCCACCCTGAACCGGGCCTGCCATCTTGAAAACGCCGTAAAGAGCGTTCTTGCACAATCATTCAGCAACTGGGAGCTCATTATTGTCGATGACGGCAGTAACGACAACACCTTCGAAACGCTTGACCCTTTCATCCTCCGCTTTCCCAATATCCGGTACATGAAGCAGAGCAACCGGAAAGCCGCACTTGCGCGAAATGCAGGTATCCAGGCCTCTTTTGGCCGCTACATCACCTTTCTTGACAGTGACGACCACTATTTGGAAAACCATCTTGAAACGAGGATAAGCCTCATCGAGGAGACGGGGGATGTTTCCCTGCTCTCGGGCGGATTTCTCTGCGATGAAACCATCATGGTCAAAGACTGTTACCATCCCGACCGGCTCATTGGCATCAGGGAGTGTATCCTGTGCGGAACCCTCTTCGGAAAACGAGAGCTCTTTTTTGCCCTCGAAGGATTCCGCGATATGGTCTATGCTGAAGATACCGACCTCTGGGAGAGAGCCTCAGAGCGGTTTGCGGTAAAAAAGATAGTGGATCCGAAAACTTATGTCTACGAGCGTGCTCAGGACAGCATCACCCTTAACTACTGACTTCACCATGATCTCATCCGTAACCGTCTACTGCAGTTCAAGCAACCTCGCCCCTCGCGACTATTTTGATGCGGCCACTGAACTTGGACGGGAATTTGGAAAACGGGGTATAGGCCTGGTTTTTGGCGGAGGACGGGTCGGACTGATGGGCTGCATAGCCGATGCCGTGATGGAGAGCGGAGGAACGGTCAAAGGCATCATTCCCCGCTTTCTTGAGGAACGGGAGGTTGCCCATTACGGCCTGAGTGAACTGCATGTGGTTGAAACCATGCACGAAAGGAAAATGAAGCTGGCCGAATGGGGAGACGCCTACCTCGTTCTCCCCGGCGGCTTCGGCACCCTCGATGAGCTGATTGAAGTGATAACCTGGAGACATCTCGGCCATCACCGCAAGCCGATCATTCTGCTTAACCTGAACGGATTCTGGAACCCGCTGCTCCTCTTTTTTGACCGTATAGCTGCCGAGCACATGGTAACTGAAGAGCACGGCAACTACTATTCGGTCTGTAACACCATTGAGGAAGTGCTTGAGCTGCTGGGCTAAAACCGCTTTTGATAAATATGGCAGTAGGGCTGATGGCCGTTGCGTTCATAATAATCCTGATGATACTCTTCGGCCGGCCAGAATGTTTCCGCTTTTTCAACCGTGGTAACAACCTTGTATCCTTTGGCCTTCAGCTCGGCAATAAGCTTTTCGGCTACCTTTTTCTGCCCATCATCGGTATAAAACACGGCTGACCGGTACTGCGTCCCAATATCTGGCCCCTGCCGGTTGAGCTCGGTGGGATCATGAATCTCGAAAAAGAGTTTTGCGAGAGTTTCGTAGCTGACCAGTGCCGGATCGAACTCTATCTCTACGGCTTCGGCATGACCTGTTTTACCGGTACAGACCTGTTTGTAGGCCGGATGATCAGTCAGGCCGCCCGTATAGCCAGATTTGGCGGAAAGCACCCCCTTCAGCTTGTTGAAATGGTACTCTACCCCCCAGAAGCATCCACCGGCAAAGATCGCCTTTTGCGTCACTGCTGCAGCCTTTGCTTCCGGCAGAAAACCAAGGGAAAGCGAATTGACGCAATGACGGACATTTTTCGCGGTCATTCCTTCCCTGAAAAAGACGTGGCCAAGATGGGCCCCGCACCTGGCGCAAACTATCTCTGTTCGGCTGCCATCGGCATCAGGAATTTGCTTGACCGCGCCTTCAATGGCATCATCAAAGCTCGGCCAGCCGGTGCCCGACTCAAACTTGTTTGTTGAGCGAAACAGCGGAGCATCACAGCGCCGGCACAAATAGGTGCCCTTCTCCTTGTTCAGACAGTACTTTCCCGTAAATGGCCGTTCCGTTCCCTTATGGACAATCACCCGATCTTCTTCGGGTGTCAGCTCATTAAAATGCATACCATTCTCCTTTTGAACCGTTGAACGAGGCTCTCCAGCAAGAGACGGCAGACCATTATTGCCCGCACATCCGCAGAAAAGAAGAAACAAGGGGAGGAAAAAAGCCATTGCGGCTACCCCCTTACTCCTTAAAGCACTTTTCAATATCCTGACAAGCATCGTTAAACAGTGTTAATTGATGAAACTCACCACCTATAACCGGCAGAGGGCGCTGATGGTTTCAGCAATGAAGAACTTTCAGTCCTCCGTTGACGGTTCTTCTATCCATAAGTGTTCCAGCAAACTATCGGATGACTCCCCCATCATGACTTCACCGAAAAAAAAGCCCAACCGCCTTATAGAGGAAAAAAGTCCCTATCTGCTGCAGCACGCACTGAACCCGGTTGCCTGGATGGCATGGGGAGAGGAGGCCTTTGAAAAGGCAAGAGCAGAAGAGAAGCCCATCTTCCTCTCCGTAGGCTATTCAACCTGCCACTGGTGCCATGTCATGGAAGAGGAATCATTTGAAAATCCCGACATTGCTGGCCTGCTTAACGCCTATTTCGTCCCAGTCAAGGTCGATCGCGAAGAGCTGCCCGACCTTGACCGCCTCTATATGAACTATGTCCAGTCCACCACCGGACGAGGCGGCTGGCCGATGTCGGTCTGGCTGACCCCCGAACTGAAGCCATTTTACGGCGGTAGTTATTTTCCCCCTGAAGAGCGCTACGGCATGGCGGGATTTAAAACCGTTCTCCTCTCCATTGCCCGCCTCTGGGAGGGTGACCGGGAAAAAATCATTGCAGCATCCGGCAGCTTCTTTGCTGCTCTTGGTGAAGTATCGAGGAAAACACCAGTCTCCATGCCCAATACTGATGAGGCTCAGAAAAAATGCTTCGAATGGCTTGAAGCAAACTTTGACCACAAGTTCGGAGGATTCGGCGGCGCCCCGAAATTCCCGCGCCCTGTGCTTCTGAACTTTCTGTTCAACCACGCTTACCATACCGGAAACCAAAAAGCCCTTTCCATGGCGCTGCACACCCTTAGCAAAATGGCTGACGGTGGTATTCACGACCATCTCGCTGTTGACGGCAAAGGGGGCGGAGGTTTTGCACGCTACTCCACCGATGAGCGCTGGCATGTGCCTCACTTTGAAAAGATGCTCTACGATAATGCCCAACTGGCCATCTCCTTTCTTGAAGCCTACCAGTGCAGCAAAGAGCCCCGCTACAAAGCCGTGGCGGCAGATATCATCAACTATGTACTTTACGATATGCAATCGCCTGAAGGAGGCTTCTGCTCGGCTGAGGATGCCGACAGCCTTCCCGGTCATGGAAGCGTGCAGAAGCAGGAGGGAGCATTTTATCTCTGGAGCGACCAGGAGATCCACGAAACTCTGAGTGACAAAGAACTTGCCGCAATTTTTTCCTTTACCTATGGAGTCAGGGCTGAAGGAAATGCCCGGCACGATCCGCATGGAGAGTTCACTGGCAAAAATATCCTGATGCAGCAGGCAACTATTGAGGAAGCAGCAGAACGATTCGGAAAAGGAACAGAAGAGATTAGGGCAATTCTTGATGACGCCCGAACAAGGCTTTACACGGCAAGAAGCAGAAGGCCAAGACCTTTTCTTGATGATAAAATACTCACGGCATGGAACGGGCTGATGGTTTCAGCCTTGGCTAAAGGCTATCAGGTGCTGCATGATGAAGCCTGCCTTGCAGCAGCCCGCAAAGCTGCTGACGTTATTCTCGAAAAACTCTTTGATCGCACCAAAGGACGCTTGCTTCGCCGCTATCGAGACGGCAATGCGGCCATTGCCGGCAAAGCTGAAGATTATGCTTTTTTTGTCCAGGCGCTGATCGACCTCTATGAAGCCTCGTTTGAATCCGGCTATCTCAAATCAGCTCTGGAACTTGCTGAACTGCAGAACACCCTCTTTTACGACAATGAACTGGGGGGATATTTCAGTACAGCCTTTGATGACCATACGGTGCCGGTGAGACTGAAGGAAGAGTATGATGGAGCTGAGCCCTCGGCAAATTCGGTCACCGCACTTAACCTGCTGCGACTTGCTGAGATGACCGGAAAAGAAGAGTTCAGCCATAAGGCTGAAGAGAGCATCAATGCCTGTAAAGCTATGCTTGCTGAAAACAGCAACGCACTGCCGCAGATGCTGGTGGCAAAGAATTTCGCAGAACAGAGAAAGGTACACCTTGTATTTTCAGGCTCGCTTGACTCCCCCGGTATGGGCAGACTCAGAAATGCTGTTTATGAACAGTATCTGCCGGGCGCCATAATGATCCATGCATCCAGGGAGAGCTCCCTGATGTTCCCTCAATATGCGGAAATTATTGAAGCAGAGGATGACAACGCAAAAACCTTCCTCTGTGTTGACAGAAGCTGCCACGCTCCCGTTGATAATCCGCAACAGCTTTCCAGCATGCTCGATTCACTGAAAAACCAGTTCAGGCAACTCCCGCAATGAACAGCGTCACTTGACCGGTGGAGGGCCCTCTAACGGATTCAGGGGTTTGGGCGGAGCTGAGAGTGCTTTGACGGTTTTGGAAACAACTTTACCTGCTGCAAACAAGCCAAGCCCGACAACCGCTATGCCAGTCAACCCATGAAGAACCGGAGCCGCTACAGGAGCAAGCAGAATCGCGGGACCAACAACTTTTCTAAGCATATTTTCGTGATTAGTTTGAATGGCGATATCAATAATCTAATCTAACAAATCACCGGATTCAAAAAAAGGAGACAAGCACATCCACAGAACGAACAGAACGAAATAATCTGCCCCGATTCCCGCTAACCTGAAAATAAATGAGATGGCGCTTTGCAAAAATGGCTCTCAAATCCTATACTGTGGCTGACTTGTTATGGACAATTAGCTCAGTTGGTTAGAGCGTTCGCCTCACACGCGAGAGGTCAAAGGTTCGAGTCCTTTATTGTCCACCGTCACCTTCGTTCTCCCGCTCCTGAAAACTTCCTATCAGAACTCCTCGATATACAGCTCTCCGGGATCGTCCGGATGATGACGTGTGTATCCATAATCATGCAGCCACTCCGCTACACGGCCAACCATTTCAGGCTGTCCGCTAACAAAAAAGTGAGTCCGCTCGGGATCGGGCGTTATGTTAAACTCGTTCTGCAGGACATCATTTCTCAAGAGATCCTCAATACACAACTTATACCCGTCCCAGCGGTCATCAGCATCGGTAAGGGTTGGTACATAAAAAAAGTTGGCAAAGCTTTTTTCGAGGAACGTG
>CAJAOR010000009.1 GCA_903942355.1 uncultured Chlorobiaceae bacterium | reverse complement strand
TGAGCACACCGGAGTATAGTGTACCACCTCTACCGGAGCATAGTGTACCAATGATTCCGGAACAATATGTACCACCCGTACCGGAGCAAAGTGTGCCACCCCATCAGGCCGGATTTGTAACATCATAAACAGTACCTTCGGTCTCATAAACTGGAGGTATACAATGGCAAACAAAGCCTTGACTATGGTAGGGTAGAGACAACGCATTACTGCGCCATCCCCCCCTGAGAACCGTGCTTGCGACTTTAACCGCACACGGCTCAAGCCTCTTCAAAGGCACCTTACGGCACCCGGTTTCACATCTGAGTTTCGATGTCATTGTGATCGTCGTCACAATAGCTATGAAGCATCAAAATATTCGCATACGGCATTTCCCTTCGTGCTGTACTCTCTCGCCCATCGGGCATTAAAGTACTTTTCCCATTTCGGGTCATGAGGGTTAGCATCCGCCTTGATTTTGATGTGTCGCCTGATCGGAGTGTCAGATTCAGACAGAAGCCTGATTTCTTTTCCCCCTTGTTTTTCATTTTCGGCGGCAAACACCCAATTTCGAGTACCTCTGGTTTTGAAGTATTTCTTTCGAACCCATCGTGCGCCCTTGTTTGGATGTCTTCTTTTCGACCATTGCCAGAGCATTAACCAGACCTGAGTATCATTGCGAGAGAAGGCTTTATTGGCAACCATATGGCAATGATAGTTTGACCAACCCCGAAGTATGGGATTGAGCAACCGTATCAAATTTACCTGTTTTGCTGTTTTGTTTGCCTTGATGATTTCCCTCATCCTGTCAAGATGTGCCTTGATATTTGCTTTCGATGGTTTTATTAACAGCTTCCCATTGTACTTGCGCATGTTCCAGCCAAGGAAATCAATTCCTTCCGTAATATGCGTTATCCTGGTTTTTTCTGGCGAGAGGCTAAGACCCCTTTCTGCCAGAAAAGTGCCCAAGACCGGTATAACCTCCTGTTCCAGCCACTCTTTCGAGTTGCCGGTAACAATGAAATCATCGCAATAACGCACCATGTTCATTTTCAGGCTGTTTCGCCTTGCTTTCGGAAATGCTTCTGAAAGTGCTTTTTCAAGACCATCCAACGTCATGTTTGCCAGAACCGGACTGATAATACCACCTTGAGGTGTTCCGGTTTCTGTGGGAAAGAGCTCGTTCTGATAAACAAATCCTGCCTTGAGCCATTTTTGGAGAATCGCTTTATCCATAGGGATATTGGCGATCAACCAGTCATGGCTAATATTGTCGAAGCATCCTAAAATGTCGGCCTCCAGCACCCATTCCGCCCGATTCTTTCCTGCAAGGCAAAAAAAACATTGTGCACCTGCATCGGCGGTAGAGCGTTCCGGTCTAAACCCATAAGAGTTCAGGTCGGCAGTTGTTTCGGCAATTGGTTCCAAAGCAAGCAGATAAAGAGCCTGCATGGCCCGATCTTTCATTGTCGGAATACCGAGAGGTCGTGTTTTTCCATTTTTCTTCGGAATAAGAACTCTCCGAAGCGGGAGAGGCTGATAGCCCCTCTTTTGCAACGACGCCATTGCGTTGGTCTTTGCTTCCAATGTATTCCAGATAATTCGGTCTACACCGGAGGTCTTCCTTCCATCATTCTCAGTCACCCGTTTGACGGCTAATGCCTTGCCGCTGAACGAATGGGTTAGCAACCACTGCAAGGCTTTTACCTTTCCATGTTTGCCGTCCTGTGTTGCCTTCACAATACGCGCTTGCAGCTTTCTTACCTGACGCTTGACCGCCACCCACTTGATGGTTTGCCAGCCGAGGCCGGATGGTGCACATGCCATTGTTCCTGCATTCATTTGCTTTCCTTCCGTTAATAAAGTTCTGCCTGTTCTCTTGTGATGAAAGACCATAAGGAAGTCTGCCCGTTTTCACGTAGGGTGATGTTGCAACCCCTATCCGCCCGATTACAAGACGGCATTCGCTTTTTCCCCGTTCCTCTACCCGCACCTCTATCGTTCCTTGCGGTTCGATTGCCCGATATTCTTGGCTGAGATACGGGCTTACCATGTTCCACGTATTGAATTCTGCGGATGACTTAGGCTCTGTCTCTTCACCGGCGGGGATTCTTGTCAGTGTGAGTCCATTGTAAAAGGAGCTCACCTACCCGCTTACCTTTTGGTTCGAGCCTGACAGTAACTTTGGCTCGTTGTCGTTCACGATGTTTATCAACAGTTCACATGAGTTAGCCATATCATCCTAGCCCTCGCCCCTCTCCGCTCGTTACTAGCAGATTCGGCATTCCCTCACAGGTTTGCCTACAGTTTCCTGCGGGTACTTTTCCGACAGCTTCACACAGGATAATCACTCACTCTGCATGTGTCAGTGGGCTTCATTGACTGAACAATGAGTTCCTCTTACAGAACAATTCAACTACGCGACTTCATGTCGCGCTTACAAGTGCGACGTATTCTCAAACTCTTTATGGAGGAGTCTTCCCAACGGGAAATCCATCGCAGTACGGGTATTCACCGCGTTACCATCAAAAACTATCTGCATCGGTTCAAGAGCAGCGGAAAAGCGTTTTCAGAGCTGTTTGCGCTCTCTGATTACGACCTGTCGCAACTGGTTCATCCACCGCGTTCCAACAAGACCAGTGATGAGCGGTATGCAGATCTCTATCCCCAGCTTCATCGCCTTTCTGAAGAACTTGGCAAAAAGCACTCCCATGTCACCAAGCAAGTACTATGGGAAGAGTACCTTCAGGATCGCCCTACCGGCTATCAGTATTCCCAGTTTTGCTTTCACGTTGAGCAATACATGCTGCAGCATGATGCTACCATGCCACAGCAGCACCAGCCTGGGTACCGGCTGCAGATTGACTTTGCCGGTGATCCACTCTGGATTATCGAGCCGCTTACCAGAGAGCGTATCGCATGTCCCGTTCTGGTCTGCACCCTGCCTTGCAGCAGCTTTTTTTACGTTGAACCGCTTTCATCAGCCAGGCAGGAACATATGATTCCAGCACTCAACCGGGCACTTGCCTATCTTGGCGGTGTTCCAAAGAACATCCTGAGCGACAACATGAAGCAGGTGGTAACAAAAGCATCGCGATATGAGCCGCTTTTCAATGAGCTGATGGAGCAGTGGGCCTTGCACTATCAGACCAACATGCAGGCAACCAGGATTGTCAGGCCAAAGGATAAGCCATCGGTTGAAGGTTCGGTACACCATGCCTACAGCCAGATCTATGGCCGCTTGCGCAATGAGGAATTTACCAGTCTCAATGCCTTGAAGTATCGGGTTCTGCAATTGCTGGATAATGCCAATGACCGACTGATGACCGATTATGGCAAAAGTCGCAGACAGCGGTTTATGGAACTGGAGCAAGAGCTGTTACAGCCACTGCCGCTGACCGATTTTGCCTACAAGCGTGAAACGACCGCCACCGTCAAGAAAAATTACCATGTCATTCTGGGTGAAGACCGCTGCCAGTACAGTGTTCCTCATGAGTATATCGGTAAGATCGTCAAGCTGATCTACGACGAATCGGTTGTTGAGGTCTTTCTTGATTTTCAGCGCATCGCCCTGCACCAGCGTATTGTCGGACGGCGGGGAGTCTACAGAACCGTTGAAGAGCACATGCCGGAATCCCATCGCCGGTACCATCAGCAGAAAGGGTGGACTGAGGAAGACTTTACCAGCAAAGCGGCGGCTGTCGGGCCTTGTACAGAGGAAGCCGTTCTTCGAATACTGTGTTCAAAAGCCTTTGTACAGCAAAGCTTTGATGCCTGCCTTGGAATCCTACGGCTCCAGAAAAAGTATGGGCAAACACGGCTCGAAGCGGCTTGTGGACTTGCGTTACAAGTTCCCAGCGTTAGTTACCGTCTCGTCTATAATATTCTCGAAAACAACAGGGATAAGGCTTTGGTAGCAGCAGAATACCATGCGCCCATGCTGCCATTTCATGATAATATTCGCGGCAAAGAAGTCTACAATTAACCCCATTCACCACCATAACCATGAACACACAGCTTACTCTTGACCAGCTTCGCTCCATGAACCTTTATGGTATGGCAAATGCCTATGAAGCCGCAACCATGCTTCCTGTCCACGAACAGCCAGCAGCGGACACGCTGCTCGGCAAACTGGTTGATGCCGAGCAGCTTTTTCGAAAAGAACAGAGCACCAAACGATACCTGCAGCTAAGCAAAATCCGTTATCCGGCCATACTCGAACAGGTGCACTGCAACGCCGCCCGAAACCTGAGCCGCGATCAACTCCTCAGCCTGTCAGACTGCGGTTTTATCAGACGAGGGGAAAATATTCTTATTACCGGAGCCACAGGATGTGGTAAAAGCTACCTTGCCTGTGCATTGGGACGGCAGGCCTGTTCACTCGGCTATCGCACCCTCTACTTTGGCATGAACCGATTTCTTGAACGGATTGCCCAGACAAAACTCGATGGAACCTTTGTCAGAGTGCTCAACCAAATTGAACGAACTCATCTGATTATTCTTGATGATTTCGGCCTGCAGCCCCTTGATGCAACAACACGTATTGCCCTACTGCAGATCCTTGAAGATCGGTATGGAAAACAAGCGATAATGATCACTTCTCAGCTTCCGGTCGCCCAGTGGCATGATGTAATTGGGGAGCCTACAATTGCCGACGGAATCATGGATCGACTGGTCGGAAATGCTCACCGACTTGAGTTGAAAGGTGACTCATTAAGAAGGAAGAAACTGGAAATAATTGTTTAAGTTCTAACAACAAATCTGGCCTGAAAAAAGTGGCACACTTTGCCACGGAATAGGTGGTACACTTTCGCCCGGAATACCTGGCACACTTTCCCCGGAATACTCACTCGCTGCCATTCAGCACTTGCACCCTGACAAGCCGGTCGACAAAACGGATTAACGTGCCGAGCTGGAGCTCGGCGTTCCCAGAGGTTGGGGCTCAGGGAAATAAAACGCCATAAACTCCGGAAAATAACGTTCAATGACCTCTTTCCAAGAGCTGTCGTATTGATCGGTTGAGGTGTCTGTACTTGGCATTTTGTTCAGGTAAAATCAATTACGG
>CAJAOR010000008.1 GCA_903942355.1 uncultured Chlorobiaceae bacterium | reverse complement strand
CACACTAACCAATGTAATTCACCCCCTTTTAAAAGATCAACGTCTAAGTTTCAGTTTAATAAGATCAGTAACACTTTCCGAATTATTTCCGTTCGCAGAGTTCATCTGCACATTTTCGAGAAGCTGTTTTCTGCCACTTTTGCAAAATTCAACAATAATGACAAAGGCACCGCTTCCTGTCGCCTGTTTTTCCCTGACAACACCAACCTCTCCAATCGCCTGATGATAAAGCGCATCACCCTTGGCATAAATACCGTGCGGCGAGTAAACCTGGCACTCTTCAGCCTTCAATTCACCCGGACTGACTTCACGGTCAATCTGTATCTGCCACTCTTTGAGAAGGTAGACCTGATTGCACTCTGAACAGCGGACCCAGTATTGGTTTTCAGCGGCGGGAGGCAAGTCACCAGCTCCATTCTTGCTGCCTTTAGGCTTTTTAGCAGGAACAGTTGTCAGAAAATCATCCTCCTTCGGCTTGTCGCTCGGCATCCATTCGCCGACAAATACCTTATCTGTAATCTTGCCACATCCTTCACAGAAGCAAGCCTTGATCTTCCCCTCCAAAATGAACTGTCTTTTTCTGGACTCTACCTTCATATAATGTGGCTGGTTGTTAACCCGGCTCAAAGCCGTCTGGATTTTCGCTTCTCTAACCTCCGAAATTCTTTCCGGCTTTATGGCGCAATATAGTGCATCGCACCTCAAAAAAAAGAGGAATGTTCAGGATTGCTTAATTAAGTAAATCCTTCCAAAAAAACAACCCTATAATTCCAATGTACTCACTTATGGGTCAGCGCGTCAATAAGATCAGATTTCGTAAGCAATTGCAGGCGTCCATCCGACAAGCTTATCAGCACTCCTGACGCACTTTGCTGCAGTTTGTCTGACAATTCGGAAATCGTTGCATCGAGGCGGCAAACAGGAAAAGGCTGCTCCATAAAGCCAACAACCTTTGCATTCATCGCGTCGTCGTTTTCAATAAGAATGGAGAGAATCTTGTTTTCGCTGATACTGCCAATCGGGGCGTTATAGGAAACAATCGGAAGCTGGGATACATCGCTCTGCTTCATCATCTCAAACACTTCTGCAAGCGTATTTTCCGGATAGGCGAAAATCAGATCCCGGCGTGCCTTCAACTGCAGGATATCCTCAGCCGTGATAGCATCAAGAGTTGATTTTGCCTTGCGGTAAAAGCCGTGCTTGCGCATCCATTCATCACGGTACATCTTGCTCAGATAGTAACCGCCAAAATCATTCATCACCGCAACCACACAGTCATCTTCCCGATAGGCCACACCGGCCTGAAGCGCAGCAGCCATGGCCGCACCCGATGCGCCTCCTCCAAAAACAGCTTCCATCCGCAAAAGCTCCCTGCTGCAATTGAACGCATCATAATCGCTTACCTGCATCACATCATCAATAACCGAAGGATCCCAAAAAGCCGAGGGCTGACGGGAGCCGAGTTCCTCAAGTTCAGAACATGCCGGAGCTCCCGGCTTTCCGTCCTTGAAAAGACCGGCATAGATTGAACCCTGCGATTCGACACCGATAATCTTGATAGCAGGATTCTTTGCTTTCAGAAAAGTGGCGATCCCGAAAACCATGGCACCGGAGACCATCGGCACAAAAACATGAGTAACCCGACCCTCCGTCTGACGAAATATTTCGCTGCCAGTAGCTTCGCTGTGCACCTTCAGGCTGACAGGATTTTCATACATGCCGGCAAAAAAGGCGTTAGGAATACTCCGCACCAAACTTTCAGCCACATTCATGCAACTGCGCGGCTCTCCAGGCAAGGCATCCGAAGGGGTTATAACCAGTTCCGCACCAAGAGCACGGAGCATGTCCTGCTTCTCCTGAGATATTTTATCAGGAGCCGCGAGAAGCAGCTTGTAGCCGCGGCTCACTCCGGCCATGGCCAGAGCAATACCGCTGTTGCCAAAGGTCCAGTCCACAAGGGTCATGCCGGGATGGATCAGCTTGCGCTCTTCTGCATCCGTGACAATGGCAGAGGCTACCCGGTAATAGTGCGACCATGCCGGATTCATGAACTCAAGTTTGGCCATGACCTTCGGCCTGATCTGGCGCGCCATCTGTTTGACAAGAACCATCGGCGTTTCTGCGGCAAGCCCGAATATATCGTGGTTCGACATGGTAATAGCTGAGAAATGAGTTAACGTGAACAACGATGCCTGAGACGTTGCATCGGAAAATAAAGGGAATAAGCACCTTTCCGGTTTGAAAATCATAGACAAAATATGTTTTTTTACAGGAAGTTCCGCAAACTGAGAAGAGGACGGGAGAGTAACCGGGATTTTATGACCGCACGGCAACGGCAAAACAACAGCCCTGATATGGATGGAAAAAAAAAGGAATTTTCGACAGGGGAAATTCCTGCCGAAAACATGACCGAGGCTCTTGTCTCCCTTGAAAATCTTGCCCGGAATGCACGCCTGATTCGCCAGAGAGTGGGCGAAAAAGTACGTATCATGGGCATCGTCAAGGCAAATGCCTATGGCCATAATGTCCATCAGGTTGCCAGCGTGCTTGAACATTCAGGAATCAGGGATTTCGGGGTAGCAAACATTCACGAAGCCATTGAACTGAAAACCGGCGGAGCACTCAAAAAACCAGCGACGATTCTGGCCTTTTCTTCGCCCCTCCCCTCCCATATTGCCTTTTTTCTGCAATACGGCATTGATATGACCATCTGCGACAGCCTGACGATTCAGATGGCAGAAGAAATTGCCGCCGCGCAGAACAAAACACTTGCTGTACAGCTTAAAGTAGATACAGGCATGGGACGTCTCGGCACTCCCCCCTCCGATGCCATGGAACTCCTCCGCCAAATCGACCGATCCCCGCACCTTGAGCTTAAAGGAATCTACACCCACTTTGCCGACAGCGCTACCGACAAGGGCTTCACCGAAAAACAGCTTGCCTTATTTGCAACGCTCACTGCGGAATACGAACACGCTTCAGCCAGAAAAGTCTGCAAGCACGCGGCCAACAGCGGAGCAATTCTCACAACACCCCAATCCTGGCTCGACATGGTACGCCCTGGCATCCTGCTCTACGGGTACCATCCGGCAAGAAATACCTCTAGCCGTCTCGACGTCAAACCAGTCATGCAGTTCGAGGCAAAAGTGATTTTTGTCAAACAAGTCTCTGCCGGCACCACCGTCAGCTACAACAGGACATGGAGCGCACCGGAAGCCCGGTATATAGCAACCATTGCCGTAGGCTACGCCGATGGCTATGCAAGGAGCCTCTCAAGCCTTGCCACCGTCATGATCAACGGCAAAACTTACCAGCAGGTCGGCATCGTTACGATGGACCAGATCATGGTTGACCTCGGCACCGAGCACGATGTAAACACAGGAGACCACGCCATTCTTTTTGGATGGAACGGGCCAACGGCAGACGACCTTGCCGGAATTGCCAAAACCATCAGCTACGAAACGCTTTGTTCGGTTTCTTCCAGGGTAAAACGTATCTTCGTATGAACCTCCTCGAAAAGCTCTCTGTCAAGCTAAGCCTTACGAAGGCTGAAATTACGCTGGTCTCCGTTCTTCTTTGCTTTCTGGTGCTTGGAGGCATCCTAATGAATATCCGTTCGGTCGAAAAGAGTGATCTGCTCGTCAAAAAAGCCGAAACGGCCCGCTTCCGCGAAGCAGAAGTAGACAGCCTCATCCGGCTGGCTGCCCTGGAGCAATCCACAACAACAGAGGATGTTTTGCAGGATGCAGAGGCTGAGAGGGATGACGCTACCTTTGAACGAAAAGCGGAGCACCGCTCATCAGGAAAAAAAGTATTTAACGGCACCATCTCTTTCAATAAAGCGAGCAGCCAGCAGCTGCAGAAAATTCCGGGAATCGGACCGGTTATGGCCGAGCGCCTGGTTACGTTCAGAAAGGCAAAAGGGGGAAAAGTGCAGCAATATCAAGACTTTCTTGAAGTCAAGGGGATAGGCAAAAAAAAGCTTGAATCCTTTAAAAAATATTTCACCCTCGAATAATGAGCAAAAGCCTGATTGCCTTCGCCATCGACACCAAAGAGTGCGCCGTTGTCCGACTGAAAACCCTCGGTGACAATGGGTACAGCCTGTGCGGGTATAAAACCCTGCCATTTGGCTTTGGCGACCTTGCCTCAGGCAGAGGAAAACAACTGCTTAAAAAACTGGATAACCACCTCAAAGAGTGGCCGGAGGAAGAGCTGGCACTCTGTATCAGGCCAAACAGCTACTACCCCCTTCCGGCCTGTTTTCCCGCAAATGCAAGCAGTGAACAGTATCGGGAGTTTTGCAAGATTGAAGCAAGATACTTTTTAAGCCAACCCGATACGTATGACTGTGACTGGACCAATTATGGCAATGACAAGAGCTGGCCGCATGAAAACAAAATGCTCTTCTTCTATAATGCAGAACCAGGCAGAAGAGCCGCAGAGCACTTTTCTGCCAATCATCGGGTAGTATTTAGCGGTACCCCCCAGTTGCCTCTGCTCCACCTCTCGAAGTTCACCAAAGAGGCGCAGGTCATACTGGAGCTTGAGAACAACTATCTCCTCCTGACGGTATCAAGAGATGGCCGAATAGAAAAAGTTTCATGCCGGGAAGCAAAAAACAGGAAGGAGCTCCAGCACTTTACCATACAAGAGCTTGCCGATAATCCAATCTGCCGCGAAACAGAGATACAGCTTACCGGAACTCTGGCAAGCAAGTCGATGATCAGACTGATCCAGAAAGAGAGCTCGCTGACCGTGAAGCCGCTCTGCCTCCCCCCCTCAATTCCCGTCAATAACCCGGAACGGTTTTCCATCACTTCAGCAGCAGCGGTAAAAGCCATCAGCACCGCACTGATGGCTCTCGACAAACAAAAAGAATCTACGCTCTTTTCTGTTTGACAACCTCGGCGGTCTTGCTGTGCAGGGAATAGCAGTGATAAAGATTGCGATCTTGGCTATATATAGAGTTCTATATCTGGCCAAAGTCGCCAATATTTTCTATCTTTGGCCAGATATAGAATTTTATACTTGGCCAAATCAACCGAAATTCACGATCTTTGGCCAGATATAGCACTGAAACGGCATAAAGGAACTCAGTAAATGAGCAAAAAAAACATATCGGGGCGCCGGGATGAATTACTGGTTATGGAGCGGGTATTGCTCTCTGCGGAGCCTGAATTTTTGGTAATTTATGGTCGCAGAAGAGTTGGAAAAACCTATCTGGTAAGGGAGTTTTTTGGCGAGATGATCTGCTTTGAACTCACCGGTATGCACAAAGCCTCGCTGGATGAGCAGTTGACAAATTTTGCCCAATCTCTTGCCAAGGCAACCGGTATGGCTGCTGAACTCAAAAGGCCCTCATCCTGGTCAGAAGCGTTCGGCCAGTTGGAACGGTTTCTGGAATCCGCCTCTCAGCGAAAAAATAGCAAGAAACAGGTTCTTTTTCTGGACGAATTGCCCTGGCTCAACACTCCGCGCTCAAAGTTTCTGTCAGCCCTGGAGCACTTCTGGAACAGTTATGGCTCCCGCCAGAGAAATTTGATTCTTGTTGTTTGCGGTTCTGCTGCGTCATGGATGTTGCAGCATATTGTACGCGCAAGGGGCGGACTTCATAATCGGCTTACCCGTCAAATCCGCCTTCGTCCCTTTACACTTCCGGAAACAGAGGAGTTTCTGCTCAAAAGGGGTATCAAGCTCACCCGTTATCAAATTGTTGAACTGTACATGGCAATGGGTGGGGTGCCCTTTTACCTGATGCAGGCGGAGCCGGGGTTGTCGGCTGCACAAATTATTGATCGGGTCTGTTTTTCATCGGCAGGGCTTCTGCGTAGTGAATATGAGAAGCTTTATGCCTCGCTCTTTGATGAGAGTGAACTGCACAAGACGATTGTTGCGTTACTGAGCAAAAAACGTTCAGGGTTAACCCGTACTGAGATACTCGCTCTTGCAAAAATTACGACCGGCGGTCGACTTACCCGTATCCTTGAGGAGCTCGAGGAGTCAGGATTTATTGAGTCACGGATTCCTTTTGGCAAAAAAGGGCATGATTCACTCTACTGGCTGGCTGATGAGTTTACCTTCTTTTACTTTTCATGGCTCAGGCCTCTTGGCAAAAAAAAGATCGACGTGGGATACTGGATGTCGCGTCAGAGTGATCCAGCGCGAAAAGCGTGGGCAGGCTTTGCCTTTGAAACAGTTTGCCTCAAGCATGTTCGGGCATTGAAGGCGGCATTGGGTATTGCCATGGTCGAAACCAGCGAAGGCCCCTGGCGTTATCAGCCAACCGGAGAGTCATCATTGCCGGGTGTACAAATTGATCTGCTCTTTGATCGGCGCGATGCCTCCATCAATCTCTGTGAGATGAAGTTTTCACAGTCAGAATTTACTATCGACGCCGCGTATGCCAGAGAGCTTCGTAAGAAAATCAATGTTTTTCGAGAGGTAACAGGTACAAGGAAAAACATCTTTCTCACCATGGTCACAACCTATGGCATCACCAATAACGCCTGGTCGCAGGAGCTGCATCCCGACAATCTTACTCTCGAAGCGCTCTTCTGAGCGCTTCAAAGACGATGTGCAGCCAACAATCAACCCGTTACTTTCGCTCGTTTTTTTTCTGATTGACAATAACCTCGGCAATCTGCACAGCATTGGTCGCCGCGCCTTTTCGAAGGTTATCGGCCACAATCCACATGTTGAGGGTCTGGGGATGCCAGTAATCGCGGCGGATTCGCCCCACAAACACATCATCTCGCTCGTATGAGGTGAGCGGCATGGGATAGAGGCGGGCTGAAGGGTCATCCTGCAGAATAATGCCTGGCGACCTCCGCAGCAGTTCACGAACCTCGTCGATATCAAAATCATGCTCTAGCTCGATATTGAGCGACTCTCCATGACCGCCATAGACCGGAATGCGAACCGTTGTGGGAGAGATGCTCATGCTCTTGTCGCCCATGATCTTGCGGGTCTCGTTGACCATTTTCATCTCCTCCTTGGTGTAGCCGTTATCGGTGAAGGCATCAATCTGCGGCACGGCGTTGAAGGCTATCTGGTGAAAATGGGTGAACTGTTCCTGGCTCTCTCCTGCAAGTTCGCTTTCAAGAGCATCGCGTCCGATCTTTCCCTTGCCGGTAACCGACTGATAGGTCGAAACCACCACCCTTTTAACGCCGAAACGGTCATGAAGCGGCTTGAGCACAACCACCATCTGGATGGTCGAACAGTTGGGATTGGCAATAATCCGCTCAGGGGTGCCGTCAGTCCTGAAAATGGCTTCGGGATTGACCTCAGGCACAACCAAAGGCACATCGGGCTCCATACGGAATGCCGATGAATTGTCGATAACAACCGCGCCTTCGGCAGCTGCAACCACTGCCCACTCCTTGCTGGCTGTTGCTCCTGCTGAAAAAAGGGCGATATCAACTCCCTCAAACGCTTCCGGAGAAGGTTCGCGAATAATGAACTCCTTGCCCTTGAAGGTCACCACCTGACCGGCGCTTCTCGACGAGGCAAGCGGAACAAAATCGGTGGCAGGAAAATTTCTCTCTTCAAGAACCTTGATCATCGTGCGGCCAACGAGGCCGGTTGCACCAAGTACCGCTACCCGGCAACGGGAATCCAAACTACTCATAAAATATTTTATATTATTAGCTTAATAATTCAATAACAGTTTATCGGAATGGTCATTGAGGTATTCCGCTCCATCAAGAATCTTACCTTCCCTGGCATATCCCTCACACTCCTCCCGGTAGGCAAGAAGAATATCAATAACCTGCTCCCACCCCTCCTCGCGCACCAGCTTGTTGCGTGCCCGCGACACCATCGGGAGCCCTTTCAGGTAGGTGGAATAATGACGGCGCATTTCAAGAACCCCATACTTTTCACCCTTGAACTGCACGGAGAGCTTCAAATGCTCAATAGCAACATCTATTCTTGCTCGAAAATCGGGCGGCGACATCGGCTTGCCGGTTTTGATCAACTGCTTTGCCGCCTCAAAAATAAAGGGATTGCCTATGGAACCCCGGCCGATCATCACCCCGTCCGCTCCGGTCTCGGCAAACATGGCAACAGCATCTTCAGCGGTCCAGATATCGCCATTGGCAATAACCGGTATGTGTGCATGCTCTTTGACGGCGCGAATCCAGTTCCAGTCCGCCTTCCCCTTGTACATCTGGCTCCGGGTACGGCCATGCAGCGCGAGGGCCTGAATACCGGCATCCTCAAGACGAGGAAGAACATCAAGAATGTTAATCGAGTCAAAATCCCAGCCAATTCTTGTTTTGGCGGTCACCGGAATGGTAACCGCTTTCACAACAGCTTCAGAAATCTGTGCCATCTTTTCCGGCTCCCTGAGCAGTGCCGCACCGGCACCCTTGCCGGCAACCTTCTTGGTCGGGCATCCAAAATTAATGTCGAGATAGTCGGGGCCATACTCTTCAGCAATAACAGCAGCCTCAACCATCGACTCGATGCTGCTGCCAAAAATCTGAATGGCAAAGGGCCTCTCCACCTCATCTGTTTTAAGCTTGCGGAGCGACTTTTCAACTCCCCTGCGCAACGCTTCGGCACTGATGAACTCCGTATAGACAATGTCCGCCCCATGGCGCTTGCACAGTTGCCGGAAAGCCCGGTCGGTCACATCCTCCATCGGAGCAAGAATAACCGGCCGCTCTATTTCAATAGTCCCGATTTTCATCTCTATCCGGTAATAATCTCAGCAGGACCGCCCATCAGCTCCTTGACCTGCGTATGAATCCTTTTATACAATGAAGGGTCGTCACGGAAAGCCTTCTTGACGGTTTCACGTCCCTGACCAAGCTTCTCCTGGCCATAACTGAACCATGAACCTGCTTTTTTTACCACACCGAACTCCACAGCCAAATCAATCAGTTCACCCATCGCCGATATGCCCTCACCATAAAGAATATCGAACTCGGCTGTCCTGAATGGAGGAGCAACCTTGTTTTTGACAACCTTCACCCTGGTACGGTTTCCCGTAATCTCCTCACCATCCTTGATCTGGGCAATTTTACGAATATCAAGGCGTACCGACGAATAAAACTTAAGCGCCTTGCCACCCGTCGTCGTTTCAGGATTGCCATAGACGACCCCGATCTTATCGCGAAGCTGGTTGATGAAAATACAGACACAACTCGATTTTGAAATGGCTCCGGTGAGCTTGCGCAGGGCCTGGCTCATAAGCCGCGCCTGCAAGCCCATCACACTGTCGCCCATCTCGCCTTCAAGCTCAGCCTGGGGCACCAGAGCCGCAACAGAATCAACCACTACCACATCAATGGCATTGCTCCTGACCAGTGTTTCCACAATAGAAAGAGCCTGCTCGCCTGATTCCGGCTGGCTGATCAGTAACGCATTGATATCGACACCAAGCCTCCGGGCATACGAAGGATCAAAAGCATGTTCGGCATCGACAATAGCGGCAATCCCCCCCAATTTCTGCGCTTCAGCAATAACGTGAAGGGCAAGGGTTGTTTTTCCTGAAGATTCCGGTCCATAAATTTCCGTTACCCTTCCGCGCGGCAGGCCGCCAACACCGAGAGCAAAATCAAGCGTCATTGAGCCGGTTGAAATCGACTGCACCTTCATTCCCGCCGAATCGTCACCCAAGCGCATGATCGCTCCCTTG
>CAJAOR010000007.1 GCA_903942355.1 uncultured Chlorobiaceae bacterium | reverse complement strand
CTTGCTCAATGTCCAGATAATGATTTCTGATCGTTTCAGCTATCGCTATCGTATTATTGAATTTTATGGCGCTCTGAACTGTCTGGATTATTACTTATCGCTCAACTTAGGTTTGATAAACTGCGTTTAGAAAGTCTTGGTGTTGTCGTTGATTCCCACGGCAAAATGCCGGATGTGGTAATTTATTATTCCGAAAAAAATTGGTTGTTGCTCATCGAGTCCGTAACGAGCCATGGCCCCGTTGATGGGAAACGACATAATGAACTTGCCAATTTGTTTGCTGGTTGTTCTGCAGGATTGGTTTATGTCACGGCTTTTCCATCACGCGCTCTTATGCAGCGTTACCTTCCTGAGATTGCTTGGGAAACCGAAGTGTGGGTTTCGGATGCACCTTCACATTTGATTCATTTCAACGGAGATCGGTTTTTGGGGCCATACAGCAGTTAATATTTTTTTAACGATTAATTCTTTTCAGCACAGTATTTACATAACCGCCCCCGCCCACCAAACCGCAGCTATATTGTTTGCCACTTCTACACTTATACCTTAGCTGCACACCGCTGAACCGCCGCTGCATTCCAGCCTAAATCTGCTCGCCTGTGTACCACACCAGTTTCCTGCCACAAGTAAGCGAAGCCCGCAGACACTTTTCATTCTGACAGATATGCAGGTACGTGGTGCTACAGCGAATACGGGGTTCTGCACTTGTGAAAATCTTTCCGAAATGCTGCTATTTTCTCGTTTAATGATGAGGTATGGAGATACCATCACTCAACCCGCTCAATACAGTTGCTGCCCTGATAGCGGGCATTGTTGACTTGTGTTGATACCGGATAGATATCCAGAATGCCGTTATCTGCGGGAACAAGCATCTTCGAAAGATTTACTGGATCAGCTTCAAGCCACGTTTTCCAGTTCTTGGGTTCGAGAATTACTGGCATTCGACCATGGAGAGTTGCTATCTGCTCATTTGCCGCAGTGGTGATAATGGTGCAGGTCGTTATTACAGGCTCATCCTTATTCTTTGGCTTCCAGGTGTCCCACAGTCCGGCAAATGCCATGGGCAAGCTATCAGCCCGGTGGATGTACCAGGGTTGCTTCTTTTTACCTTCGATGCGCTCCCACTCATAAAAGCCGCTTGCCGGAATCAGGCAGTGGTTCCGCCCAACCAGATGCCGGTAATAGGGTTTCGAGACCAATGATTCAGCCCTTGCGTTTATTGGCCTGATTTTGGGAAGTTCCTTGGCCCAACGGGGAATCAGCCCCCATCGTGCTGCGGTGAGCTTATAAGGTCCATGGTTGGCCCGCAGGGTTAGAATATCTGTTTCCGGAGGGATGTTGTACCGATTCGTCTGAGGGTAGACCTGATTCTCTTCAAACGGCAGCTCCAGTTGGCGAAGGAGGTCAAGAAAGTACTTCAGTTCGTAAAACCCGAATCGTCCGCACATATTTTCCCCCTGGTTTTTGTTATCAATTAGTCATGCTCGACACACTCGCTACCGGTAATATAGAACGGCGAATAGGGATATGAAATGGCGGATGTATATTCCGGTAATGAAACCACGGAACTACGATGAGACTCACAAAAATGCATTCTGGCCCGGTGCTGGACTTCTTTACTCCGGACTTGACAACGTTGCTTGAGCTGCCGCTTGCTGGCGCTGCGATTGCTGCCGGATTTCCCTCTCCTGCTGAAGAGTATGTCGAGATCACCATTGACCTGAACAAGGAGTTGATCAAGCACCCGGCAGCCACCTTTTATGCCAGGGTGAAAGGTGACTCCATGGTTGATGCGGGCATTCAGGATGGAGACCTGCTGGTTATCGACAAAGCCCTTGAGCCGAAAGAGGGTACTGTTGCTGTTTGTTATCTTGACGGCGAGTTTACGGTAAAGCGACTGACTGTGCAGGAAGAGGGCGTCTACCTCATGCCTGCCAATGCAGAGTTCAAGCCGATCAGAATCACTGAAGAAAATGAGTTTCTGGTGTGGGGTATTGTCGCCTATGTGATTCACAAACCACGATAACCAAGGCTGGAGATCAACCCCATGTTTGCCCTTGTTGACTGCAATAACTTCTATGCCTCGTGTGAACGGGTGTTCAACCCCGCCCTGCGCCTGCGCCCGGTTGTAGTGCTGTCGAACAATGATGGTTGCATTATTGCCCGCTCTGAGGAGGCCAAGGCGCTTGGCATCCAGATGGGTATGCCGGAATTCAAGTGCCGCGCGCTGCTGCAATCGCATGATGTTACCGTCTTCTCCTCGAACTATCCTCTTTACGGCGATATGTCTACGCGAGTGATGATGACGCTTGCTGCGCTTGCTCCCGAGATTGAAGTCTACTCCATTGATGAGGCTTTCCTGGATATGTCAGGCTTTGCGCGCTTTGACCTGACGGAGTATGGCCGCCTGATTCGCAAGACCGTGCGGCAGCATACCGGCATTCCGGTCTGTGTGGGCATGGCTCCGACGAAAACGCTTGCGAAGATGGCCAACCGCCTGGCCAAAAAGAACCCGCACTATCAGGGCGTCTGCCTGCTCCGCAGCGCTGCCGAGATCCAGGCTGCGCTTGAGCGCACCAAGGTTGAGGATATCTGGGGCATCGGGCGCCAGTGGAGCAAGCTGCTGCAGGCAAAGCGCATCGAGAGCGCCGCTGACCTGGCCGCTGCGCCCGCTGCCTGGGTTCGCAAAAACCTGCACATCGTCGGCGCCAGGATTCAGGCTGAACTGCAGGGCCAATCCTGCCTGCCGATGGAGCTGATGCGACCTGCAAAGCAAAGCATCTGCACCTCGCGCTCCTTTGGCCGCAGCGTGACCAGCCTTGAAGAGCTGCAGCAGGCAGTGGCGACCTTTGCCGGCAAGTGCGCATTCAAGCTGCGCAAAGAGCAGTCGCTCGCTTCGCTGCTTACCGTCTTTATTGCTACCAGCCCGTTTGATGATTCGTGCGAGCGCTACTGGGGCACCAGAACGGCTTCCCTGCCCTGCCCGACCAGTGACTCCATTGCGATTTTGCAAGCAGCGCAGGCGATGCTTGACGGCATCTTTCGTGCCGGCAAGAGCTACAGGAAGGCCGGTGTTATGGTGAGCGGCATCATGCCGCAAGCAGCAAGCAGCACAACGCTTTCGCTCTTTGCGGAAGAGGCGCCTGCTGCAAATGAGCGGGATACAAAGATCATGCAGGTGATGGATGCGATTAATCGGCGCTACGGCAGCGGCGCGGTGCATCTGGCGGCAGAGAACTCAGAGAGCTGGAAGCCGCATCAGGAGCGGCTTTCGGCACGGTATACGACAAGGTGGGATGATATTATTGAGGTGAAGGGGTGAGCTTAAACACCGCCCAACCCCACCATCTCCTTGGCAAATTCATACTCCTTGTCAAACGGCAGCTCAAGTTGCAGCAGGTACTCGGGAAATGCCTTTGCCCAGCTCACATAATAGTAGGCCAGCACCTGGTAACCGGTGAAGGTTTTGCCTGCAATGAGCGGGATGGTGTAGCCGTCTGCATCCGGGGTTATCCCCTCCCCGCACATCAAGCCTATTTGGATGGCAATGCCATTGATCTCTGAGTCGGTCAGGTTTTTGAAGTAATGCAGTGCTTCGACCATGAACCGGGTTACGGCCATATTGATATCTTTGCCCTGATGCGCCTCAGTGAAGAGCTGCATCTTCTTGTCTGCCGGATCGGTGGCTTCAGACAGGTCATCACCTTTGCCGGGCAAATCGACCTGCGCTTCAGCGCAGAGGCGCTTGATGAGATCGCTTTGCTCCCGGTAATCGGGCTCTTCAATGAGTGCGAAATAGTTCTGCAAATATAACTGCTTTGCCCACCGCTGAAGCAGTTCGTATTCATCGCCGGGTGTGTGCCGGGTTCG
>CAJAOR010000006.1 GCA_903942355.1 uncultured Chlorobiaceae bacterium | reverse complement strand
CGCCCAGATGGTCAAATTCGTGCATGGCATCGGAAAAACGCTCGATAAGCTGGTGGTACGACTCGCTTTCGTAATCCTGTTCGGGCAGGGCGAGCTCGTGTTCCATGCGGGTTATTTTATGGGCCAGTTCTGCGAGTCTTGCGTTGGCCTGGAGGGCATATTGCAGGGCGGTTTTTTCCAGATCGGCATCAAAGGAGATCTCCTGGGGAAGATAGCCGATGGTGGTATCGGCCGATTTCAGGAAATGGCCGGTGATGACGAGGGCTGACTCGGTTTTTGGCCCGCTGATAAGGCGCAGGAGCGTTGTTTTTCCTGTTCCGTTAAGACCGACAAGACTGACATGGTCTTTGTCGCCAATGCGGAAGGAGGTATCGGTCAGGAGTTCTTTGGTTCCGACGGTGAGAGAGAGGTTACGGGCTTCAAGCATGATAAAAAGGCCTTGATAAAAGTAATCGACATCATTGAAATAATTCTGTAGCACGGTGGAAAAGATACAATTTTTATCGGGATACTTCGCCCCCTGTACTTAAAAAGCTAATCAATTATATTATTGCTATTTAAGAGATCATTCCTGTTCGGGATCAGGATAGAACCGGCTGACACGACTTTATGTTACCAGGCATTTTATTGCCATGGCGATTGAAATTAACGCTCCGTTTCTGAAAGAGTTATTGCTTATTATTATGTTATGAACCGTTCCATATTGTTGAAATTCGTTGTCTGAAATTTGCGAATAGCGGGGAGTTGCTGCAAGGCTGGCGTCGCATATTTGGCTATTTGTGCAAAACACGCATAAAAAGAAAATGGTAAGCGCGGCTTTTATTTTTCTATAATTCGATAAAAGGGGTACATGATGAAAACCATGACCAAGCGGGTCGGATCTCCGCTGTTGAGAGCTGATAGAGAAATTGACAGCAGTGTCGCAACACGCATATACAGCTTTCTTGCCCTGCTGGCAAGCCTGACTTGGCACAAATGGAAAATTGTTGCCATCGTACCTGTTCTCTGCCTTGTCGGACTCATGGTTTTTAACTCATCGTTACCAGCCGCAGGGTGTGTTCCCCAAAACTTTATTAAGATAGATGGAGGCGAATTTACCATAGGAAGCCCTGAGAGTGAAGTTGGCCGCCAGAAAGATGAAATCCAGCACCGGGCAAAAGTAAGTGATTTTTATATGAGCAAATATGCCGTAACCGTTGCTGAGTTCAGGAGATTCATTGAGGCATCAAACTATCTGACTGATGCTGAAAAAGAGGGCGGGAGCTGGATTTTTGATGGTGTGAACGTTTTGAAAAAAGCAGGTGTAAACTGGCGTCATGGAGTGTCGGGCAGTTTGCGGAGCCAGAGCGAAGATAATCATCCGGTGTTGCATGTTAGCTGGAATGATGCCGTAGCCTATTGCCGGTGGATATCGAAAAAAACAGGAAAGCAGTTCCGCTTGCCCACAGGTGCGGAGCGTGAGTATGCTTGTCGGGCAGGAAGCCAGACGCCATTCAATACGGGAGAGAACATAACTACAGATCAGGCAAACTATGACGGGAACTATCCGTACAACCATAACCCAAAAGGGGTGTACAGAGCGAACACGGTTGCGGTTAACAGTTTTGCTCCGAATGCCTGGGGGCTTTATAACATGCACGGGAATGTTTTGGAATGGTGCAGTGACTGG
>CAJAOR010000005.1 GCA_903942355.1 uncultured Chlorobiaceae bacterium | reverse complement strand
GATAGCTTTTTTTGCATAAACAAACTCTTTTTTTTTAGAAGCATTAATTATGGACGCACAATCTATCACGCCCAAAGAGCGCCTTGCCATTCCACGCCAGGAGATGCTATCCCAGGATCCTGTCGTAAGGAGTCACAACTTTCAGGAGGTTAATCTTGGCTATACCAGTGAGTTGGCACAGAAGGAGGCTCTTCGTTGTCTTCAGTGTAAAGATCCGGCCTGCATCAAGGGATGTCCGGTCAACATCAAAATTGACCAGTTTATCAAGCTGATTGCTGAGGGTGATTTTCTGGGAGCTGCAAGAAAGATCAAGGAGGATAATGTTCTGCCTGCTGTCTGCGGCAGGGTTTGCCCGCAGGAAGACCAGTGTGAGAAGACGTGCATTCTTACCAAGAAATATAAATCGGTGGCTATCGGTAATCTCGAGCGGTTTGCGGCTGATTATGAGCGCGAAACCGGAAATGTGGAACTGCCGTCAGTTCAGCCGCCAACCGGGAAAAAAGTTGCCGTTATCGGCAGCGGACCGGCCGGATTAAGCTGTGCCAATGATCTTGTGCAGTTGGGTCATTCAGTGACGGTTTTTGAGGCTTTGCATGAACTTGGCGGTGTGCTGATGTACGGCATTCCCCAGTTCCGCCTTCCCAAAGAGATTGTGCAGGCCGAAATTGAGGGAATGAAAAAACTTGGAGTGGTGTTTATTCCAAATTCTGTCGCCGGCCGTTCAGTCACCGTTGATGAACTGCTCAAGGAGGAGGGATTTGATGCAATCTTTATAGGGGTCGGAGCGGGCCTGCCCTGGTTTCTCGGTATTCCGGGAGAAAATCTGCTCGGGGTTTATTCCGCCAATGAGTTTTTGACCCGGGTAAACCTGATGAAGTCCTATCAGTTCCCTGACAATGATACTCCTGTGTTCAACTGCAAGGGAAAAAATGTCGCAGTCTTCGGCGGCGGCAATACAGCCATGGATGCCGTCCGCACGGCTAAACGACTTGGGGCTGAACATGCTTTCATCGTCTATCGCCGTTCCGAAGCGGAAATGCCTGCACGTCTTGAGGAGGTTCATCACGCCAGGGAGGAGGGAATTGAATTCCTCATGCTTATGAACCCTCTGGAATTTATCGGCAATGAGGAGCAGTGGCTTACAGGAGCCAAATGTCTCAGGATGGAGCTTGGCGAACCGGACGATTCCGGACGCCGCCGTCCGGTGCCAATCAAAGGCTCGGAATTTGTTCTGCCGATCGATATGGCGGTTATTTCGATCGGTAACGGTTCAAACCCGCTCATCAAGCAGACAACGCCTGATATTGAGGTCAGCAAACGGGATACCATTATTGTCGATATCAATACCATGGCGACCTCAAAGGAAAATGTCTATGCTGGCGGTGATATTGTTACCGGAGGAGCAACGGTTATTCTTGCCATGGGCGCAGGACGTACCGCTGCGGCTGCGATACACGAAAAACTTATGGGCAAAAACAGCTGAGTGTTGTGACCGGTTAACCCCGGATAAATTGGGCCGGCAGTGCGCTGCCGGCCCAATTTTTTCACCAACCAAAAAACAAGCGCATGAGTGATCTCTATAGATTTGGTATCTCCCTTGAAAAAAATCTGATTGAGGCGTTTGACCGCCATATCGGAGCACAACACTACAAAAGCCGTTCGGAAGCAATACGCGACCTTATCCGCGAAGAGCTGGTAAGAAAAGAGTGGACAGAGGGGGGCATCGTTGCGGGGGCCATTGTCATGACCTATGACCATCACAAGCGCGAACTGGTCAGCATACTCCTTGATATCCAGCATGACTTTCAGGAGACCATCATTTCCACCCAGCATGTGCACCTCGACCATCACCACTGTCTTGAAATCATTGCTGTCAAAGGCAGGGCTTCCGACGTTGAAAAACTGGCTACAACCCTCAAGATACAGGTAGGAGTGAAGCATCTGAGCCTGAGTATCTCTTCCTCCGCCGGGTAAGCTGAACGAAACCGTCGGCTTCGGAACTACCGCCACGCATACGCATCCCATCCGCCCCGACACCCGGGAAAAAAGAACATTCCAGATCGAAATCAGCAGCGCTTATGCCGATGCTGCTTCTGAAGGAGCTGGGAATATCGTGAGCCTTGCATTAATGTGACACAATTCTTAATTTCATGGCACGGCTTGGCATTTATCAATAATCCTCAGGAGAGTGCAATTATGCACATGGCAGACGCACTTTTGTCACCCATGGTCGGCGGGGCTTTCTGGGCGGTAAGCGGTCTGCTTATCGGCTATTCAGCAAAAAAAGTATCCCGGGAAGCCGATGCCTCCAAAACACCGCTGATGGGAGTTCTCGGAGCCTTTGTGTTCGCTGCGCAGATGATCAATTTCACCATTCCCGGCACCGCATCGAGCGGGCATCTCGGCGGAGGACTTCTTTTGACCGTCTTGCTCGGCCCGTACAGGGCATTCATTACTCTTGCCTCGGTTCTGATCGTGCAGTGCCTCTTTTTTGCCGATGGGGGGTTGCTGGCCTTGGGGTGCAATATTTTCAACCTTGCATTTTTCCCGGCATTTATTGCTTTCCCGTTCATCTATCGAGTTATTGCCGGAAATTCTGCTTCTCCGCGACACGTTGCTGCCGGCAGTATGACGGCTGCTATAGCAGCTCTTTTGATGGGGGCATTTTCCGTTGTTCTGGAAACTGTTCTGTCGGGGATAACAGAACTTCCGTTCGGCACCTTTATCCTCTTCATGCTGCCAATTCACCTGGCCATTGGTATTGCTGAAGGGTTGGCTACCTGGGCCGTCTTGTTGTTTGTCTTAAAAACCGAACCGGCTCTCCTTAACCGCCAACCGGCATCATCAAGACCTCATTTTATCCTTGCCATATTTACGGTCGCAACTCTGATTGCGGGGGGAGGCCTCTCATGGCTTGCATCATCCCGTCCTGACGGCCTGGAGTGGTCAATAGCGAACGTAACGGGCAAAGGGGCGGTTTCCGGTGTTCCGCCCAATGCCGGAACCAGCCTGTCGGGTATCATCGGAAGTCTCTCCGTCCTTGTTGCGGCCGGAGGCATCGGGCTTGTACTGGGCAAAAAACGGCCTGAACAAAAGAACTTGTGATGGAAAAGAGATATCAATATGCCGGTTCTGACCTTGCCGGCGAAGACAAATCAATGCTCTCCTCTCCTTTTCTCGGAAGTGACCGGTCAGCACTTCTGGTGAGCGCTCTCTTTGTTTTCTCTCTCCTTTCACTTCCAAAATATAACCTTTCGGGAGTGATTGCTTTCGGGGCCTTTCCGCTTTTCCTCATGAGCGCAGCAAAGCTTCCCGCTGGGAAAATAATAAAACGGCTGCTGCGGATTTCCCCCTTCATACTTTTTATGGCGGCCGGAAACCTTTTTCTTGACCGCACTCCAATGTGGTTTCTTTCGTGGTTCACGGTCACCGGGGGAATGATGACAGCAACAGTCATTTTTGCAAAAACGATAATCTCACTGGCCGGCATGCTCTCGGTTACCCTCTGCATTCCCTTTTACCGGATCTGTCGCGCACTCGAAGCATTTCATCTTCCCGAAGTACTGGTCACGCAGTTGATGCTGCTCAACCGCTACCGTTCCGTTTTGCAGGAGGAGGCTCTTTCGATACAGAAAGCCAGGGACCTTCGATCGTTCGGCAACAGGGGAAAAGAGCTGTTTCGGACAGCCTCTCTTATCGGGTCGTTGCTGCTGAGAACAACCAAACGCGCCGAACGGCTCTACCGAAGCATGATTGCCCGGGGATTTCAGGGGCGGATGAGAGTCTGCCCTGCGGACAGCATGACTTCCGCTGACTGGAGAGTTGTCGGGCTTTGGTCTCTTCTCTTTCTGGCGCTTCGCATTATCTTTTAACTTGTTACCCCCAATGATCTCCATTGAAGGACTAAGCTTTTCATGGCCCGACGGCACAAAAGCCATCGACGATATTTCCCTTGCCATAGCCAAAGGAAGCCCGTTGGGTATTGTGGGAGCAAACGGAGCAGGAAAATCGACACTGGTTAACCACCTGAACGGTTACTACCTGCCCCAGAAAGGCACTATTTCGATTGGCGGCATACGGGTGAACAAAAAAAATCTTGACCAGATCCACAGAACAATTGGCCTGCTCTTTCAAAACCCGGATGACCAGCTTTTTACGGCAAGGCTCTATGATGATATTGCTTTCGGTCCGGAAAACCTCGGTTTAAAGGCCGATGAGGTTACCGTTCTGGTCGAGAAAACACTCCGTGAACTGAATCTCTGGGAACTGCGAAACAAACCGCCTGCACACCTTTCACAGGGCCAGAAGCGGTTTGCTGCCTTTGCCTCGATACTGGTTATGAATCCTGATGTCATTGTCATGGATGAGCCCACAGCTGATCTTGACCCCAAAAACCGACGGCAGCTGATCAACCTGGTCAATGGTCTCAGGAAAACTAAAATAACGGTATCCCACGACCTCGACTTTGTCTGGGATACCTGCGAAAGGGTCTGTATCATGCAAAGGGGTCGAATTACGGCTGATGGTCCGGCCAAGGAGATTCTTTCCAACAGGGAGCTGCTTGAAGCCAACAGTCTTGAACTTCCGCTGCGCCTTCAGCGATAAAACAGGGTTGTGCTCATGCCTTCACGGCACCCCGGAATGCAGTTCGCAGTTGCTCGACCCGCCCACGGTTGACGCCAAGGTCAGAAAAGCCGAGCCGTGAAGCAGAGCGGACATGAATCACCCCTTCCTGGGGGCTGAGCCGGAATTCAACATCATCAACAAAACCGAACACCGGAATAAGAAAGGTCGCCCAGAGGTACTCTTTCTCTGCTTTGCGCACAACTCCTCCGTTTTCGACGATAACCGGTTGCAATGCTGCCCAGGCCTGATCGGCAGGGCCGGCAAAACTGAACGGATCGATCCGGGCTGTCGGATTATCACTTTCACTGCACACCCCGTTTGGCGTTCCAGCACAGGGTCTCAGTTTTCCGTTCACCAGTTGAGGATTTTCAGTCGGCTGCGGCCATAAACCGGAAAGCTGACTCGTTATTGCCCCTACGGCATCACTGAATATGTTCATTGCATTTGCTCCGTTTATTTGCTGTTACATCTGATTGTCAAGAGATTCGCTCCTGTTTTTCAAAGGCCTACGCTACAGGCGCTGCCGATATGCAGAGTTGCCGGGGTATGGTGAATTATCCCTCGATCCTCGATGTCAACTCCTCTGCCATCTTCTTATCGGCAAGTTTGACGGTAATTTCGGCAATATCGCGGGTGGAATTGACGTTGAAGACCACCACATCAAAAACATCAGTCATGCGGACAATCGCCGTCAAATCGCCGATATATTTGCTGATACCGAGAAAACTCAGGGGAAGAAGACATTTTACATGAAAGGGGTTGCTGAGAAATATCCCGTAAGGCTGTACCTTAAGTACCGTGCCGGTAAAGGTCTCCCCAATATCGGGCAGCGGAAGCGAAAACTCCTGGTCATTACCCGCTCCGAGGCCATAAGCGCGCATGGATTCCCCCCCCCTCACCTGTTCGATACGCTCTTTGAGCAGTGCAAGATCATGATAGGCTATACCCGGTTCAGCCAGCAACTCCCTTGCGCTGAGCCCTTGTGTGGAATAGACCTGTACCTCCTTTCCCTTCTCTTTCAAGGCCCTCAAAAGAGGAAGAAAATCACTGTCGCCACTGAAGAGGATAAAAGTGTCATACTGATCGGCAGCGCTCAGGGCATCGACAACCAGCTCAACATCAAGATTGCCTTTCATGACGATGACACCGGTCTCCTTGTTGACAATCTTCTTTACCGGTTTTGAGGTGATCCGATAGCCGTGAGCCGTCAGTACTCTGGTAAATGCTGCATTTTCCTCAGACACCGGTTCGGATGCAGGAACATAATAGTTTGCCTGGACTGAAGCATACCCGGACATGAAAAAGGCCATCAAACGGGAAAAATCGATCTGCCACCCAAGATGTCGCTGCGTGAAAAACAGATTTGCTCCATCAATAAAAACAGCTGCTCGGCCCATAATATCAGCTCCTCTTCATCTCATTTTATGCGTTACCCGTTACTCTGACCAAAAAATTAAACACAAGAGCTGTCTTAACCATTCGGCACAGCAAGATCATCCCAAACTCAAGAGTTGCCTCGCGGCATCAAGAACTCTCGATGTCAGCCAGGCAGTAAAGGCTGGAGTACTGTTAACACAGGGGATCAGTGCCGCTTCCCGTACTGATGCGAGAGCCGTCAGCTCTGCTACCCGGTGAATGGTTTCATTGCCGTCAGAGAAATAGCCAGGGGCGAAAAGGTCAACACTCAGAGCCCGCTCTTTTCGGAGCATGGTGCAGGTCTCTTCAAATGAGGGTGTTGTCCACACTCCGCCGACGTTGTGGTTAAGATATGCCGTCATGACCCGACCATAAGGACTTCGGGAATCCGCCTGAATGAGCTGCTGGAGGCGCTGGGCAAAGCACCTTGTTGCATCAAGCCCGGTACGAAAATGAGGAGTTTCACCTTTCACATCGGAAACCAGTGTACCATGAAAAAGAAGAAGCAGTACCCGATTTTCATCCCTGACAGCCGGCCGGCCGCAACTCTTTTCAAAGAGATGGTCACAGTAAATCGAATAAAGGCTTTCATCGTCCCAGAACCTGCCGAGAACCTTGATCTTACCGAGCTCGTCGGGTCGGCGGGAAAGTGCAAGAAAGGAGCAGAGCAGGCCACAGGAGAGGCTGGTATCAACCGGTGCCATGGAGACAATTACTTGGCCGTCACAAAAGCGCGTCTTATCAATAACGCGCTCTACATAAGGAGGCGAAGCCGCAAAAGCAGCCTGCACCTCACAGTCAAAAAGCTCTTTGGTGCAGGATATATCGAGATGCTGCTGCAGGGCAACTGCCTGGTCACGGGTAATTCGGTTTTGCGGTGACGAGTGAGCATCCGTACGGGCACGAAGCATTTTTTTCAGCGATGAGGTAACCGCTATAACCCTCTGAACAGGCGCGGCAATTGGCATAACCTGGGAGGCATGCGCAAGTGTCTGGCGGGTAACCCGATAATTTTCCATGAATCGGGTGGTTTCAGCTTCGCCATGAGCGGCCAGAATGACCGCAATTTTCGCTCGTGGAGCCATCTCCTTTAAAGTAATAAGTTTAGGCCTTCCTGGCGGGAATGATGTTGACCTCCATTCCTTCATGCAAATCTTTTGAGGGAGCAGGCGCAATTTTGTCCCCTTTTTTAAGCCCCTTCAATACCTCCACAAAAGTCAAATCGCTGGCCCCAATCAGGATGGGCTCTTTATTCAATCGGCCATTTTCAATTTTCCAGACGTAGCTCTGATGATTTTCCTCAAACACCGAGCTTTTTCTGACCAACAGGGCATTCGACCTGATGTTGTAGATTATATTTGCTGTTGCAGTCATCCCTGCCTGAATATCAACCGCCGGATGATCAAGGGTCAGATAAATCTTCGAGGTCTTTGTTACCCTGTCTGTCTGGGGCACAATACGGGAAACAACGGCAGAGAGGCGTTTGTCCGGATAGGCATCAAAAGCCACCGTTGCCGACTGGCCATTGCGTATCCGGGGCATATCGAGTTCGTCAACCTCGACGGTAACCATATAGCTGGAGGTATCGACCACCCGTGCAACGAGAGTATTGGCCGTAACATAATCTCCCTCCTTGACGTTCTGCAAGGTCAGGATGCCGGAGATCGGAGCGCTGACCGTCAACTTTTTCAGGTCATCCTCACGCATCTTCAACTGGAGCGCTTTCTGCCGGAGCAGCTCTTCGCCCTGAATGCTGTTTTTCTCGGCTTCATCAAGTTCCTGACGCGATATGGCTCCTTCACTGAAAAGGTTTTTCTTTCTGGTATGACGAAGCTTGTTGTCTCTGGTCTCCGCCTGCTGTTCCACCCATGCGGCCCTTGCTTCACTGAGGGCAAGTTGTGGCTGCGGGCTGCTGAATTGCAGGATTTTCTGGCCAGCGACAACATGCTGGCCTTCCAGTGCGTTGACAGAACTGACGGTTCCCGAAAATTCAGCACTGAGGGTTGCAACTGACTCTGCCTCAACAAACCCTGTCGCATAGATTGCCTGAACCAGCTCTGCATTGGTTACGCGCTCAACCTCAATATCAACCCTGTTGCCTCTCGTCATCAGGAAAAACACCGTAGCAATAAAAACAACAGCAAGGGCAATGGAATATTTTGGAAGAAATTTCTGTAGGGGTTGCATAAGGACGATTATTATTAATTCAGCTTTGGGAAGTTACCTGTTTTGTTCTTTTTATCCATTCCGACCTTGTTTTTTCCATAATTTTATCAATCTTTAAAAACAATTTTCTTTTCCCTGCCCTTTGGCCGGG
>CAJAOR010000004.1 GCA_903942355.1 uncultured Chlorobiaceae bacterium | reverse complement strand
CGTTAAAAGAGTAATAAAAGGCTTCGTCAAGATAGAAATAGTCAAGAAGATATAAAACCACAAAAAGAGAGTGCGCGGCTATTTCATGAGGATTTGTGAGACGATGGTGAGGTTTTTGTGCCCCCGTGCATGTTCCAGATGGAGAGAACAATAATCCTGGAGCAGATTCCAGAGCACTTCAATGTCTAGAGGGTCAGCCTTGATGGAGTCGCCCGACGGAAAACGTGTATCTGCAAGCGCACTCAACAACATGGCGAGGCGCACCGGGATAAGCTGTTTTTTTGCCATACCCGGTTCCGCAACGGAGGTCAGCGCAAGTCCGCCGGGGTTCATGACAAAATAGAGTTCAGTCAGATTCAAAGCCTTGATGGCGGGCAGCAACTCCTCTCCGCTGAAGACGCATGTTCGAAGAGAGGGCTGAAAGCCAAGCACGGAAACAAAGCGCAAGAGAAACCAGGCATAAAGCTGCTGGAAGTTGATGTCAGTATGATAGAGCTGCTCAAGGGTACCTGCCAGCAGAGTGAAGAGTGGCAGATTTTTTTCGTCATTTTCTGTTGTATGCCTGACAAAATCAATGATCCGGTAGAGGACGGCGAATCGCTCCATATCCGGATCGGGAACCATTGGACTTAAAACAAGGTTTCCATCACTGACGAGTTGAATGTCGCGGCTGCTTTTTTTATACAGGACAAGATCAACCACATTGCCCGCGCTGAAGAGTCCTGAGAGCCTGTTTTTGGGATTGCGTGCACCCTTGATGATAACTGACATTTTACCGAACTCGCGGGTGTAGATGGAGCAGATTTTTGACTGGTCGCGATATTTTGTTTCCCTTAATATCACGGCTCTGGTTTTGACGATCACGGCTTGGGGTTTTATATTCCGGCAAATATCACTATATACGAAAACAGTGCCTTTTTGAAGGCCACGAACTTTTTAAACAAAACAGTGACGAAGAACAATAACCGTCAGCAAGTGATTAATCAAGGAGAAAAATAGAGATGCCAACCTATCAGTATCGTTGTAACAACTGTGGAAATGAGCTTGAAATAGTCCAGAAAATAAGCGAAGACTCTCTGACGCTCTGTCCAAAATGTGAAACAGAAAGCTTTGAGCGGGTTATCAGCGCCAGCGGCGGATTTGTGCTGAAAGGATCCGGCTTTTATAAAACAGACTACGGCAGCGGCAAGCCTGCGTCCGCACCGGCCGCTCCGTCTCCCTGCTCAACCGGCGCCTGTTCCGCCAGCTCCTGCCCCATGGCAAAATAGGATTCCGTCACTCCGTCAGCTTCCGCAGGAACGACGTGTATTTTGAAAAGCCTTCCCTTAAGGGAGGCTTTTCTGCTGCCGGAACGGATTCTCCCGCTCTCTCCAGGCAAATTTTGAGAGATTGATGCCCCGGTCTTCCCTGAAACTTTCGGGGTACTGCTTTCCCTCGACATTGCCCGTCACCTTGACCCAGGTCAGATTACCGTTTAAAAAGAAGAGCCGGATCATATCCCCGCTCGAATAGTTGATGCCCGAGGGCTGCTGCTTCTCATTGTAGAGGTGGTAGAGGCTCTCTGCCTGGCCAGTGATGGTTATTCCGGCTATTTTCGATCCGCCGATAATCCGGATGATCATTTTCTTGCCGCTGAACTGGTCAAAGACGACCGGTGAACGGGAAAGGGTATCGGCAGAGGCAAAAAAAGCGTTGTTGTGTACCTGTATTTCATCAATATCCTGTTTTTTGCTGCTCCCGGACTCTGTGAAGTGGATCAGAATAATATCTCCGCTGATCTGTTGCTGCTGATGCCAGGCAATGGCATCGTCATAGAGCCAGATCTGGCTTTTTGCCTTGTTGATCAATGCCCGGCGTGACTTGCCGAAGAGGGAGTTGTCGAGCATTCGGCCCCGGACGTTGCCGTTTATTTCGCCGGTCTGGTTGTCAGTAAAGTAGACCCCGCTGTCGCCATAGATTGCATAGGTGGGGTCGGTAATGACAATGTTGCCGTTCAGTACAATTTTGTTTTCTTTCACGAAATTGGTGGCGCGATCGCAACGAAGGGTCATGGCGCCATCCAGAAACACCACATTACCGATAACCGAGCGGTAGTTTCCTGCTTCGCCCTCACCGCCTTCGATGGTATCGGCATGCTGGAGAATAATTTTCTTTTGTTCCGCCCGGAGTATATTATGGTTCAGAACCGGGAACATGATAGTCTGAAACAGAAGAAACGCGGCGGTCAAGAATGCAGGTAAAAAAACTCTTCGCATTGTTGGCTGATAATGATTGAAATGGTACGCCCGGATACTAGCTTTACCCTAATGTAACAAAGCTTTGATTTTACTGTGAAAAAATTACTTTTGGCCGCCGGTGGCAGGCCAGGCACTCTTTTGCTCGCCCCCCTCTATAAAGCACTGAAAAAAAAGCCAGCTTATCTGCCGGTAGTGATGCTTGCTGCCCCGGAAGGCGCAGAGCCTATAAGCCGCGACCTGGCAGCAAGCTTTGGTATTGGCGATGCCAGTCATGCCATCACTCTTCCCATCGGCACACCGGTTGAGCAGCTTGCTGCCGCCATGCCTGCCATGGAAAAAATCATGCTCAGTGAAAAACCCGATCTCGTGCTGGTCTGCGGTTGCGACAATGCCGCATTTGGAGCTGCCGTTACCGCAGCAAAGCTCGGCTTGCCCGTTGCCGCCGTCGATGCCGGACTGCGCAGCTATGAGCGTTCAGATAGTGATGAGGTCAACCGCGTCGTCATTGATGCCATGGCCGACCTCCACTTTGTCAGCGAACACAGCGGCGAATACAACCTTATTAACGAAGGCGTCGCCGATGAAAAGGTCTTTTTTGCAGGCAACCTTCTCATTGACAGCTTGGTAGGCCTTATGGAACAGGCAAACAACCCCGACGAGACAGAGGTTTCCGGCGTCAAGCAAAAAAAATACGCGCTGGTCCTTCTGAACCCTGAAGGCCGCTTCTCTGCGAAAGAGCCGCTTGAAATGATGCTCCGGCTTTTCAAGGAAATTTCCGGCAACATAACTGTTGTCATGCCGCTCGTTGCCGGACTTGATGCGCTGATACGGCAGCACGGTTTGGGTGACGCATTCAGCGAAATAGAAGGGGTTAAAATGATTGATCCTCCGGCTCATGCCGCGCTCCTGAAGCTCCTCAGAGACTCCATGCTGCTCCTCACCGACATCGAAGAGATGCAGTCCGAAGCTACCGTCATGAATGTCCCCTGCCTTACCGTCATGGAGACTTCAGCCCGCCCCGCCACCATCGAAATCGGTACCAATGCCCTTGTAACTCTCGATGAAGAGGACATCAAGAGCCGTATTCACGATATTCTCCATCCCGGCACGCACAAGCACATTGCCAGCCGTTCAAAAATTCCTGAAAAATGGGATGGAGCCGCCGCCGGGCGCATTATCGCCGTGCTTGACCGAGTGCTGTAGGATTGGGTAGTGCAATACCGCTATTGCATTGCTTTGTAATTTTACTTTATGACGAATTTCTCCTAATTTAAGGACAAAGCCATTATAAAAATACCGTTTTAGGCCCGATGCTGATATCCCACAAACGAAGGTTTGGTGAGCGCATCAGTCTTTTTTCAAGATTCTTTTTTTCCTTGCCACAGAGCTTGATAACCTTCTGGGATACCGTATCCACGAGCATTGCCCCTTGGCGGCTATCCCTCGCCAAGCAAATCTGCTGGAACGATTTATGACGGTTGCTGCACACTTTCCCCGGAATACTCAAAAAGTGTAAAATCAGTGCAGGATTATCGGATTTATAATAGATGCTCTCTTTGCCATCCGTAGTCGGAAACGTTTATTTGTTTTGATTGATTAAGTTTTGTACAATTGTACATATGAGAATTATTGCCGATACAAACATTTTTCTTGCTGTGGTTCTTGAGGAACCTGATAAGTGCAGGATTATAGAACTTACTGCAGGTCATGAGCTTGTGGCTCCTGAAATATTGCCTTATGAAATCGGCAATGCGTTCACGGCTCTTGTGAAAAGGCATGTATTGAGTGCTGAAGAGGTTCATTTGGCTTGGCAAGCAGTTCAATCGATTCCGGTACAGTTATGTGGCATTGATATTGGATCGGCATTACGAGTAGCTATGGATGCTGGGATTTATGCTTATGATGCCTATTTCATTGAGTGTGCTTTACTTATGCGGTGCCCGCTTTTAACTCTTGACCGTCGAATGAAAGCTGTTGCAAGAGAGATTGGGATTCAAATTGTAGAGTAACTGTCATGAAAGTATATACTTATTCGGAAGCGCGCCAAAAGCTGTCAAAGGTGCTTGATCTTGCTCGTAGTGAGGATGTGATGATAAAAAAAAGGTCTGGTGAGATATTTACCGTTGTTTATCAAAAGAAATTGCTCTCTCCATTTGATGTTAAGGGTGTTAAAACGTCTGCAACAAAACAAGATATTCTTGATGCGGTAGAAGAATCCCGGTCAATGGTTCGGAGGGAGAACGAATCGTAAGCAGATGCACTCAATTGGTTATAGGTACAGGATATTGCCTTGCATTCTTTGCCGTGAGTTGCTTTTATAACCTTTACAGGCGGCTTGAATCATGCATATCGAAGTTATCACCCATAAAGTCAATGGCGGAACGGCAGATCGTAAAGCTTTTCATCAAGCTGGTTCCGTACCACCATCCGTTCACTCTGCAGCTCCACTGTTCCGCAGGTAAAGCGGGGATGTTCGCTCCGGTTTACAAAGGCCGGCAGCACCACAAAGTGGATGCTGTTGTATAGCGCGTAGCCACCGTAGTGATAGTGGCCGCTGATGCATGCCCTGACGGCAGGTGATGACGAAACCAGTTCGGCAATTTCGCGGTGGTTCCAGAGCAGGCCATGCTTCTGGTCGGTGGTTTCGGGAAGCAGCGGGAAATGGCAGACGATGATCACCTTTTCACCAGTATGCTCCGCCTTTTGCAGTTCTCCTTGCAGCCAGGCTTTCTGCAGGGTTCCCACAGCACCGCAGTAGTCGTGCACTTCGGGGTGTGCATAAAACCAGGCAAGAATCTGGCGCTCCTCCTCTGTTTCCGGTTTGCGCAGTACAGAGAGATCCATACCGTCCAGCACGATAAAGCGGAACTCTTTTGCGGTAAAGGTATAAAAGGGAGTTTGCAGGCCGAGAGCCGCCATCAGCTCCTGCCGAGGCAGGGCAAGACAGTGGTTGCCGATAACGTGGCGGATGGGGAGGTCAAATGGCTTGAGGATAGAGCTGATTTGACGGAGTTCTTCGTGCTTATGGGCATCGCTTCCCTTGATGAGATCGCCAAGCTGAAGCAAAAAATCAACCTTCTTATGCCGCCAGCAATTCAGGCTGGCGCGAAGTTCTACGGCAACAGCTTGTGCTGCCGCAAGTTCGCTCTCCGAAGAAAAATGGATGTCGGTGATAATGCCGAACCGGACAAGAGGGTTGTTGCCAAGGCTTGCCATCAGTCGCCGAATTCGGAGAGATACCGTTGCATGAACTCATCAAGGTCTCCATCAAGCACGGTCTCCACATCGAACCGTTCGTAGTTGGTCCGGTGATCCTTGATGCGCCGGTCATCGAGCACATAGCTGCGGATCTGGCTTCCCCATTCGATTTTTTTCTTTTTGCCCTCAATCTCCCGCTTTCTGGCATCCTCTTCATCCCGTTGCCGCTGGTAGAGCTGGGCCATCAGCATTTTCATGGCGCGTTCCCTGTTCTGGAACTGTGAACGTTCCTCCTGGCATCCGACCACAATACCTGTCGGGAGATGCTTTATGCGCACGGCCGTCTCAACCTTGTTGACGTTCTGGCCGCCCTTGCCGCCGCTGCGGAAGGTTGATAGTTCAAGATCCTCCTTGCGGACCTCTATTTCAACATCGGGAGGAGCTTCCGGATAAGTGTAGACACTGGCAAATGAGGTGTGGCGCCGGGCGTTGGAGTCGTAAGGTGAGACTCGAACCAGCCGGTGGACGCCATTTTCAGCTTTCAGATAGCCGTAGGCGTAAGGTCCTTCAATTTCAAGCGTTGCGGTTTTGATTCCTGCCCCGTCACCCTCCTGATAGTCGTCGGTATAGATCTTGAACCCCTTGCGTTCAGCCCATCGCATATACATCCGGTAGAGCATTTCCGCCCAGTCCTGAGCCTCGGTTCCTCCTGCTCCGGCATGAATGGTGATAAGGGCGTTGCCGGCATCATCCTTGCCCGAAAGCATATTCTTGAACTCAACAGCCGAGATATCGTGCTCGATTGAGGCAATGGCTGCGGTAAGCTCCTCGCCGAAGGATTCGTCTTCGAGCTCTATGGCTGTGTCGAACTCATCCTGACAGGCGCATGTTTTGGATGCTATCTTTTCATACGCATCAGTCCATGATTTATGTTCGTTCAGCTCCTTTAATACTTTGTTGGCTTCTTTCTGATCGTTCCAGAAGGTTGGGTTGAAAGAGAGCTTTTCCAGATCTTCAATTTTTTCCTTACGCTCATCGACGTCAAAGATACCCCCGTAACTGTTCGAGGCGACGATGAATCTCCTGCAGTCTTTCTTTTTGTGGTTCAAACATGATTAT
>CAJAOR010000003.1 GCA_903942355.1 uncultured Chlorobiaceae bacterium | reverse complement strand
GATCATGGTGCTGATGTTGATGAAAGAGTCTGCTTTTTCCGGCAAGAGCATTGCCGGGATGACCAGCAGTTTTCTTGTCTCCGGTTATTTGGACTTCATCATGCTTGCGGTAACGGTTTTTACGGTCTATACCGGTATCTCCTATCTGGTGAGTAACTGGAATATCTATTTTCATAAACCGCTTTAAGGTCAATAACCGTATGAAGTTTCGTGCAGCAAAACTTTTTTCGACCTGTTTCGGAATCGGATATTTTCCGATAGCACCCGGAACGCTGACAAGTATTATTGCGGTTATCTGCTATTTTTTCATTCCGGTGCTGCACCAGCCATTGCTGTTGCTCTCCCTTGTTCTGCTGTGCAGTGGAGCAGGTGTCTGGGCCGGTATGCTTATGGAAGATTACTATGGGGAGGACCCCTCAATTGTAACGATTGATGAGTTTGCCGGTCAGTGGCTGGCGCTTGTTTTTCTGCCTGAAGGGCTCGTGCCTATTGCGCTGTCACTTCTCTTTTTCCGCTTTTTTGATATAGCAAAACCTGGAATTGTCGATAGAGCCCAGCAATTGCCTGGAGGATGGGGGATCATGGCTGATGACCTGCTTGCCGGCTTGTTTGCCAATCTTTCAGTGCGGGGTTTGCTTCTGCTCCTCTCTCTTTTTCACCTCTGGCCATCCTTGTAAAACTTCCTGATTTTTTCCGTCATGGATGGGGTATCGAAGCCGATCTCCCGGTAGAGGTCATTCATGCTCCCATGGGTTACGAATGTATCGGGAAGGGCTATTTTCAGTACCGGGCGGTTGAGCCCTGCTGTATTGAGGTGGTCGATAACGGCGCTGCCAAGTCCCCCGATCGTACTGTTTTCCTCGATAACCACAAAATGGGTTGACCTTGATGCCAGCACCTCAATCACGTCGGTATCGAGCGGTTTAAGGAATCGCATGTTGACGACGCTGGCATTGATGCCCTCTTTGTCGAGTATTGAGGCAACCTCAAGGGCTTTTCCCGTCATGGTTCCCATGCAGAGCAGTGCAAGCTGGCTGCCTTCCCTGACAATCTGTGCCTTGCCGATGGGTAGTGAGGTGAACTTTTTGTGGAGGGTTATACCCGTTCCATTGCCTCTCGGGTAACGGATTGCAACCGGGCCCTTCAGCTCATAGAGCGCGGTATAGAGCATGTCGCGCAGCTCCTGCTCATTTGCCGGGGCCATAATGACAAGTCCCGGTACGGCATGAAGCCAGGAAAGATCGAATGCTCCGTGATGGGTCGGACCATCTTCACCCACAAGCCCTGCCCGGTCAATGGCAAATACTACGTGCAGGTTCTGAAGCGCTACATCATGAATCAACTGGTCGTAGGCTCGCTGCAGAAAGGTCGAATATACGGCAAAGACCGGCATGAACCCTTGGCTTGCCAGTCCTGCAGCAAAGGTTACGGCATGCGGCTCGGCTATGCCGACATCATAAAAACGGTTCGGCAAAGCGTTCTGAAAGAGGTCAAGCGATGTTCCGCTTGGCATGGCGGCCGTAATGGCGGTGATTCGGGTGTCTTTCAGGGCAAGTTCAACAAGGGCCTCGCCAAAGACCTCCTGATATTTCGGGGGAAGCGTGCAGTCGGTGGTTTTGAGCAATTTGCCTGTTATTTTATCCTAAGTTGAGCGATAAGTAATAATCCAGACAGTTCAGAGCGCCATAAAATTCAATAATACGATAGCGATAGCTGAAACGATCAGAAATCATTATCTGGACATTGAGCAAGGCCTGTTT
>CAJAOR010000002.1 GCA_903942355.1 uncultured Chlorobiaceae bacterium | reverse complement strand
TTCGCCCAAGCTCGAACGGTTCAACGGCATATCGTCGGTCAATATCCAGGGAGCCCCGGCGCCCGGTGTAAGCTCGGGCGATGCCATGACCATCATGGCGAAGCTGGCAGAAAAACTCCCTGAAGGTTTCGGTATCGAATGGACCGGTCTTTCCTATGAAGAACGGGCTGCTGGCCAGCAAACGCTGCTGCTCTACACGCTCTCCCTGCTTTTCGTCTTTCTTTGCCTGGCCGCTCTTTACGAAAGCTGGAGCGTGCCGATAGCCGTCATGCTGGTAGTTCCGCTCGGTGTCTTGGGCACCGTTCTGGCGACATTCCTTTCAGGTCTTTCAAACGATGTCTACTTCAAGGTCGGCCTGTTGACAACCGTTGGCCTGACGGCGAAAAACGCCATCCTTATTGTGGAGTTCGCCAAAACCCTCTACGAAAGCGGTATGAACCTGCAGGAGGCAGTCCTCTCTGCAGCAGGTCAGCGACTTCGACCGATCGTTATGACCTCCATGGCATTCATCCTCGGTGTCACGCCGCTCGCATTCTCCTCCGGAGCAGGATCGGCAAGCCAGCACGCCATCGGCATCGGTGTGATCGGAGGAATGTTGTCCGGTACGGTGCTGACGATCTTCTTTGTGCCGCTGTTCTTTATCCTCGTGCAATCCCGGTTTGCCCGAAAGAGGGTAACCGACACAGCAGTAAACCAAAACGACAAGGGGTCGAACCATGAACTCTAAGCTGCTGCTTTCTTTATGCATGGTAGCAACCACCCTGACGGCCTGTTCGCTTGCGCCAACCTATGTACGCCCAACGGCACCCGTCACCACAGAGTGGCCGGTGGTTTCCGGAATCGGGACGATGCCCTCCACTGCACCGCAATCCGGGGAACAGTCGCGTACCACCGATATCGGATGGCGGAGCATGTTCAGGTCGCCAAAACTGCAAAGCCTTATCGAAGAATCCCTTGCCAACAACCGCGACCTGAGGATAGCCACCCTCAACATCGAGGCGGCCCGCAACACCTATCGTATCCAGCGTTCGGATCTTTTGCCATCGATTAACGCCCCGGGAAGCTTCACCCGCCAGGAATTGTCAAAAGGCCAGAGCGGCACCGGTAAAACGGAAATCACCTCGACCTATACCGCAGGCATCGGCACGACGGCATATGAACTGGATCTTTTCGGCCGTGTACGCAGCCTCAGTAATCGCGCCATAAACCAGTATCTCGCTACCGAAGAGGGCCGCAAAGCCGCGCAGACAAGCCTGGTCGCTGAAGTTGCCAACGCCTATCTCGCCTACCTTGCCGATGTCGAGCTGTTGCGATTGACTGAAAGCACGCTCAAGACAAGGCAGGATGCCTCCGATCTCATCAAACGTAGCTTCGATCTCGGCGCAAAGTCCCGACTCGATGTAGCACAGTCGGCAACACTGGCCGAATCGGCCCGGGTCAACCGTGCGCAATATCAACGTCAGGTGGAACAGAGCAAGAACGCGCTAACCTTGCTGGTCGGAAAGGAGATCGATCCGATGCTCCTCGAACCTCAACCCCTGGCCGATGTCCAGGTGCTGGACACGCTCCCCGTGGGCATTCCCTCCGTCGTCCTGCTTGATCGCCCTGACATACGGCAGGCAGAATACGCACTGAAGGCTGAAAACGCCAACATCGGAGCAGCACGGGCATCACTCTTTCCTAGCAGCCTGTCGGAATTGACGTTTTAGCATAAAAAAACAATGATATGACCCGTAAGCTGCAAGTGACCTTATTTTTTGATTTTGGTCATTTATGACGGTACTTTTTTCTGTTGAAAAGACCAATACAGGGTCAATCACGCAGTTACATCCCAACATTCAAGCCGTTATCTGGCGTAACACATTCAATCGCTTCAGATTCCACGCAATAGAGACAAGATCCCATTCACCTCTTACATTTTCTATGCCTCTGAGCAAGAACTGCCTG
>CAJAOR010000001.1 GCA_903942355.1 uncultured Chlorobiaceae bacterium | reverse complement strand
TCACTTTTTATTTTAGCGTCTTATATGGATCGGCACAAAACCGCTGCTTACAATCCATAGTTCCATAAGTTCCTGAATGGTTAGATCATCGGAAAATATACGTCATATTCAGCAAACTTACATGCTCAGCTTCAATCAGCACTGTTACTGGCCCCCTGCTGCAGCTCATCTTCATCGGCTATGGTGTCCTGCACAAGGTCATCAATGAACCGGTGACCGCCAGCCATCTGGGTTGCCACGTACTCAACGAATTTCTGGTACTGGTTCCACGCCTCCCTTCTTGCTGCATCTTTTTCATTTTCACCGATACTCGGGGTATGGGCAAACCAGAGCTGCACAAAAACAGCGAACGCTTCCGCCATAGCATTGATATCACGTTCCAGACGAGTGGCAGACGGCCAAGGCGGTCAAGCCTTCGCAACAGCAGCTTCATGTCTGTGGAATCATCGAAATACTCTTTCAGTGCTGATCCAATGACACTGCTTTCCGTGGCATTGATTCTCTTGCAGTATGCCTTGAACTGGGCATAGAGCTCCGGAGAGAGATAGGGGTGAATGTTCTTGCGTTTCATAATGGTAAATGACCTCCTTGTGGTGTTCTGCTTAAATCGATAATGGGCGCCCGCCCAGGTTGACTGCCATTCCTGTTGTTGACTGCATCCTCTACAGAAAGCGTGTTTTCAGGAATCGTCTCTTCATGAGTGAAATCTTCCGGATCATCCCGGTGGAGAAAAGCATGATCTTCGGTTTGACCATCTTCATCAGGCAGCTCCGCTTCGAATTCAACGAAACTGTTCCTGCTTACCTCTCCTGATGGAATTTCTATCCGTTTAACTTGAGTGACTGCCGGATCGAACCATGAATTGCACTCCCTTTTCTTGAGGAATTCTGCATACTGCTCGTCCGGATCATCCGGGGCAGGAAGCCAGGCCCTCTCCCTGAAGCGTTCGTCCTGGTAGTACATGAGTTTTTTTGCCCGGTAGGGAGGCAATCCGCCGATCATCACCAAAGCATCATCACCCGGCAACTGCAAGATTTCACCGGGCGTGAGTAACGGCCTCGGGGTTTCCTGCTCGCTTTCCATGATATGGCCAAGCCAGGGTGAAAGCCGGTTACCGGCAAAGTTCATCTGGAGGCGTTTTTCTGTCGCTTGCCCGAGAAGATCGGAAATCCGTTTGGCCGTCCGTTCATCGAGAGCACCGTAGGTGATCCTCACATGTGAGTTATCGAGAATCGAATTATTGGGGCCGTAAGCCATTTCGATCTGGTTCAGTGACTGGGCAATCATGACGCATTTGATTCCGTATCCTGCCATATAGGCCAGTTCCGATTCAAAAAAGCCAAGCCGTCCAAGACTGGGAAATTCATCGAGCATCATGAGCAACCGGTGCCGGTAATGTTTCTTGCCCTTTCCATATTCGATCTTTTCGGTCAGCCGCCTACCGAATTGGTTCAGAACAAGGCGCATCAGCGGTTTTGTTCGTTCGATATCACTCGGAGGAACAACAAGGTAGAGGCTTACCGGATGCTCACTGTTCATCAGATCACGAATGGTGAAATCTGATGCCGAGGTGTTCCGGGCAATAAACGGGTCCCGGTACAAACCAAGAAAGCTCATGGCGGTTGAGACCACTCCCGAGAGTTCGTTTTCCGTCTTGTTGAGCATCTCCCTCGCACAGGCAGCCACAACGGGATGAGCACCCTCTTTCAGGTGAGAAAAGGTAAGCATGAATTTCAGGGTATCGTAAACGCTTCTTTCCGGGTCGGAGAGAAAGTTTGCAACACCACTGAGGCTTTTATCCTCCTCGGCATAGAGCACATGCAGGATCACACCGACAAGCAGGGAGTGCCCGGTCTTTTCCCAGTGATCGTGATGTTCTTTCGATCCATCCGGATCGACCAGAATATCGGCGACATTCTGCACATCCCTGACCTCGTAAGCCCCTTTTCGAATTTCAAGCAACGGATTGAAGCGTACCGAATCCGGTGCTGTCGGTTCAAATCGCCAGCAATGCGAAAACCGCCTCCGCCATCCGGCTGTAGCTGACCACAACTCTTTCTTGATGTCGTAGGCAATAACCGATTCGTTCCATGCCAGCAGTGTCGGGATAACAAGCCCCACCCCCTTGCCGCTTCTGGTCGGTGCAAAACAAAAAATATGCTCAGGGCCGTTATGACGCAGAATCATGCTGCCGGGCTTGTCCATCTTCCAATGCACTTCCCCGGTGCCCTTTATCACTTCCGTATGAAATTCAGCATCGTTGGTTTGCCCCAGAATCACTCCCTGCTCAACGAATATCCCTGTCTGCTGCAACTCACTGACCGATGCCCATCGTGCCGTTCCATATGAGCCCGACGGGTTGCGACGTTTCGCCCGCCGAACAGCAAGGAACACCATCAGGGCAAACATGACGAAGAAGTTGACGTAGGTAATCCGGCTGGCATGTTCAAAAACCCAAGGCGCATATGCCTCGAAATGAAATGCCCAGAAAAACCACTCCCATGGTTCATAAACGGGATAGCCCTGCACGACAAGAAGCGGCTTACCAAGCTGATGCTGATATCCCAGCAGCCATGCGACATATTGTGTTGTTGCCCAGGTACCGAACAATATGAAAGACATGCCGGTCGCTATATGACCATAAAAAACATTGACCGTACGGCTTTTTTTCATGAGCTATCTCCCTTTTCGAAGATCAAGTTGCTGAACCACTTTATACCCTGCTTCAGCATGGATCAGCTCAACCTGTTTCGAGACAAACCGTTCATAATCCTGCTTCCATGGAACCAGTGAAAACTCTTTGGACTTCGGATCAAAGAGCTGAGCGTAACGTTTGCCGCTCGCTTGCAGGCCGGTATCGGTCAATGTCCCCCGAAACCGGTCATCGGATTTCAGATCCCTGAACTCTCCGCCATGCTGCTGTTTGATCTTTTCAGCCAGATCATGTTTTTCAAGCTTGTCAAGATGTTTTGCCCTGGCAGGATCGAGCGGGTCGATGCCAAGCTCCTGCAGAAAAAGAGCCCGCCGCCGGACGGCATCGTTCAGCTCTTTGCCGAACCCCTGTTTTGCAAATTCCGGGTTATCGGTTTTTGCGGTAAACCGGTCGATCCACATCCTGCCCCGATAGTTTTCCTGCTCAGGTAACCGGAGCAGAGACTGCCGCTCAATTTTCTGTTGCATGGCGGGATTCGCCACGTCCCTTTCTTTCAGTGATGCGATAAGATCATCCGGAACTCTCCATGAACCGTCTGGAAGATGCCTGACGAGACCAAATCGCTGCAACCGCTGCAACCGTCGTTCATGGGCTTCGACATATGCTTTACGATGAAGCCTGCCTCCTCCTTCAACCTCAACCATCTCTTCCTGAATTTCTTTCAGGTGCTGCTGCCGCTCATAGATGCCTCCATGCTTTGCTGCGTGGCTGGCAATGGCAAGATCAGCCTTTTTCAGCCACTCTTCTTTTTCGGCTGTAACCGTGACGATATCACCCACCCCATACTTTCCGGGATCACTGCTTTTACCGAGATTGACATACCATGCATTTCCCTGAGGAGTTTCAACCACGATGTAGTATCGGTCATGCCATTCATCGGACACTCCTTTGCTGACAAGCTTCCCTTCAATCCGCTGCGCATCCGGTTGAGGATCATACATCCGGTACTTTCCGGGATCACCACCAACGCTCTGGTGCATCTCCCTGAAGATTTCGTTTCGCCTGGCAATCGCCTGCAGCTTCTGCTCCCATCCTTCGGTCATCGACCACTGCCGGACTCCTGTATTTTCAGCAAGACCGAATGACTCAAGAACCTTCAAACGCCGGGAGAGCAGGCGTTGCTGAAACAGCTCCTCTTTTTCGACCGGACACTGACCGAGATCCACCATACCATTGTGTTCAATGGCAGCGATAGATCGGTCAAGAGAGGTGAGCCTTGCCGGAGATACCTCTTTAGTTCTCTGCTGCTGGATTTCCAGCTCTGAACGCATACCCAGTTCTCTGGTGGCAATTTCACCCGCCCGGTTGCGTATACCGTTCGAGATATAATCAGGACTGATTCTCAACTCCTTACCATCACTGTCTACCCCTCTGACGATAATATGGACATGAGGGTTATCGGTATTGTAATGATTCACGGCACCCCAGTCGATCTTCCGATCAAGATCAGACTCCATCTGGTTGACCAGTTTCCGGGTAAACTCATCGAGGTCAAGATCATCGGCATTTTCCGGAGAAACGATAAAGCGGAACTGATGCGCCTCACCCTCGATCTCTCTCTGGAAACTGTTCCGGTCAAAGCGGTTTTCATCACCATAGAGCTTGCCGGCAGTTCCATCCTTTTCAACACCTCCCCGCTCGACATACTGGACGTGCAGCATTGCGGCCCTTTTGCCCGCCGC